>JBKQLG010000245.1:0-3651 GCA_052147235.1 Occallatibacter sp.
TAGCGAATCGTCCGCGAGATACCGCCTATCACCTGACTGGCCTCAAGCACAATGGGCTTGACACCCGAATGCCTCTGTAACTCGAGCGCCGCGGTTAGTCCGGCTGGACCTGCTCCTATGATGATCGCCGTGCCTTGCTTCATGCGGACCTCGAGCGGAATCGTAATCTGCCCTTTGGAAGTCACCGCGGCGGCAGACATGGAGCTCCACTGGAACCAATATAGTCCGCTTCGTTACGCCCAGTAAGGAAGATGTCAGTTGCCAGTAGCGCTGGCCGGGGCCATTTGCAGCGGTTCGGTGAGAGTGAAGATCAGGACAGTACCCTGCTCAAGCGTAGCCTGAGGATGGCTGATGAGCAGGTGAGCCGTGACGACACCGGCTCCGATTAGGCCGCCGGTCATAGCGCCCACCGGGCCGCCGACAATCGCGCCAGTCGTTGCGCCGGCCCCTACGGCTCCTCCGTATTCGATGCCGTCGCGCTTGAAACGCGAGGCGGGCAGGATTTTGCCTTCGCTACCGACTTTGGAGTTTGCGCCGGGTGTTGCGGTGACCTCGGCGTGCAATTGGTAGCGCGTGCCATCGGCCAGAATCACCGTCTCCGGCCGCAGAATCATGGAGCCGTGACCGCCGGGATGGCCGCTGGAGACATCGGCAAGCCGCCCGTCAATCTCCGCTCCCGCGGGAATCAGCACCTGGCCGCCCTGCAAAACGTCCGAGGCCACGCGGCTGCGGAAGGCTTCGCCCTTCTCGCTGGCGGTGGTGGAGAGCTGATCGAGCAGTTCGACGCGAATGGTGGCGCCTTCGGGGAGTTCGCCGGGGCGCAAGGGATGCGGGTGCACGATGTCGCCATCCGGATCGGCGTCGTAGTCGCGCTGCGTCAGCGTCGGTTGCAACGGAGCGGGAGCGCTCTGCGGGACCGCAACAACTCCGCCATCCGGGGCGGGTGCGCTCACGGCTGGATCGGGAGAAGCGGGCGGGGCCGGCGTCTGCGCCAGATCCTGAACAGGCGCGGCGGCATGCTGGGCTGGTTGTCCGGCCGGCGGCTTGGCATGGGGAGTTCTAGTGGTCACGATGGTGTTGTCCGGCGGAGGCGTCGAGGTTCCCTCGTAGGGGCTGGATTGACTTGCCTCCTGCGCTCCCAGAGCGGCAGAAGCCATCAGCAGCAAGGCGCACACATGAATCGACCGGTTCATCCAAGTCTCCTTGATTCGAGGCGAGGCAAAATACTCTCTGTATATTCAAACCCCGCCTGGCGGTGATAGTTGCACGCAATCTTTCGTCCGCGCGATAGCGGCGCGCAGACGTACCCAATTCAAGGCTAGCGCGGATCGGCAGCCGATGGCCTGACGAGCAGCCGGGGACGTGCCTTGGACGTCACGAATCAATAAAGGCAACCATTATGACGCCGTTCCTATGCCGGCAACGATTTGCCCCAGGGAAAGGCATTTCATCGTTCTCCTAAGCCCTGTTTGCTAGAATCCTTGCGTGACATCAAATTCCTTTGGGAATTTGGACGGAGAGGAATCACGAAGGTGCAGGAGCTTCTGAGCACGATTCAAAGTGCCGCCGGAGAGGCTCTTGCCGTGGATCGCCGTCCGCAACTGAATGACCGGCTGCAACATCGCATTGCGAGGTCCGACATGACTGAGATTGTTGCCATCCGCGCCCGCGAGGTTCTGGACTCGCGCGGCAATCCGACTGTGGAAGCGGACGTCATCCTGGAAAGCGGCGCGCTGGGCCGCGCCATCGTGCCCTCGGGCGCTTCCACCGGCGAGCATGAGGCCGTGGAGCTGCGCGACGGCGACAAGAGCCACTATCTGGGCAAGGGCGTGTTGCAGGCCGTGGAAAACGTGGAAAGCGTGATTGCTCCCGAGCTGGAGGGCATGGACGCGGCGAACCAGCGGCTGCTCGACCAGACGATGATCGCGCTGGACGGCACGCCGAACAAGTCCAAGCTGGGCGCCAACGCCATTCTGGCCGTCTCTATGGCCGCGGCGCGCGCCGTGGCGCAGACGCTGGAGATTCCCCTCTATCGCTATCTGGGCGGCGTCAACGCCAGCATCCTGCCCACGCCGATGCTGAATGTGCTGAACGGCGGGGCGCACGCCGACAGCAATGTGGACTTCCAGGAGTTCATGATCATGCCGGTGGGCGCGGAGCGCTTCAGCGAGGCGCTGCGCTGGGCCGCCGAGACCTTCCACACCCTGCGCGGCGTGCTCAAGAAGAAGGGCTACAACACCGCCGTGGGCGATGAGGGCGGCTTCGCTCCCTCGCTGAAGTCCAACAGCGAGGCGATTGAGCTGATCCTGGAAGCCATTGAGGCGGCCGGCTACAAACCGGGCGAGCAGATCGCCATTGCGCTCGATCCGGCGTCAAGTGAGTTTTATGACAAAGAAAAGAATCGCTACGTCTTCAAGAAGAGCGACAAGCGCGAGCTGACCAGCGAAGAGATGGTAGCCTTCTACGACAACTGGACCCGCCAGTATCCCATCGTCTCGCTCGAAGACGGCCTGGCCGAGGACGACTGGGCGGGCTGGAAGATTCTCACCGACAGGCTGGGCAGCCGCATTCAGTTGGTCGGCGACGACATCTTCGTCACCAACATCAAGCGGCTACAGCGCGGCATCGAGGAAGGCGTCGGCAACTCCATTCTCATCAAGCTCAACCAGATCGGCACCATCACCGAGACGCTGGAGGCCATCGACCTGGGCCGCCGCTACGGCTACACCTCGGTGATCTCGCACCGCTCGGGCGAAACCGAGGACACCTTCATTGCGGACCTGGCCGTAGCCACCGGCGTGGGCCAGATCAAGACCGGCTCGGTCAGCCGCACCGACCGCATCGCCAAGTACAACCAGTTGCTGCGCATCGAAGAAGAACTCGGCGGCGGAGCGGTCTTCCTTGGACTGGAAAGCCTCAACTACAACGACTAACCACCTGCGGTGGGGCAGACGCTCGCTGTTCGCTCGCATAAGCTTTGTCGCATCCCAGGTCTCAAAGGCGGGACCTGGGGCACCCAGGCTTTGTGGTTAGTTCATGTGTGATGCATCTGGCTGGAACCCACTGTCAATTACACCACGGCCATGTGCCAGAGCTGCGCGGATGGCCTCATTTCTTGTTTCAAAAACGCCCAGAGCAGTTAGAATCTCAGTTGCGGTTACACTATCACCGTAATGTTTTTCAATGATGAGATTCGGGCTCCATCCGAGATCATTTTGCAACTCGTATGCTCCCGCGTTCATAAAAAAACCTTTATATTGTTCTCTCATCATCTCCCATTCCTTTCTGCTTCTACTGTTGTGAATATCATTAACGTTATACCCGTCCAAATCCTCATATTCGTCAGGCAGATTCTTCTTTCGGTGCCAAGCACACGACTTTAATATCCTCAGCACTAAAATCAGGATACATCGAAACCGAGGCTCCGCAAAAGAACCAAAGAACCCAAATTATTATCCGGTACGGCGCACACACAGCGTACGCTTGTTGGTTGTGTTTCCCAGTGGGGAGGAATACCGTTCTCCATTAGGGAACCTCTGAAAAACTCTTTGATCCTTATGGCCTTTGAGTGAAGCTATATTCAGAGGTGGATCACGAATGCAACAACTTACTTTGGCTCGGCAGGCGGAGTTTCAACGCTACACGAAGAAG
>JBKQLG010000246.1:0-3060 GCA_052147235.1 Occallatibacter sp.
GCGGATATCCGCTTCCGTCATGCCATTGGTGCGGATCGTCGTGCCCATCGCTCCGTCGATGATGGCGATGCGGCTTTCAAGAATCTTTTTTAGTGGGTGCTGGTGCGCTTTCGTCATTTCACTCCGATGGTTTTTCGCTGAAAAAGCCCCTAAAATCGCTCTCGCCTCGCCGACCGCGGGGAGAAACAGGAAATGCGGCCAACTTCTTTAGGATAACGGAGTCTGCGAGTTGAGGCGATTGCGAAAAGAATGGGGTGCTACTTTGCCGCCGTCAGCGCGCTCACCGGCACCAGCATATCTTCCTTGCGCATGACCAGGTTGGTGGCGTTCAGCGTGGCCAGCTCGAAGCCGTGGCCGTGGGTGATGGCATCGGTGGGGCAGGCTTCCACGCAGTAGCCGCAAAAGATGCAGCGGTTGTAGTCGATGTTATAGACCTTGGCGTAGCGCTCGGCAGAAGAGATGCGCTGCTCCTCGGTGTTCTCCGCGGCTTCGATATAAATGCAATTCGCAGGGCAGGCGGCGGCGCAGAGGAAGCAGGCCACGCACTTCTCCAGGCCGTTCTCGTCGCGCTGCAAAACATGCGCGCCGCGGTAGCGCGGCTCGAAGACCGCTCCGCGCTGCGGGCCCGCGCCGTCGGGGTAGTTCTCCACCAATGTGGGTTGCAGAATCTCGCTGAAGGTGATGCTCATGCCCTTGGCGATACCCCGGATGTTGTCTGCAATCGACATAAGGCCAGTATACGATGAAATCCATCAGCGCCGCGCCTTCGGCGGCACGGACTGGCCGCGATTGTTGGCCGGCGGGGTGAGGACGGGCTTGCGCGCGATGCGCGGCTTGTAGGTCTGCTGGCAGAGCAAGGAGTCCTGCCCGCGCTCCAGACCGGCCATCGCGCCCTCAGCGCCGCAGAGCCGCTGCTTCATCGATTCGGCATCCTTGCCGCTGAGCAGTTGCGTGCGCTCCAGGCCGTGAATCGGGTCCAGATCATAGCGGTAGACGCTGTCCTCGGGATTTTCTTTGCCATGGTCGATGTGGCTCCATGTGCCCATCAGTTGCCGTCCGTTCGGCTCGGTCAGCAGCGCGTAGACCTGCGTCAGCGCGGCGCCCTGGGCGGGATTCACGCTCCAGATCGGCGCTGCCTGGCTGCCGCGCATCCAGCGCGCCGCCCACATATGCTGCGAGAAGTCGTAATGAAAGGCGGTGAAAAACGTCTCCGCCGCGCATTGGTTGCAGTCGTCGTAAAGAGCGCCCAGCTCCCGCGGCGCGCCGTCGGCCAGCAGCATCCAGTCCAGCAGGCGCAGATTCGCGCCCTTGAGCAGCCGTGTGCCGTCGTGGCTGGTCAGCGAGAGGCTCCAAACCGTGAAGGTGTCCTCCGAAGGGGGCGATTGCGGCGAGGCGCGCTCCGTGGTGATGACCAGCGCCGCGTCGTACTGCACGCCGATCTCGCGTATCGCCGTCCACTTTTCGATGGCCAGCGAGCGCGTCACCCACGCCACCACGTCCCGGTCCTGCGCGGAGTGGAAGTCCATCCAGCGAAAGGGATCCTGCTGCGCGCGCAAGGGCGCGGCGGCAAAGAGCATTGCTGCGAGAAGGCCGTAAGAGAGCGAGGAGGAAGCGAGCTGCATGAATCTAGGGTATAGCAGAGGCGCCTGCGGTGCGGGGACTTGCCGTCCAGGCGGGCGCGCTTCGCGCACGGGGTTCGTGATCCCGCTACGGAGATCAGAGATCAGAATAACGCTGGTTCGGGTTCGTGGTATCTCAGGTCCGAAAATCTGGAACTGAGACACCGGGCCTTAGAATATGTGCCTTTACGTTCGCAAACCCTCCCAACGTTTCAACCGAAACTCGATCTCGTATGTCATCATACTCACCTTCGGTAGCAGCGTGAGTGCATACGAGGCTGCCTGGTCTACCGTACGAGCTATGATTAGGCCCTCAACAGTTTTTCCAGTCTCTCTCCCAACATGCTCTGCAACCCAGCCCATGTAACGAAGAACTTGTCCGACCGTCTGATCAGTGC
The DNA here is from genome assembly GCA_052147235.1 of Occallatibacter sp. Lineage (GTDB taxonomy): Bacteria > Acidobacteriota > Terriglobia > Terriglobales > Acidobacteriaceae > Telmatobacter. The sequence goes on from JBKQLG010000246.1 coordinate 2,018, forward strand.
TTTGGTTTCTCTTAAGTTCAATAACAAGGAGCCGAGGTTGCGTTTTATGGGCAGCCAGAATATCGACTCGACCCACATCTGTAGGGAATTCGTTACCGGCCTCTGGATCATCGTCGGTACTATAAATGGTCCACTCGCTCGCAAGTGGCGAACGGTCCCAATTCTCAAGTAGGAATTCTTGGAGTTGGCGCTCTAGCGCGAACCCCCCGCCAGCTTGCGTTGGAGCAGGAAGGCCTTCCATGGGTGGTTCAGAGCTGCCGGCGACAGTAACGATCGCTTCTTGCGGGGACAAAAGGGCCCACCATAAGGCGTCGAGCGTCCAGAAATCAATTCCAAGATCGGTCCTGATTCTTGCAAGAATGGCATTAATCTTGGCGTACTTTTCGCCGATTCCTTCTCCCCTAGCAAAATCCGGCCAGAGTCCAACCTTTCTCAGCGCAGCTTCCGATGTATTGTTCCAAACTCCGTAAACATTCGGATAAGCCACGGTCAGTATGCCTGTTGCAGTGGCCTTTCCGATTCCTCCAACTAAACCTATGGCCTGCGGAAACCTCTGTTGGATTGGTACACTTTCGTCTAGCAAAATCTCAAGCGCTTTGCGTAGCTTACTCATATCGTTGACGGCGTGAAGCCCTTTGCGGTAGAGCCCACTCCAATGTTGATTATTCTCGAAATATAAAAACGAGGTGAACTCCTCTTTAGACAAACTCTCAAGATGCTGAGTCGAAAAAATCGGTTGGTACTTAGCAAAGACCTCGTCGCGCCTCGCTATGATATCGTGAACTTCTTGGCCTGGTTTCAGCTTTGCAATTGCTGCGCGAAGATCACCGAGAACTTTGCCATATGCTGATTCGTTGACTTTGGTTTCCATTGGACTCATCCTACTCCCTGATGTTTGCTCAATACATAGTGTCAGAAGGGACACACGAGTTGTGACACCATACTAAACCCGCATATAGCCGTTTCTCCAACCCAATTCACTCGTTAGCATCACAGCCCCAGACTGGCCCAAATCGCGTCGATTTTGGCTTTGGTCTCGCGGT
>JBKQLG010000247.1:0-8282 GCA_052147235.1 Occallatibacter sp.
TGGAAGAACCAGGGGCAGCGGGTTTCGTTGGCGGCTTGAAGCTCCTCGATGGCGGCATCCGGGTCACCGAGCGCGAGATAGACCGCCGGGGTGAATGAACGGAGGAGGTAGCGTTCTCGGCTGAGCCATTGCATGCGCTCGAGGATGGTGCGCGCTTCGTCGCTGTGGCCCGCGCAGGCCAGGGCGTAGGCATGAACGGCGGTGGCCAGGTCGAAGAAGGGCACGCGTTCCGCGAGGTTCTTGGCAAGCTCGGTTGCGTGCGCCGCCTCGCCGTTGAAGGCGAGGATCAGCGCCCCGTAGAAGATGGTGAATTCATGTTCAGGAAAGAGGCTGAGAGCGATCTGGCTTTGCGCGAGGCTTTCGGAGGCTAGTCCATTCAGGTGGAGCGCCCAGGCCAGGCGGCTGTGCAGCCAGGCCGAATAGGGGTCCAATTGGATGGCCGCGCGCAGCAATTCGATGGCTTCGGCAAAGCGGCCCCGGCTGAGCGCGTACATGGCGCGGATGCGGGTGGTCCAGGGACCGTGGGGCAGATGGGCGCTCAGGGAGAAGGCATTGAGGGCCGCGGGCAGATTGCGGTCGAAGTGGAAGTTCACCCAGCCCAGCGCAGGCAGCATGGCTTCCGCCTGGCGGGGAAGATCGGGGATAGTGTCGACCGTGCGGTGTACATGTTCCGCGGCGACAGTTGGGGGCATGAAGCCGTAGAAGCACTGGGTCACGCAGAGATGCGCCAAATCAATCTTGGCTGAGATCAGCGATGGATCCACTTCGATGGCCCGCAACAGGTGCTGCAGACCGTCTTGCATGCGATGACGATGAAGCGACTGCCACTCGTGGCGTCCGCGCAGGAAGTTTTCGTAGGCCTCCCGGCGCAGCGGACCGCTCTCGTGCTCGACCGTCGTCGCGGCTACCGCGGAGATGGACTGCCCGCCCTTGCTCGACTTCGGCCGCAAGGACTTTCCTCCGGAGACCACGTCATTCCACCCCGACGACCAGAATCTGTCGCCCGATACCCCGGCGCCCAGACGCCAGGCCAACCTTTGCACCAGCTCCGACTCCAATCCGGCAATCCGGTTCTGGTCCACCAGCACATCTTCCACCCAGATTTGCGTGCCATCCTCGACGCGGATCATCTCCGCACGCAGCCGGTATTGCGAGGAAAGGGCGCGGAGGGATCCGGTCAGGACCAGGTCGGCTTTGAGCATCTCGCCAATCTGCTGGGCCGTAAACCCGCGACCAACCAGGGTAAAGACAGAATCCCGGGCCAGAACGGAAAGGGCCGGAGAATGCACATTCGAAAGCCGGACGATGGTCTCCTCGGCGATAGCCGGCCCGAGATGTTTAGGAACTGTGTACAGGGTGGAGAAGGGCAGGATAGCCAGACGTGGAAGCTCCCCGGCCGGCGGAAGGCCCTGCCGCAGCACCTCGGCCGTGAAGCGGTAGCCGCGCTTGTAGACCGTCTGGATGCAGGTTTCCGGCTCCAGCCGCGCGCGCAGCGAAGAGAGGCACTTGGGAACGCTGTCGGCCGTTACATGCACGCCGCCCCAGAGCGCAAGTTTCAGTTGCAGGGGCGAAACGATCTGGCCGGCGTTGGCCAGAAGAAGCCGCAACGCCGCCAACTCCTTGGGAGGCAGATGAACCACGGCTTCACCGCGCCAGAGCGTTCCATCCGCCTCCAGCCGGAAGCCAGCAAAGGAGCTGGACGACACCCTGCCCCGGCGGCCCAGAGCTGTCCCCGCGGAACCGGTATCAGTGCGCCTGCGGCCGAAACTTGCCTCCGCGGAGCCATTATCTCCGCGCCTGCGATTTAGACCGGTCGCCGGGGACAAATCGTCCTGGGCGCCGCGTAAGCCTGAACCGGGATCGTTCGTTGCAACCAACGCGCTTCCTCGAATCCTGGGCAATAGATTTGCCGATCTCTTGCCGGTCCAGACAAGAGATAGACATCTGCCTACAGCGGTCGCGGGAATCTGCGTGGGGGACAACGCAAAGGGAAAAAGAGCAATACTCCCGGCGAATCTCTGTGCTTCGATGAGTCCAGTCTTCTTTAATCATTAGATTATCCGCTTTTCGACGGACTGCGGGAAGAAAGTACCATGGTTCTTTTGTCATTTGTCATGCGCAAAGTAACCAAATGATATTACCAACGACGAAGAGCGTTCAGGAATACTTCAATAATTTGTCAGAGAAGATAAGGCCGGCGGCTGGCAAACTGATAGAAGGGAGTGATTCATGACTAAGACAGTTTCTTATGCCCAGTGGTCTCTTGAACCTTATTGCATCGGGATGAAGCTGCGCTCGCTGCGCACCCAGAAGCGGCTCACGCTGGCGCGCCTGGCGGCAGAGACCAAGCTATCAACGGCGCTGCTCTCGAAGCTGGAGACGGACCGCATGATTCCCACACTGCCCACACTGGCCACCATCAGCCAGGTCTACGGCGTGGGCATGAGCTACTTTTTCTCCGAGCCCGCCAAGCACACGCTCTCGATTACGCGCAAAGCCCACTTGCAGGGCAATAGCCGCGGGCTGGAGTCGGTGAAGGCAACCCCGCTGAACGCGCTGGCGGCGGGAACCCGGCTGGTAGCGCAGATGATCGAGTTTCCCGCCGGAGGCGCTTCCAGCGCCACAGATGCCTGCTACCAGGCCAGCGGCCTGGTCTATGTGCTGGAGGGCAAATTGCAGTTGGATGCGGGCGGGCTGCACGAGTCGCTCGAAACCGGCGATTGCGCCTACATGGAGAGCGAGATGGCGCTGGCCTGGAGCGCGGCGGGCAAGCACCGCTGCCGGATTCTGGCAGTGACGCCGGCCGGCCCGCGCGCGGAAGGCTGACCGGCCCTATTGATCCGGCCCATATTAACTTGCACTCCGTGCTCCATCCATTTCGTGTTCTGTGCGGAATAGATGGAAAGCCATTGACACTGTTTATGGGCCGGACCTAGTTCTTGACGCGGGCGATCAACTGGAATGAGTCGAGAAAGCGCGTGACGCCGGCGTATGGTTGCGCGATCGAAGCGGCGATCAGCGTCTGGTATAGCGTGGTGCCCACCAAATAGATGCGGGCACTGAAGTGCATCGTGTCGCTCTCTGCCTCAAACTCGCGGCCGGGATAGACGCCGAGTGTGATTTTCTTTCCACTGACCAGGTGGCCTTTGACATTGTCAATGGCTCCCTGTTGCGCGCCGTCCAGCACCTGGTCCGGAGTCCTATCCGAGATCGCGGTGCCGTAATCGCATACCCCGACGAAGAGCGCTGCCTGGCCCTCCTCCACGAGATAAGCGCGCAGCTCGAAGCTGCCCTTATCTGTGGGAACGTCTCTCTTCGAGAATTGAGGCTCGCCTGGGAACGAGGCGCTGAATCCTTCCGCCGGATAGCTATAGGTTTTCCAGTTTGGGACAGGCGTGGCGGGCGCGGCGGGCGATGCGGTGGTCTGCGCGACAAGCGCTGCGACGAGCGAGAGCGCCGCCATGGAAACGGCTATGCTGCATAAGTAAGTGCTGCGCATTCTGTTGATCATTCCAATTCTCCTTGTCTGCGGGGGGGGGGGAATCTATGTGCGGTTGGTCTATCTCGTCGCAGAAGGCTCCTCTGGAATCAGGACAACCTGCAACATAAAAATCCGGCCGTCCATTCGTAAGCCCTCAGAGCATCCGATTATAGCCCTTTCTCACATGAAAAAATGTTTATCTTTGTCACCGCGCCGGGGAGTTTGCCCGTATTGGGGCTGGCCTGTAGGATGGTTTGGAAATCAAGGAGCCGCGCGTCATGCGACCGAACCTCAACCTGATGAAGGCAACGCTGACCGGCGCGCTGGGCGGCCTACTCTTTGGCTTCGACACCGTTGTGATTTCAGGCGCCATCGACGCGCTGGTCCGGCTCTACCATCTGAGCCCGCAGGGCAAGGGCTGGACGGTGGCCATCGCGCTGATCGGCACGGTGGCGGGAGCGCTGGGCGCGGGCCATGTGGGGCAGAAGATCGGCGGGCGCGAGACGCTGCGCATCACCGCTGTGCTTTATGTGGTCTCGGCTATCGGCAGCGCGCTGGCATGGAACTGGCCGGTGCTAATGCTCTTCCGCTTCGCCGGCGGGCTGGGCATCGGCGCATCGTCGGTGCTGGGGCCGGTGTACATCGCCGAGCTTGCCCCGGCCAAATGGCGCGGCAGGCTGGTGGGCGCTTTTCAATTTAACGTGGTCTTCGGCATTCTGGCGGCCTACACCTCCAACTACCTCATCCGCACGCTGCATCTGGGAGCGGCGGAGTGGCGCTGGCAGGTGGGCATCGCCGCGCTGCCCGCCCTCGCCTTCCTGGCGCTCTTGTTCGGCATTCCCCGCAGCCCGCGCTGGTCGGCCTCCAAGGGGCGCAATGAAGAAGCTCTGACCGTGCTGAAAATGATGGGCGACCCGAAGCCCGAGGCCGAGCTGGCCGAGATTCAATCCGCGCTGGCCGAAGAGCACGCCACAGCCCATGAGCCGGTCTTTCAATGGAAGTATCGCTATCCGCTGTTTTTGGCGATTTCGATTGGCGCATTTAATCAACTGGCTGGCATCAACTCAATCCTCTACTACCTGAACAGCATCTTCGCCTCGGCGGGCTTCAGCCAGATCTCCGGAGACCAGCAGGCCATCGCCATCGGCTTCACCAATCTGGTCTTCACCATCGTGGGCATGAGCGTGATCGACAAGCTGGGGCGCAAGACGCTGCTGCTCATCGGCGCGGCGGGCACGGCCAGTTGCCTGGCGGCAGTCTCGTGGCTCTTTGCGACGAACTCACATCCAGGCGCGCTGGTCTGGGTGCTGATCATTTACATCGCCTTCTTCGCGCTCTCCCAGGGAGCGGTGATCTGGGTCTACATCGGCGAAGTCTTTCCCAACGCCGTCCGTTCCAAGGGTCAGGGCGTGGGCAACGCCAGCCACTGGTTCATGAACACGGCCATCCAACTGGCGTTTCCCATGGTGGTGGCCGAGGTCGGACGCAGCGCCCCGTTTACCTTCTTCGCCGTGATGACCGGATTGCAGTTCCTGGTTGTGTTGCTGGTCTATCCGGAGACCAAGGGACAGACGCTGGAAGCCTTGCAGCGCCGCCTGGTGCGGGCGAAATGAGTGCTGATCGCCCCGCTCATTCGTGATCGCAGTCACCGGAGCAAGCCGCGAAGGGCGCTATATATAATCTGAGAAAGGGTCAGCGCACGCCGTAAGCAGGTCTTGCAGTCCCCGCGTGAGGTTATCCATGGAGCAGAGTTGGGCTGAGCTTGAGGAACAGTGCGGAGAAGCGGCGCAGGCCGCGGGGGAGAGTTCGTACGCGGCGCGGCCCGAGGCAGGCTCGCCGCTGGAGGCCGCGCTCCTCTTCGAGGCCGAGGCTCTGCGCGAGGAGATTATCCTGGTGGGCCGCAAGCTGTGGGAGCGGCAGTACGTGGACGGCAACGGCGGCAATATCAGCGTCCGCCTGGGCGAGAAGTATCTGCTCTGCACGCCGACGATGATCAGCAAGCGGGATATGACGCCGGCCGACATCTGCTTCTCCGACCTTGACGGCAACATCCAGGCCGGCGACCGCCTCAGGACCAGCGAACTGCTGCTGCATCTGGCCATCTACAAGGCCAACCCCATCGCCCGCGCCATTGTGCACTGTCATCCGCCGCACGCCACGGCCTTTGCGATGGCCGGCATAGCGCCGCCCATCGGGCTGATCTCCGAGTACGAGACCTCGATCGGCCCGGCAGCGGTGGCGCCCTACGAAACGCCCGGCACCGAGGCCTTTGCCGAGACGGTGCTGCCCTTTGTCCAGGACCACAACACCATCCTGCTCAGCAATCACGGCATCGTCTGCTGGTCCGACACCGTCACCCATGCCGAGTGGCTGGTGGAGACCTTCGAGACCTATTGCAAGACCTACCTCATCGCCCAGCAGATCGGCCGTCCGCTCAACTTCCTTCCCGACGGCAAAATCGATGAGTTGCTGCTCGCCAAGCGGCGGATGGGTTTGCCCGATGCCCGCATGGGACGGGTATTGTAACTAACGTACTGGAGAAGTGGGATGAAAATCTTCTTATTCGGTCGAACAGAGCCTATTGGACGTGATGCTTATTTGCTTCATCTTCTGGCATGCGCGCTCTTATTTGGCGGGTTCGTTGCCCTCGATCTACGTTTGAGCAAAGGGTTTGTTGAATTCATCATTTTTATGATTGCATTCTTTGTATATATGGAGTGGACTGAATGTCTAAAGAGTCGCTTGCAAGACGCTGGCCTATCGCGAAGATTCATAATTCTGTTACTTACACTTATCGTTCCAATGGTAATTGTCTTATGTCTATTGCTGGTGGTCTTCAAGGTTATTGCCTGGCCCTATGCTCTTATATTGTATGTGCTTACCCAGATTCCCGTAGGCTTTCTTCGACAGAAATCAAAGCCTGTTTAAGACTGGCCTTGTGCGCTTCGGTCTCTGAGATTCGTGATCAAGACGCGCGCCCCAAAGCCAACACTCCATCTACCAGCGCATCAATCTCCGCGCGGCTAGTGCGGTGGTTGACGATGGCTGCGCGAATGGCCGTTTGGCCATTAATGCGCGTCGTAGACGGAGCCACAACTCCCGACTCCTGCAACGCGACGACAATCGCATCATTCACCCGATTCGTATCTTCAGCGCGATAGCGGAAGCAGACGATATTCAGCTCGACTGGCGCCATCAATTCCAGCTCCGGAGTAGCGGCGATCCGGTCTTCAAGGTAGCGGGCCAGCGCGCAGCAGCGGGAGATCGACTCTCCCAGGGCCTCGGTGCCGTAGACCTTCAGCGTGAACCAGACCTTCAAGGCGCGAAAGCCGCGCGAGAGGTCCGGTCCGAAGTCGCAGGGCCAGGGCGAGCCGGCGGCCAGGCCTCTCTCGGCGCGTTGCAGGTAGGCCGCCGGGAGGACGAAGGCGTTTTTGTGCGCTTCTCCATCCCGCACCAGAATGAATCCGGCGTCGAATGGCGCTTGTCCCCATTTGTGAAAGTCGAAGGCCAGCGAATCGGCACGCTCAATGCCGTTGAGCTTGGGCGCAAGATCGGGGGCCAGCCTGGCCAGCGCGCCAAAGGCGCCGTCCACATGGAACCAGAGCTTCTCGCGTTGGCAGAGATCGGCGAGTCCGGCCTGATCGTCCACTGCGCCCGTGTTCACGGTTCCCGCGGTTCCCACCACCAGAAACGGCGTGAAGCCGGCCTCGCTGTCGCGCTGGATAGCCTCGGCGAGCGCGGCCAGGTCAATGCGGAAGCGGCTGTCGGTGGGAATCAGCCGCAGCGCATCGCTGCCCAGGCCGGCAATGTCCATCGCCTTGGGCACGCAGCCATGAACCGCCTTCGAGGTGTACGCGGTGAGCCGCCGCGGCTCCGCGGCCACTCCGCTGGCGCGCACCTCGAAGCCCAACGCGGCGTCGCGGGCGATCAGCACGGCAATCAGATTCGCCATCGACGTTCCGGTAACAAATAAACCGGTCGCCCCTTGCGGGAAGCCGAATATCTCCCGCACCCATGCGGTCACCTGCCGCTCGACCTCTACGGGAATATGATCGCGGCCCCCAAGATTCGCGTTGAGGCCCGCGGCCAGCATCTCGGCCACCATGCCCACCGGCGTACCGCCGCCGTTCACCCATCCCATGAAGCCGGGATGCACGTTGCCCTGCGTAAAAGGCAGCACATCGCGCATGAACTCCGCATGGACCGCGGCGAGTTCCTCGCCCACGCGCGGCGCTGGCGAACGAAAGCGCGCCCGGACTGCATTCGGAATCGGCTGCCAGACGGGCCGCTCGCGGATCGTCTCGATGTAGCCGAGCATATCGTCCAGCATATGGTGCGCCTGAGCGCTAAAAGCAGCCCAATCCGCGGGATCGAGGCTTTCGTTCGCTTGTGCGGCAGAGCCGTTTGTGGGGGGCACCTCAGACATTCCTTCTCCCTGAAGAGTATTTTACGTGCCGACGTGTGCGAAATGTCCCACTACGGAGTCCATCGAGCGAAGTTGCTTTGTTCATGAATCAGAAGCGACGCCCTTGCAGGTTATCCTGAATGTAGTGCTTCGATCCCGTTTTGAGACCGCACCCAGGTCCCCAGGTACATCATGCGGAAGACCACGCTGAATAACGGCCAAACCCACAGCAGCCAGGTGGCCTTCATGCCGTAGATGTACAGCATCATCACGAACCAGATAGTGCCTGTGATATCGACCCCACTGGAGCCGTGCGCCACGCCGATAATCCACCACGGCAGGCTCTTGCCGGCCAGGAAATGGGACTCCGCGTTCTTCGATGCCTTCTTGGCCGAC
>JBKQLG010000248.1:0-12454 GCA_052147235.1 Occallatibacter sp.
TTAGTCACGTGTTACTCACCCGTGCGCCACTTTACTCATGGTATTGCTACCACTTTCTCGTTCGACTTGCATGTGTTAGGCACGCCGCCAGCGTTGATTCTGAGCCAGGATCAAACTCTCGTTTGAAACCTGATTGCTTCCACCAAGCCGACGGAGGTCGGATGGTTTCGGCTGCATCGCGCGCTCGAAAACTCGCGATGCCTTACTTAGTGAGAATGATCAAGCCAAACCTGATCTCTTCTCACGACTGGCATGTTCAACCTAATTGTCAAATATCCTTGAGAGCACTCCGCCTGAGCGGCGCCCTTTGGGATCGAGGCCTGGCCTTTCGGCCAGCTTGTCCTCGAACTCGTTGCGCCCCGCCGTTTTCGCATAGAAATGCGTCGATCGGCGTTTTTGCGCGAACCTTTCAAACATATCGAACTTCGCCCCGCCTGTCAAGCCGGCCTCTTCTTCGCCCAAGGCCGCTCCAACTCACTGTTGGCGGGTTTTCCTCGTTGGCGAATCCGATCAGCCCGACCGGGACTTACCCGTACAAAAGCCTCGCACCGCGCACAATATCAAAGAATGACCAACGCAACGCGCCTGAGCCAATAAGGCTCACAGGAGTCTCCTCCTGGGTCTTGCAATGGCTTGTTCTCTGCGGGATTCCCTACAGGGGTTTCAGGGGCATCTGCCTCACCTGACCCAACGAACCAGCATCACAACTTGCTTCCCACTTCCCGCTACGGGGCAGACCCTTCGGTCACCGGGAGGCTTCACTGCTCATCTGCAACTTTCCAAGAGTAGCACAAACCACCCCTGTATGCAAGCGACACACCAAAGCTGCCGTTGCCACCTTGTTGCAGCTGTCCAAGAATAGCAACCTGCCCGCGCAATTGCAATCTCGCCCACCCTGTGGGAAACTGCCGCTTCTGTGGGAAAGCAGGTGTCCCACCTTCGGCACGTCTTTGTTTTTGTGCCTAAGGTTGGAAGACACGCCTCCCGCCTCAATGCCGTGCAATCATCCCCAAGTCCATCATTCCATTGACAAAATACTGCATCGCCAGCGCCACCAGCAGCAGCCCCATCACGCGCACCAAGACGCGGATGCCGGTCTCCCCCAGCACCTTCAGCACGCGCCCCGCCCCGGCCAGCACCCAATAGCTCACCAGGCTGGTCACGGTAATCGCGCCCAGAATCGCCCCCATCTCCCAGCGCCACAGCGACGGAACCTGCCCCACCAGCACCATCACCGTCGAAATCGACCCCGGCCCGGCCAGCATGGGAATCCCCAGCGGCACAATGCCGGCGTCTTCCTTGGCCGCGCCCTCCTCGGTGTCGCCGCTGGCCTCCTGCGTCGCCGAGCGCTTCGCCTGTAGCATATCCAGCCCAATCAGCAGCAGAATCACCCCGCCGGCAATCTCAAAGGCCGGCAGCGTAATCCCGAAGAGCCGGAAGATCAACTGTCCGCAGACGGCAAAGGTGGTCAGCACAATGAAGCAGGTCAGCGCCCCTTTGCGCGCCATCCGCCGCCGCCGCTCCGGGTTCGCCCCCTCGGTAATCGCTAAAAACGACGGAATCGCCGCCAGTGGATCCACCAGAAAGAAGATCGAGCTCAGCGCCAGCACGCTGAAGCGCACCAACGGCGCGGTGCTCAACTCGTTCAGCGCCTCAACAGGATTTGCCCACACCATCCTTAAAGGCTAGACCATCTCCCCCGTTCTTTGCCAGCACGAGGCGAAAATGCCGTAGTTCAGGATTTGCCCAAGAGGGACTCTTTTTTCACTCGTAATGGGCAAAAAGGACATGGTTTTTGGCAAAAATCGGGTGGTTTTTGGGGGTTTTGTTTACCGATAAGGGTAATAATATACTTGACAGAAGTTGAGAATCGCGCTATTCTTAGACATTATGAAGCAGCCTAAGACCTTACTTGAAGCGATTCAATACTTTAGCGAAAGCGAAAATTGCCGCCGTTTCATAGTTGAGATGCGCTGGCCGGATGGAATTGTGCGCTGCCCACGGTGCGGCAAAGATGGCGCGGCGTGGATGGAAAAAGCTAAGGTCTATTTCTGCTCCGGCAAGCATCCCCAGCAGAAATTCTCGCTCAAGGTTGGCACCATTCTGGAGGATTCGCCCATCGGCCTAGAGAAGTGGTTTCCCGCGATCTGGATGCTCACTGGCTGCAAGAATGGCATCTCCAGCTACGAACTCCACCGCGCCCTCGGCGTGACTCAGAAAACCGCTTGGTTCATGCTTCATCGGATTCGGGAAGCGATGCGTACCGGCTCATTCCTGAAGTTGGGTTTTGACGGTGGCCCGGTTGAGATGGATGAGACTTTCATCGGCGGCAAGGTCAGCAACATGCACAAGTCAAAGCGGCCAAAGGGAACCGGCTTTAGTGGCGTGCCGGTCGGCCCGATGGCAAAGACCATCGTGGTCGGGATGCTGGAGCGTAAAGGCCGCGTCCGCACTGAGGTAGTCATTGACCGGAGCGGCCCAACCTTGCACGCGCTGATCAAAAAGAACATTCATCCTGATGCGACCCTCGTCACCGATGAACTCGGTGGCTATAAGGGAACCAACTACGCGCACGAAATCATCAACCATGCCGAGGAATACGTTCGCGGGCACATCCACACAAACGGCATCGAAAACTTCTGGTGCCTGCTCAAGCGTGGATTGAAGGAACCTACGTAAACGTGGAGCCGTTCCACCTTGGCGCGTATCTGGATGAGCAAGTATTCCGCTACAATAACCGTGCGACCAAGGACAATCCGCTGAATGACGCGGACAGGTTCATGCTGGCTGTATCGCAGATAGTAGGCAAGCGCCTTACCTATGCAGAACTGACTGGCAAGGTGGGAGAAACGGCGTTCTAGGAACGCTTGGTTGGGACGCCAGAAGCGTGGGAAGAGGATTTAGCGATCCGCTTCGCTTCCTTCTCGGCATCTAATCTGGCTTTGAGTTCTGAATGCGGAACTGACATAAGTCTCCGCGTTAAATCTTTGAAGCGGTCGAATTCACCCGTCTCATTCTTGGCGGAAGGCGTCGGGCGATTCGGCATACACGCTCCTAGACTGGAGCGTAAACCTGATGTGTGCTGCTAGTCAAGGAGCAGAGATTATGGCCGGATTTCCTAAGGTCCGCATGGCGTACTCAGTGCCGCCTAAGGACGCTGATCCGAGGGAATCCGCTATTTACTCACTTGCGGAAGCTGCTCTTTTCTTGGGCGTTCCTCGCACAACCCTTAAGGATTGGACTGAGCCCCATTTTTACAAGAAACTTGGCAACACAGATTCACTCATAGCTCCGGTAGGATACGCCACTGACCTCGAAACAGGTAAAGATGTGGCATGGTTATCGTTCTATAACCTTAGCGAAGCCCATGTCCTTTCGTCTTTAACAAGATTCGAAGGGGTGAAAATGATGCGCGTCCGCGATGCTATGACCAAACTTCGCGAATTGCAATTGTCTGACGACAAGCATCCGCTCTTATCTAAGGAGATGTACGCGGACAAGAGAGACCTATTCATCAAAACAATAGAAAAAAGGAAGAAACTTCTCACAAATCTCTCTCAAGGCGGCCAATTAGGTTTCCCAGCGATCTTGGATCAGTATCTCCACCGTCTCGTTCGCGACCCAACAACATTTAAGCCCGTCAAGATTTATCCCCAGAAACAATCCGGCACCGTTGTCTCAATTGTCCTGACCATCTCTTCCGGTAGGCCGATTGTTGATCGAACCGGCCTTCCAGTCTCGTCTCTGTGGAATCGCTATCGGGCTGGCGATTCGCCGGATTTCCTTGCCGATGATTACGACCTGAACCTGGATGAAGTTAAAGGAGCACTCGACTACTGTGAGCAGCGCGCCGCTTAGTGGTCGGGTGGTTCTATTTCTCGACCGAACCCATCAATCTCGGCTCCTGATAAAAATGCTGCGCGGGATACACGCCTCGTGTGAAGCTCACAGCACTTATTACTCGCAGGATGCCGACGACAATAAATGGATTCCCGACGTTGCCGGAAAGGGATGGGTGATCATCAGCGGAGATAAGGGAATTGAGAAAGATGGAATCAATCGTCAATGCGTCATCGATTCACAAGCTAAGGAGCCTCTGCGCAGGTGCGTGATTTTGTAGTGAGGAACACTCTTGTCCAAGACAGGTGTTTTCAGTAGTAAGTGAGGTATAGAGGCAAGGCTGCGTCGATCTGATAGGTTGGGTTTGCGAGAACTCACCGTCAGAGGAGGACACAGCCTTGTCCACAGTATGCAGCATTTTCTCCCAAGTTTTGAAGTTGATTCCCCGTGCGACCTTCGATGGCGCAGTGCGTGAGCATAAGGCCGAACGCAACGCCAAGGGGTTTACCTGCTGGGGCCAGTTGGTAGCCATGCTGTTCTGCCAGTTGGGTTCGGTCAACAGCCTGCGCGACATCACCAACGGCCTGGCCGCCAGTGAAGGCAAACTGCGCCATCTGGGCCTGCCAGCCGCACCCAAGCGCTCCACCCTGGCCTACGCCAACGCCCATCGCCCCAGCGCGCTCTTCGAGGACCTCTTCTATCGGACGCTGGAGATCGCCCGTGGTCAGGCCCAGCAGTCGGGTGTGCGGCACAAGTTCCGCTTCAACAACAAGCTGCTGTCGATCGACGCCACCACCATCGAACTGTGCGCCTCGGTCTTCGACTGGGCGCAGTTCCGCCGCACCAAGGGCGCCGTCAAGCTGCATCTGATGCTCGATCACGACGGCCTGCTGCCTTGCTACGGAGTCATCACCGACGGCAAGCAGCACGAAGTCACCGTCACCCGCCAGTGGGAGTTCGCGCCCGGCACCATCCTGGTCTTCGACCGTGGCTACACCGATTACAACTGGTTCGAGCGCTTGACCCAGCAGGGCGTGTACTTCGTCACCCGTCTGAAGACGAACGCGGACATCATCGAAGTAGAGGATCGGGCGCTGCCCCAGCGCAAGGGACTGGTGAGCGATCAGATCATCTGCATGACCCAGCAGGCCATCGACAACGACAACCCGCCCATGATGCGCCGCATCGAGTTCTTCGACGAACAGCAGCAGCGCACCCTTGTCTTCCTCACCAACAACATGAAACTGGCCGCCGCCACCGTTGCCGAGATCTACAAGAACCGCTGGCAAATAGAGCTGTTTTTCAAGGCGCTGAAGCAGTCCTGTAAGGTGAAGACCTTCGTCGGCACCTCGGCCAACGCACTCAAGACGCAAATCTGGACGGCGCTGATCGCCATGCTGCTGGTCAAGATCCTGCACATGAAGTCAACCTTCGGCTGGCACTTGTCCAACTTCATGGTCCTGCTGCGCCAGCAACTGTTCGTCTATCGCGACCTGTGGAAGTGGATCGACGATCCCTTCCAGGCTCCGGAAACGCCGCTCACCCCACAACTACAACTGGCCTTCGCCTGACTTGGACAGCAGGACCTTGCGATAAGAGCGACGGCGCACGACTGTTGAGCCATATCGGAGCACATCTTAGACAGCAGACACCGCAACGCATAACTCGGAACCGCCCAACCCGCTCCGCAAAAGCCCGGGAACGTCGCCCTATGCCCTGTCAGATCAACACCCGTCCAAGATGATTACCCCTGTCTTGGACAGCAGTGAAATACCCTAAATCACGTAGAACTTGTAGCTGCTGTCTCATTTTGGCACGGATATTGTAGTTCTCCGGGTACACAGCGGCGAATGAATGTTCCAGCGCGTAAACCTCGCTAAGGGAAAACTCTTGTAGATTGAGACCGCGAATCATCCGGAGGGTAAGGGTCGTCCAACCCCTGGCGGACGGCGGGATCTCTTTCAAACCGTCAAACTGACGGAAAGCCGACCGAACCAAGCGCGGCTCGCATTGTCGCCCGTCCCCAACGACGCGTATCCGCGCATCTTGGGCTATCTGGTCGAGCCGGATATTGCAGCCGACCCATCCTGCCCGCCGCGCTGTCGAAGACAGCGGTTTTCGCTCCACTAAAACGTTGGGGGTCAGGAAGAGGTGATGAATCGCGGTCAGGTTTTTGATCTTCCACTGATCGTTCCGCTCAAGCATCATCAAGGTTGGCGCTGAGCCTTCGAGGATTCGATTCATTAGAGGCCCGTAGGCGCCATCAACTAATGTTCGCCCCATCCGACTGCGAGAAGCCTTCAACTCGTAGCTCTGCCGGCAGGATGGACAGACGAAATCTGTTGCCTTTGTGTTAGCCCTTGTCGCGGTAAGTCGGTCACAGTCGCAGGCAAGGCAATAGCCGTTGGATAGAAACCATGCCTCGGAGAGCACCCGTGACTTCTGGGCCTCGCTTTTATAGCCATCGGCTATCGAAGTATCGCAACTCAATAGCATGAATCCGTAACCTCCTATTAACAAAACTGGTTGGGGCTTATGGCCTCTTCATCCTTTCACCAAATCCCGCGAGGACTGGTTAACCATTTAGCAAGTTAGCCACCGCTTCGCGGTGATAGCAAGTTAGCGGGTTCATTGTCGGCGTAACTCACAGCGAGTCAGGCTGCTCTTAATGAGCGTCGCGAGAGAGAATTCTGATTTTGTTTGCCGAACCTATTCAAGGCCTCCGGCCTAAATTTGCTTTTCGGGAAAAATACGCGAATCTAGCTTCCCAGAAAATCAGTCACTGCCTTCTGCCACATCTCCGGCTGGTCGACGAAGTTCATGTGGCCGCTGTTGGGCAGGATGACGAGCTTGGAGCCGGCGATCTTCTCGTGCATCTCTTTGCTCAGGCTGGGGTCGCATTCGTCGTGGTCGCCCACCACGATCAGCGTGGGGACATGAATCGTGGGCAGACGGTCAACGTACTCGACAGATTTCAGATTGCCGTCGATGATGAACTCGCCGTCGGAGCCCCACATGGCGCGATAGAGCTCCCAGTTGGTGGGGGCGTTGCCGGCGGCGGGGTCGTAGTTGGAGTCGGGGCGCGCGCCGTAGAGGAAGGGAAAGTAGCCGGGGCCCCAGGCGAGCGTCTCGTACTCCGCCAGGTAGCGGCCGTGCTCCCACAGCTCGCCCTTGCCAAAGAGGCCGGCGGCTTCGAGTTCATTCAGGCGGGCCAGCTTGGCGGCGGGCATGGCGGCCTTCTCGCGGGCCAGCACGGCGTTCATCTCGCGCGTGGAGGCGAAGGTCGAGTTGAGGATCAGGTGGGAGAGGTTCTGCTGGTACTTGAGGGCGTAGGCCTGGGCCAGCACGCCGCCGCAACTGTGGCCGAGCAGCGAGATTTTTCCCAGGTGGAGGGCGAGGCGCACGGCCTCGATATCTTCGACGTCGCCCTCGACGGTGTAGAGACTGGTGTCCTGGAGGCGCTCAGAGCGTCCGGAGCCGCGCTCGTCGATGAAGATGAGGCGGTGAGTGCGGGCGAGCGGAAGCAGCCAGGGCAGGAAGTAGTCGTGGCTGGCGCCGGGACCGCCATGCAGGACGACCAGCGGCGGGCCTCCGCCTAGGGTCTTGAAGTGGATGAGCACGCCATGGGCGTCGACGAAGCCCTCCTGCTGGGGGTAAACGGCGGATTGGGCGGTAGCCGGGACCGTCACGGCAGCAGCAAGAACCAGAGCGAGAGTGAGGCGCAAGAAGTTCATGCAGATGAGAATACAAGATTTCGCCCCACGCAGTGGTTTATCCTTTTGTATACGCATATGAACATCGAGATTCCCAATTTGACGGCATTTGACGAGGCTGCGCTGGAATCAGCGTTTGCCCAACTGGAGCGGCAGGCGCGCGCGGCGGCCGCGGCGCTGGACGGCGAGGCAGCGGTTGACGGCTTCAAGCTGCAATGGCTGGGGCGCAAGCAGGGCCTGCTCAAAGAGGTCTCCGACCGCTGGCTGAAGGCTGCGCCCGTGGAAGCGAAGAAGCTGCTGGGCGTGCGTTTCAACGCGCTCAAAGCAGTGGTGGAGGCTTTGCTGGACGAGGCGCTGGGTGCGGGTCCGACCGATGCGGCGCTGGCTCGCGAGGCCATCGACATTACGCTGCCGGGAACGCGGCGACTCTCCGGCGCTGAACATCTCATCACCAGGACGACGAACGAGATTGTCAGCGTCTTCGCGGCGCTGGGCTATTCGGTGGGCGTGGGGCCGGAGGTGGAGACCGACTACTACAACTTCGAAAGCATGAACTTTCCTCCGGGGCATCCGGCGCGCGACACGCAGGACACGCTGGTGGTGGCGGGCCAGGAGCGGCGACCGCAGCGCGACCGGCTGCTGCTGCGCACCCATACTTCGCCAGTGCAGATGCGCACGATGGAGTCGCAGCCGCCGCCGGTCCGCATCGTGATTCCCGGCAAGGTTCACAGAAATGAAGCGGACGACGCGACGCACTCGTCGACCTTTCATCAAGTCGAGGGCCTCTGCGTGGACACCAACATCACCTTCAGCGACCTGAAGGGGACGCTGGACCATGCGATGAAGGCGCTCTTCGGCCCGGCGGTGAAGACGCGCTTCTTTCCGTCCTTCTTTCCCTTCACCGAGCCGAGCGCGGACGTACAGATCAGTTGCATCTTCTGCGGCGGCAAAGGCTGCCGCAAATGCAAGAACTCGGGATGGATTGAGCTGCTGGGCTGCGGCATGGTGGACCCAACGGTCTTCGCCTTTGCCGCGGAAAAGCAACCCGGTTATGACCCGAAGAAGATTTCCGGCTTCGCGTTTGGCATGGGCGTGGAAAGAATTGCCATGATGAAGTACGGGATCAGCGAGATTGGGTCGTTGTTTGCCGGAGACATGAGGTTTCTGGGACAATTTGCGTGAGGAATTGCGGTTTTGATTTAAGACAGCAAGTTAGCGTGCGCTGCGCGCACATTAGCTAGTTAGCGGCTGCTTGAACAGAAAGAGGTCATTATGCCCAGAACGCGTTCATTTCATGACTTGATTGTTTGGCAGAAAGCGATGGAATTGGCGCGTCAGGTCTATCTGCGAACTGAAGAGTTTCCCCAGGCTGAGACGTTTGGATTGCGAATGCAGATGCGCCGGTCTGCCGTTGCTGTAGCTAGCCATATCGCTGAGGGCCACGGAAAACTGACGGATGCAGAGTTGCGGAAATCGCTTGGTTCGGCGCGAGGTTCGCTCTATGAGTTTGAAACGCAGAATGAACTGGCGTGCGGCCTTGGCTTCATCGACCAGAATTCCTCCCGGCAGTTGCTCGATCTGGCGACAGAGACCGCAAAGCTCATCAATGGATTGTTGGCGAAACTGGAATCCCAATAGGGAAACGAGAGATCCCGCTAACTCGCTAACTTGCAAATGTGCGCGAAGCGCACGCTAACTCGCTAAAAGGTAACCCAAATGAAGATTCTTACTAAATGGCTTCGTAGTTACCTGCCCGGTCTGCCCGCGACCGACGCCCAACTCGCCGAAGACCTCACCCTGCGCGGCATTGCCGTCGAGGGCATTTACGATCTTGGCGAGGACAACGGCTCGCTCTACGAGATGGACATCACCACCAACCGCGTGGATGCAATGAATCACTACGGCGTGGCGCGCGAGGCGGCTGCGATCTATGGATTGCAGTTACCACTGCTCGATTACGCGTTGCCAATAGCTCATGCTGCCGCGGCTCCGTACTCCGTGCGCATCGAGGCCAAGGACGCTTGCGGGCGCTTCACGGCACGTGTGCTGCGCGATGTCACCATCGGCGGCTCGCGGGATTGGTTTGCCGGCGCAGAGGTGGCCACTTACTTTGGGCTGCTGGAGCAGAAGCAGATCTCCAACGCTGTGGACGCGACGAATTTCGCCTGGATCGCCATGGGCCAGCCGACGCATGTCTTTGACCTGGATAAGCTGGAAGGCGGCATCGTGGTGCGGCGCGCTAAAAAGGGCGAGCGCGTAAAGACGCTGGACGGCGTGGAGCGTCTGCTCGACCCAGAAGACCTGATCATTGCCGATCACGTGAAGCCTCTCGGCTTGGCCGGAGTCATGGGCGGCTGGGACTCGATGATTACAGCGGGTACGAAGAATGTGCTGGTAGAGGCGGCTTGGTTTGACCCGGTCGCGGTCCGCCGCACGGCGCGGCGCCACGGCCTGCATACCGACGCCAGCCATCGCTTCGAGCGCGGCGCGGACTTCAACGCAGGGCATGTGGCATCGGCCCTGGTGAGCAGCATCCTGCTGGCGAATGGCGGCTGGATCGAGGGCGATCTGGTGGACGCGCGTGTGCCCGCGATCGAGGCGCGCACTGCCAATCGCAAGCCAGTCGAGCTAAAACTGAGCGAGGTGCGGCGCATTCTGGGCGCAACGGTGGAAGCGGAAGGAATTACCGCGGCGACGGTCGAAGGAGTGCTGACCGCGCTGGGATGCGGATTAGCCACCTGCGGTGGGGCAGCCTTGGACAGTGCGGCCTGGCAAGTGACGCTACCGAGTTGGCGGCTCGACATGGAGCGCGAAATCGATCTGATCGAAGAGGTCGCCCGCGTTTACGGCTACAACTGCTTTGCCAACACGCTGCCGGCCTTTGGCGAAGGGGTGCGCGCGCTGCCCTGGGCGGAGAAAGAATCTGAACTCCGGCGCACGCTGCTGGCGGCCGGCTTCCATGAGGCGATTGGCAGCACCTTCTGCTCGGCTGCTGAGGCCGCAATGACGGCGCCTCAGCCGGGGCTGGCGGTTCCGCTGGGCAATCCGCTCAGCGTAGAGGCGGGTGTGCTGCGGCCGTCGCTGGTGCCGGCAATGCTGGCGATGATCGCCGGCAATCTGCATCGCGACGTGAGCGACGTGCGTTTGTTCGAGCTGGGCACGGTCTTCAGCGGTACAACGGAGAGGGTTGACGAGCGGCCCGCGCTCTCCTTCGGCGCGGTGGGAACTCTGCCGGAGCAGGGAGCGCTGCACGCGGCGCGGGAGATTGAATTCCACGACATGAAAGGCGTGGTCGAGCAGGTCGTCGGGCGCTTCCAGTCGCGGGCCGTCCTCTTCGACCGCTTCTCTGCCGAGGCTGGGCTGACGCCGGAGTGGCTGCATCCGTATCGCGCCGCACGCGTAGTCGTGGACGGCATGACGGCGGGCTGGTTCGGCCAACTGCATCCGCGCATGGCCGCCGAGCGCAAGCTGAAAGACCCGGTCCTGCTGGGCGAAATTTATCTGGACCGGCTCTACCGGTTGCCTTTGCGCCAGCCGATTGCGCGGGAGATCTCGCGCTTCCAGCCGGTTCGCCGCGATTTTTCGCTGGTTTTGGATGAAAGCATCGCCTGGGAAAAGATAGATCAGGCAGTGGCCGGGTTGCGGATTCCCGAGCTGGTGGAGTGGCGGGCGCGCGAGGTCTTCCGCGACGCGAAACTGGGAGCGGGCGAGTACGCTTTATTGCTGGGCGCGACCTTTCAGGCCGTGGACCGTACGCTGCGCGAGGAGGAGTTGCAGGAGTTCCAGGCGCGAGTGGTCGAGGCTGTTGGCAAAGTTGGGGCGCGGCTGCGCGGTCAGGCGGAAATCGACTGAGATCGGCGCTATACTTCACGGATAAACCATAGTCCCGTGGAGGTTTTTTCAATGTCGGAGTCCCTGTGGAAGTCAGATGTGATGGAAGAAGAGCTGCCGGAAGAGCCCAGGATTGAGCCGGCGGCGGAAAAGGCTTCAGAGTCGGCGGCGGAGTCAGGCGCCGTGACGTTGAGCGTCGACGAGTTCGCCGCGCTGGAAGAACGTATTCAGCGCACCGTGAATCTCGTCAAGTTCGAGCGGCAGGCGCGCGCCACCGCCGAAGAGCGCGTGATCGCTGCGGAAGCGCAAATTAGCAAGCAAGCGCCGCTAGTGGATCGATTACAGGCAGAGTTGCAGACTCTGCGCACGGAGCGCGGCCATCTGCGGCAGCGCGTAGAGCGCATCCTCTCTCAACTGGACGCGCTGGAACTGTGAGGCCGACTATGACTCAAGAGCAATCCGTCAACCGGGTTGGCTATGTTGCCGTCGAAATCTACGACCAGACCTACTACCTGGCCGGTGAGGACAAGGAGCACATACGTGGCCTGGCCGAACTGGTAGATGCGCGGATGCGCGCCGTGGCCGCCCGTGGCCACACAGTGGATTCGCTGCGTGTGGCCGTGCTGGCGGCGCTGAATCTGGCCGACGAACTGTCAGAGGCTCGCAAGTCTCCGGGCGGCAATGCGCGGCTGACTACGGGGCGCGCGGCCAGCCTGCGCGGAATGCTGGACGAAGTGCTCGAAGATGAGCGAAAAATAGGTTAGCCGCCGTTGCCGCTCGCCAATTCGGAACCGGCGGCCCGAATATGGCGGGTTCAAAACGTTAGCACAAAGCAAGCCTGCATTACAAGACTTGTAATTCTCAGCGCGGACTCCTACTATTCGCAATAGAAACCGGCCTGCAAAGCAGGTGGGACGATCAACGCTGGTTGAACCAACATTCAATGAACAGGGGCTCAACTCGACAATCGGTTCTGTGTGCCGTGTCCGCCAGTCCGGAATGCCTAATGAACCGCGGAGAGCTCCACCTTCTTAGGAAGGGTTCACCGGCGCATCCAACACGGCCCCGTG
>JBKQLG010000249.1:0-5719 GCA_052147235.1 Occallatibacter sp.
CCGCAAGGATGTGCTGGCCGGCGGGGGCTACCTCTTCACCGGTTTCCCAATCGGCGGAGCGCTGTTGGGGATTGCGCTGGCCTGGATCGCGATCCTCTACTACCATCGGCAACGCTCGATTGAACGGCAGTTGCGCCGCGCCATCCGCAAAGGCACTTTGACTGTCGCGTACCAGCCCGTGGTCGATCTGGATACAGGAATCATCGTCGGCGCCGAGGCCCTGGTGCGCTGGGAAGATCGCTCCGGGAAGGCCGTGAAACCGGATATTTTTGTCTCCCTCGCCGAGGAGGGAGGCTATGTCAGTGATATTACCCGGCTGGTTCTGCGCAAAGCGATCCATGAGGTGGGAGATCTGCTGGCGGCGGGCAATTTCAAGATCACGCTGAATATCACCGCCGAGGATCTGCGCGATCGCCGGACCTACGATCTGCTGGAGCAATGCATGCGTTCGGCCGGGCTGGCGCCAGCGTGCATCGGCCTGGAGCTGACCGAGCGCACCACATCGGATCAGGCCGTAGCCATCCGCGCGATCAGCGATTTGAGACAGGCGGGACATAGGGTGTACATCGACGACTTCGGCACCGGCTACTCCAGCCTCTCTTACCTTCACCGGCTGTCTGTCGACGCCATCAAAATCGATCAGAGCTTTACGCAGACCGTAGGCACGGGAGCGGTCACGGCGTCGGTTGTGCCTCTCATCCTGAAGATGGCCTACGAACTTGGTTTGATGGTGGTGGTGGAAGGAATTGAGACCAACGAACAGGCGGAGTACTTCCGCAAAGCGGGCGCAGGCATCCTGGCGCAGGGATATTTGTATGGCAAACCAGTCTCCGCCGCGCAATTGAAGTGGATGGTCTTCGACAGAGACAGAATCCATTGAAGTTGAAAGCTCACCGGTGAATCCCGGCGGTGGCTTACGGCGCGATAGCCAGGCGCGCCGAGTCGCGCTGCCAGTGCGCCAGCAACGTCGCGGCGATGACGATCAAGGCCGCCAAAAGGCCGATCCACAGGCCGTAAATGCCCCAGCGAAGAACAAAGCAGAGCGTCAGCCCCAGCGGCAATCCCAGCAGCCAATAGCCCGCCAGGTTGGCCAGCATGGGAACCCGCGTCTCGCCCAGTCCGCGCAGCGCTCCGGTGGAGACGGTCTGGATGCCGTCGAATATCTGGAAGGCCGCCGCCAGTCCGAGCAGGCTGGGGCCGACGGCCATGACTTGAGGGTCGCGTGTGTAAAGAGCGATCAGCGGCCCCGGCTCCGTTAGGAAGACCACCGCGGCCAGCAGCATGAAGCCCGTGCCCAGCCCCAGCGCCAGCCAACCGGCGCGGCGCGCCCGCTCGCCGTCCCCAGCGCCCACAGCATGGCCCACGCTGACCGCCGCGGCCGATGCGATGCCCAGCGGAACCATGTAGGTGAGGCTGGCGTAGTTCAGAGCGATCTGGTGCGTCGCCAGCGCCACCGGCGTCAGCCTTCCGGCACAGAGCGTGATCAGATTCCACGCGCCCACTTCGAGCACCACCTGCCCCGCCGCCGGCGCGCCCAGGCGGACCAGTTGCCGGAGACGCGCGAGGCTGGGTCCGGCCCAGTGCTGGAATAACGGATGGCCGCGCCGGCGTTCATAGCGCCAGGCAAACCCCATCATCGCGGCGGCGATGAAGATGCGCGAGAGCACCGTCGAAAGAGCCGAGCCGTTCACCCCCAGCGCCGGAAAGCCGAGCTTGCCGTAGATCAGCACCCAGTTGGCAAACCAGTTCAGCAAATTGCCCGCCACCACGGAGACCGTCACCACCCGCACCTGGCCTACTCCCTGAAGGTAGCGGCGTGTGCCTCCGTAGAGCACCAGCGGCAGGGTTCCCCAGGTGAGAATGCGCAGGTAGGAAGCAGCCGGAAACGCCACCTCCGCGGGAATGCCAAAGGGCGTAAAGCCATAACTCGCCGCCCAGAGCACCAGCATCAGCGGCACGGTCATGATGCACGTTAGATAGACGCCCTGCGCCAGCCAGCGATGGCAATCGTCATGGTCCTTGCGCCCATAAGCCTGCGAGACCAGCGTGTCCAGCCCCAGCAGCAGGCCGAAGCAGAAAAGCGTCGGCGTGAAGTAAACGGCATTGCCCAGAGCGACAGCCCCAATAGCCGCCGGCCCCAGCCTGCCCACCATGATGGTGTCCACAATGCCCTGGGCAATCCAGCCCAGTTCGCTCAACACCACCGGAACCGCCAGCGCGATCATCGCGGCGAGCTCCGGTCTCCACTTGGCTTGCGCTTGCCCCATCTCTTCAATCTAACCGCAGACACCACATTGGCTCGTAGAATCGGAACGGGCGGCAATGGAGCAGTCTAGTAGTAAAGGAGTTTCCGAATTGGCCCCATACACCCAAACTCGCAAGAATGGGAGGGGCCGGAGTTGGAAACGCGCATTGGGCTGTTGGCGACAGTTGACAGCCGTAAATTCTAGATCTGGTCCGCCTAAGCTAACTGGAATTAACAATATGCCGGAGCCGATTCGTGCGCGGAATTGACTAAGAAAAAGCTGCCATACTTGCGGCAAGGAGGTCGCTTGTATGCGCAGAACGAAAACAAAGCCAAACTATCGGAAGATCGTCCTCCGCCTGCCGGATCTCGACCACGCAAAAGCATCTGTACTCAACAGCCTGAGCTCTCCACAATCACGACGCAACTATCGCTTTGCGATGGACCAATTCATCGCTTGGTACTGCTCGGAGCCACGCCTCGCGCTCAATCGTACCGTCGTACTCAGATTCCGACTCTATTTAGAGAGCCTCGGATTGGCGGCCGCAACGATCAACCAGAGGCTCGCTGCCGTGCGGCGCCTTGCCTATGAAGCTGCAGATTCTGGTCTGCTGAGTCCTGAATTGGTGGCTGGCATCCGGCGTGTGAAGGGCGTCAAACACCTGGGCCAGCGATCTGGAAACTGGTTGACTATCGATCAAGCCCAATTACTCGTCGAAAAATCTGACGGTGACGGGCTTAGAAACAAGCGTGACTATGCGATGATTTCCATTCTTCTTGGCTGTGGTTTGAGACGAGCGGAACTCGCAGCCTTAAACATCGACGACATTCAGATTCGTCAGAGGCACTGGGCAATCGTCGATCTGCTTGGAAAAGGCGGCCATGTCCGAACGGTCCCGATGCCGGCATGGGTGAAGGATTCAGTGGACCAATGGCTAGCCGCTGCGGAACTGAAGCATGGCCGTATATTCCGCGCGGTGAGCCGACACGGCTCGTGCTGGGGGCGAGGAATTTCCGAGAATGTTGTCTGGTATGTCGTTCGCGAATGCGCCAAGCGACTGGGCCTTGAGCACATTGCGCCGCACGATCTGCGCCGCACTTGCGCTAAGCTGTGCCACTCCAACGGTGGAGAGCTTGAACAAATTCAGTTTCTCCTGGGCCATGCATCTGTTTTGACTACGGAGCGTTATCTCGGCTCCAAGCAGAATCTGGAGGAGCCAGTCAATGACCGATTCGGACCTCTGTATGAACGCGATACCGCCGACATCAGAAGAACCTGATATTGCCAGATGAGATCAGATTATTGGCATTCAGATAACAGCAAACAAATCGTGTGCAGCAGTCGTTCCATGAAATGGTTCTCGAATTCGCCGTCGGTTACCTATCGCCGAGGGGAGTTCTCTGTGTACATTGGCTGATCGCGCCAGTTGAGAACATGGCCCCTTTACATTTACGATTTTCCTGGTCGGGCAACGAGATAGGCTGTGATCTTGTCGAGTTGCTGCTGCGACTCTCATGCTCTGACGGATAGAGAAAGACGGCATTTTTTTGCCTTCCACATCCGTACATGTGGTTACTGCTGAGAGCCTGATTGTCAAACCAATTACTTCCGACTGTAGTGAGAAAGATCGGTTAACCGGGTACTCGCTGGCGACAACGGCTTTCTTTATCGTCTCAGGGATCAACCCTATCGCGCCGTTTCTTCTGTCTTCATAGAGAACAACAGGTTGCCGGGATTGGCGGCGAACATCGCGTCCTTGAACGCATCGGCGCAGTCACAGACGAAGAAACCTCTCAATGCACCGGACCCCAGAGAACCCAGATGTTCAAGTGGAACCTAGGCCACCAGTCCTCTGTCACCAACTCCAGGTATACCCAATGCCAGTTGTGGTGTACCAGGGGAAGGTCGGAATCTTGTTATAGCTTTCCTGAATCCAGATGGAGTTGTGATCATTGAAGTGGATGACGGTGCCGAGTGCATCGCCGTCGTAGAACCGGTTTTCGACGTGGGCATATCCCGTAAAGCTTGTGAGACCGGTCTGAATCCAGGTGTAACCAGTAACAACCTTGGTTCTTGGAAGTCCGAAGTTTTTCATGATGCCGAGAGCTTCGGTATGCGATCCGAAGTTGGTGTGGAAAAAGCCGTGGGAGCCAGCATTTTCGTAGGTATAGGCGAAGGTCAGTTCGTCGCCAATGGGGTCCTTCTTAAGGAATCCGAAGGTGTGGCCAATGCCGATGTTCATGTTTGCCTTGGGAACGATCCCTGGCCGGTCGAAGTCCGATCCGGGCATCAGGAAGAAATCACTTGAGGCTCCTGCGTCTGGCGCGGGCTGATGATTCTCCGCAGGCGTGGTCTGTGCGGAAATGGTGCCCCCGAGTAGCAAGAAGAGGGCGCAAGTGCAGAAACTTTTGTGCAGGATTGACTTGGCATTCATTTTCGGTGCCTCCTGGAGTGACAGTAACTTTTTGCCACGTCACGAGTTAACGTGAATTGCTAGGCATGATTCGAGCCGCGAACCCGTGAAAAAGGCATAAGGGCGGGGAGACGATTGCTACACGGGTGGACGGGTGAACTGCACAACAAGAATCAGAACTTCGCGAAACTGACCACGACATCTTGGCGTATTTCAATCGGCTTGCCCTTTTGTGTGGCTGGAAGAAACCTGTAATGCCAGACGGCGGCTTCGGCTTTCTTGTCCAATCCAAAGCCGAGGCCGCGCCGAACGCGGACATCCTTCGGCAATCCGTCTTCGCCCACCAGCACCGAGACGATGGCCACTTGCACCCACGGATGCGATACAAAGGGATCTACGAAATCCGCGTCCACCGTGTGGATCGGGAAGGGTGGAGTGTACGACAAAGGGTTGTGATGCTTGTCTTCTGATTTCGATGCCCCCGGCACGGGCAAGTCTCTCTCGGTGATTAGAACTTCTGGGATGGTCTGGCTGCGGTTGGCGCGGAAGACAACTCGAATGTCGATCCACACAGGCACAGTGTGATTTCCAAACTTGCCCGGCTCAAATTTCGATTGCATTACTGCAGCAATGGCGGCCTGATCGAAGGCTGCGCCGTGAGTGTGCAGGAGCTGAATGTGTGCCGGGATGCCGTGGTCGTCAATCACCATGGCCAGGACGGTCATGCCCTGAACTTCTTTAGCGGGCACGCCTTCAGGGTATGGCACATATACGGTGCTCAGCAGCCGGGGCGTTGTGACCTCGGGTCCGGCGTAGTACACGCCATCCTTATCAGGAAGCTGGTGGAGCGGAAGACTCAGTGATTTTGCATCCTGCGCCCGCCCGGCAATGGCCGTCAGCGCCAATAGCGTCCATGCATATTTTGTTTGCCGCATTCGATTCTCCGATCTGTCTGCTTTGATTTCTTGGGTCGTTTGGCTGGCATTATCGGTTGACTGGTGAATGTTGTTTTGCGCGTCGCCGAGTCAGTTTTCGCGCCTTGGTCGATCTGGCAGCGTCA
>JBKQLG010000250.1:0-2549 GCA_052147235.1 Occallatibacter sp.
TCCATACCAACCGACTCCGCGCCGCCGCGCGCGAAGGGTCCGCTGGTGCGGCCGGTGACTCCGGCGATGGAGAAGTTGTAGCCGAAGGTGGGAATGCCGGCTTCTCCCACGGCGCGCAGAATGGCGAACACATTCTGCATGTGCTGGGCGCGCCTGGGGCCGTCGAGGAGAATGTCATACCAGTGGGCGGGGTCGAAGTTTTCAATGCCCTCGAGCTTGAGGCCGGCGGCCTCGATCTGCTTGCGGAGCTGGTTGAGCTCAGCGGCTGTCCAGAGACGGTTGGGATCGCCGGCCAGGCCCCAGGGCTTGTCTTTGCCGCCGGTGGGCTGATTGTTGGATGGGTTGGCCTGGCCCTGACGAAAGTAGTCGACGAGATGGACGATGACGTGGGTGCAGCCTGCCTGCACGGCGAATGCGTAATATTCGTCGTTGAGCATGTGCCGGTAAAGTCCCAGACCGAGCTTCATATTCGCCTTGAGCCAGTGTAGTTCAGCTCACAAAATCCACAGCGAAAGGCCGGCGAAAAATACGGAAGAAACGGGCCAAAAAGACCGGCAAATTGATGCTGTGAACCCTTGCCAGCCATTCCTTGTTGATGTAATCTCGGATACCTGCCGTCGTTCTCCCCACGCCGGTGCTTTCATTCGGGACCTCCCGTTTTGCGATCCGGATGGACAATCAGGCTGCGCTCCAGAAGCGCGAAATGCCTGGCAGCGGCTACGACGACGTGAAGAGCTGCACGAAGGACGATCAGCAAGCCTGCCTTCCCCTGTAGGCCGAACGAAGCCATCGTGGAGGAGGGGTTTGTGTACGAAGCGCAAGAACAAATTCTGGCTCGGGGCACGGGAGTCAGCCAACACATCGATTTGTCTGACGCGCGCCCGGCGATGCTGCGCAACAACCGGGTTCTGATTTTTTTCACCTATCTGGGCAGCGTCACCTCGCTGATCATCTCCCTCAGCATGGTGTATGTTGCCCTCACGACGATTTTTCCGTTGCGCGCGATAAATCTGGACAGATTCGCGGCCGGCGCGTTGTGGGTGCTGGGAGCGTGGCTGATGGCCATGTCGCAAGTCTTCCTGTGGCGGCAGGGGAAACTGATGGCGCATTGCTCGGTTCTGCTCGACAGCTACGGGGCGCACTTCAAGCTGGGCGACACCAACGATGCCAAAGTGGTGTTCATGCCGTGGAATGGGATCGAGGCCGTGCACTACAAGCGGATCCCTAATGCGCAAAAATTCATCGTTCTGGGAGCGGACACCACCACGGTGACCTTCACGTCGCATGCCTTCTACCGGCCAAAGAGGGTGGCGCGGATGATCGCGGAGCGCGCAGGGCTGCCGCTGGTGCGCGGATAAGGCGTTGGATTTGGCGGCTACGGTTGATGAAATGTCCGCTGAGCGAGAAGCGCGTTCACCCGACTCTCGATCGTCTTCACATCGGTTTCTCCCTGGAATCGCGCGCGCACCGCACCGTCCCGGTCGATCAGAAACGTCAGCGGCAACCCCAAAACACCTCCGTAGCGCGCGGCGAGCCGGGCGTCGCCCAAGGCCGAGGGATAATTCAGCTTGAGCCGCTCAACGAGACGCCGCGCAGGCGGGGCGGTGTCGTCCATCGAGATGCCGATCACCTGAAATCCCAGCGGAGCGTACTGGTGCTGCCAAGCGGCGAAGACGGGCATTTCCGCCTGGCACGGCGTGCACCACGTGGCCCAGAAGTTGAGCAGGACAACTTTGCCGCGGAAACCGGAGAGGCGAAGCGTTTGGCCGTTGAAGCCAGTGAGCGTGAAATCGGGCGCCTTTCTGTTGAGCAGGTCGGCGGCAGCCGATCCTGCGGGCACAGCAGAGGCGGCCAGAGACGCGGCGACGAAACCGGCGATCAGCATGCGGCGCAGAGTGTTGTGCGCGACACGCTGCCGAGGTGCCGAACTAATGGCCACCTTCAACGGCAAACCCCTCGTTGACCCAGTCGTCGCCGAAATTCTCGGCAAGATACAGAACCTTTACGCGAGTGAATCCCATGTCGTTGAGCAGGCTGTAAGCCGGGCCCACGTTGGGGCAGCGATTCCAGGGGCAGCAGCCGCAGTAGAGGACGATGAAGGCCGTGCGCGGCAGCGATGCCACGCGGGCGCGCAATTGCGAGAGACCTTCGGCGTGCGAGCCGGGCCCGGCGTACTCCGCCCCGGGAATGTGCGCCTGGGTAAACATCACGCGCGAGCCCACCTGCAGGATGAGCGGCCTTTCAGTGCCTTTTGTATGCAGCAGGCGATTGAGTTCGGCGGGCTGGATGAGTTGTGCCGTGGGAATGGCGGACGCGCTAGCGGGCTGCGGCGCCGCCCATTGAGTCGCGGCTTGGACCCGCTGCTGCGCCAGACAAAACAGCACGACAGCGGCAACGACCGCCGTTCTTGCGTTTATGAAACCGGATGACATAGTGGATTCTCTATAACGAGTGTAATCCGAGAGCCGGTGGGCAGCAGCGGCGGATGGGTGTAAGCGCGGAAAAAACTGCGCACAAATTGAAAACGCCAGAGACCGAAGCCTCTGGCG
>JBKQLG010000251.1:0-11400 GCA_052147235.1 Occallatibacter sp.
GAGCAACCACTGGAACTACAGAAAAGGCGACCACCCGTTCATCGTCGGTTTCTTGTACGCGTACTCTCTCCCCAAAAGGCCAACATTGAAGGAGTTAATTGAAAATGGAATCATCCGTGATATCGACTCAACCCCAAGAGGATTCGAGAGGATCAAAACCGAGCAATTCTCGAAAATCCTGGAACTCTCAAAAACAGATCTGCGCTTTATTGTCGATTAGGCCACCATACGCAGAGGCGATCTTCCGGGGCGAGAAGCGTTTTGAGTTTCGCCGGGCGATCTTCCGAAAGGCTGTTGATGTTGTGGTCGTGTATACCACGAGTCCAACTAGCCTTGTTGTCGGAGAGTTTGACGTTTCCGAGATATTCTCAGAATCGGTGGAGGAGTTATGGAGCCGAACCAGCCGATATGCGGGAATTGATAGAGAAGCATTTTTCAACTACTTTGAAGGTCGAGAGGTCGGTTACGCTATCGCAATTGGAAAAGTTCGAAAATACAAGAAGCCGCTGGATCTTGCCGGCACATACGGAATCCGAGCTCCACAATCATTTGTATACATCTGATCTTCAATCTTAGGGAGCTGGCGAAAGGAGTTGAGTAATGAATAATCCAGAAAAGAGCATGAATGTATACGAGCAATTGGGCTTTCCCGACGCGGAAGAGATGCTGGTTAAGGCACAACTGGTCTCACAAATTGGGGAGATTCTGCGCGAACGGGGATGGAGCCAGCAGCAGGCGGCGAAGGTTTTGGGCCTGACTCAGCCCAAACTCTCCAAGATGCTGCGCGGCCAGTTTCGCGGCATCAGTGAGATGAAGATGATGGACTGCCTGCTCCGCCTCGGACGCACCGTCAAGATCGTAGTTGGCCAGGAGACTGAGGATGCGGACGAACGCATCGAAGTGGTAGCAGCATAGAGCCTGGATTATCGATTGGACTAACCTGAAGGCAGCAGTAATCGCGCGGCTTGTTCGTCTATCATGAGGGCCATGCAGACCAAACTTCGCTGGGGCATTCTCAGCACCGCCAAGATCGGCCTTGAACACGTCATTCCCGCGATGCAGCGCGGGCAGTTCACCACCGTCAACGCTATCGCCTCGCGCGATCTGGCCAAAGCGCGGCAGGCGGCGAGCAAGCTTGGCATTCCCAGCGCGTATGGCTCCTACGAGGAGTTGCTGGCCGACCCCGAAATCGACGCGATCTACAATCCGCTGCCCAATCACCTGCACGTTCCCTGGACGGCGAAGGCCGCCGAGGCCGGCAAGCACGTGCTCTGCGAAGAGCCGCTCTCGCTCACCGCCGCGGAGGCCGAAACGCTGCTCGAAGTACGCGCCCGCACCGGCGTCCAGATCGCCGAGGCCTTTATGGTCAACTGCCACCCGCAGTGGCAGCGAGTCCGCGCGCTGCTGGACGCGGGCCGCATCGGCGAACTGCGCGCTATCTCCGGCGTTTACAGCTACTTCAACAACGATCCAGCCAACGTTCGCAGCAAGGTGGAATGGGGCGGCGGCGGCCTAATGGACATCGGCTGCTATCTCATTCACACGGCGCGCTACGTCTTCCGCCAGGAGCCCCGTCGCGTTGTCGGACTCATCGACCGCGACCCGCAACTGGGCATCGACCGGCTCACCTCGGCACTGCTCGACTTTCCCAGCGGCCAGGCTGCCTTCACGTGCAGCACGCAAATGATTCCCCATCAGCAGATTCAAATCCTGGGCACGCGCGGTTGCATCACGCTGGAGATTCCCATTAACGCACTTCCCGACTGGCCTGCACGCTTGTTCATCGACTCCAGCGGCGATCTTCGCGGCACGGGCATTGCGACTGAGACCTTTCCCGCGTGCGATCAGTACACGCTGCAAGGGGACGCCTTTGCCAAAGCTGTCTTTGAAGGAACGCCGGTGCCTGTCCCCCTGGAAGATTCGATCCGGAATATGGCGGTAATTGAAGCCATCTTCAATTCGGCAAAGTCGGGCCAATGGGAGGCCCTGCCGCAATGAAAAACCTGCCGCTCGCGAAGGTCTACCAGTTGCTCGAGCCGGGGCCGGTGGTGCTGCTGACCACATCCCACAAGGGCCACGCCAACGTGATGACCATGTCCTGGCAGACGATGGTCGAGTTCGAGCCGCCGCTGATCGCCTGTGTCGTGAGCAACGCTAATCACAGCTTTGCCGCGCTGCGGGCAACGAAAGAGTGTGTACTCGCCCTGCCGGCGCTGGAACTTGCGCCCAAAGTCGTCGCGATTGGCAACTGCTCGGGCCGGGATGTGGACAAATTCAAGAGATTCGGCCTGACGCCGGCGCCGGCCAAGCGCGTCGCGCCACCTTTGTTGACCGAGTGCTTCGCCAATCTCGAATGCCGGGTGGTCGATACCCATCTCGTGAACAAGTTCAACCTCTTCGTCCTGGAGGTTCTCAAGGCCTGGTTCGATCCGGCGCAGAAGAAGCCGAAGACCATCCATCATTGCGGGCATGGAACGTTCGTTGTGGACGGGGAAGCGATCAAGCTGAAGTCCAATATGCCGTAAGGGTTAAGAGTCTTCCCTTAAAGCGTAACCTAAAGGAAGCGCACTCAATCGACTGCATCGTATTTGGGCCTCTGCGCCCTATAATCCATCCAAAGGGGAGGTCATCTTGAATACGACTCAACGCAATTGCCTCTGCGCCCTTGCTCTGGCTCTCTTGGCGCTGGTTTCGGTTGCCGGAACTCGCGCTCAGCAACTCACGCCGAAGCTGCAGAATGCCATCGGCCACTGGCAGATCGTCAACAGCGACGGCACGCCCGGCGGCCAGGCGGAAATCTACCTGGAGAACGGCAAGCTCTTTGGCCGGGTCACGCAGGTGCGTCCCGGCCGCACTCCGCGGGATGTCTGCGACAAGTGCTCCGGCGAGTACAAGAACCAGCTCATCCTAGGCATGGTCTTCATGCGCAACTTCCATCCGGACGGGGACGAATGGGTGGGCGGAACCGTTGTAGACCCGGAGAATGGTTGGGAATACAAGGGCAAGATGTGGACCGTCGGGAAGGACAGCCTCCATATGCGCGGCTATATCGGTATCTCCCTGCTGGGGCGGACTGAGAGCTGGGTAAGAATACCATGAACCAGCTATTTTTCATCGACTTTCAGACGATCTTCGGCTTGCATCTCCCGGGCCACCTGCTCGATCTCGCGGAAGACGCGCAGCAGGTTACCGCCGAGAATCTTGCGGCAGTCTTCGGCGGTGTAGCCACGATCCATCAGCGCCGCGGTGATCTTGGGTAAATCTGCTGCCGAGTCGATCCCCTCGGGCAATTGGCCGTTGACGCCGTCGAAGTCCGATCCAAGGCCCACATGGTCGATGCCGGCCACCTTGGCGATGTGGTCGATGTGGTCGATCAGCGCCGAGAGCGGCGGGCGCGGGATGCGGTCGGCGAACTGACGCCTCACCTTTGCAATATCGGCGTCGGTGATCTCCTTGCCCTCGGCTTTGACTTGGTCCTTGAGCGCCTGAATCGCCTTCTCAGCTTCCGGTTCGAGGGCGATCTGCGCGTCGCGCCAGGCCTGCGAGAGAAAGCCGGAGTAGAAGTTGACCTGGACGACGCCGCCCTTCGAGTTGGGGCCACCGGAGCGGGCCACGGCGCGCAGCATCTCATCGCTCAGGTTGCGCGGGGCGTTGCAGAGCGCTCGCGCAGATGAGTGGGAGGCGATCACCGGCGCGCGGCTGACGGCCAGTATTCGATTAAATGTGCGGTCGGAGACGTGGGAGATGTCCACCATCATGCCCAACCGGTTCATCTCGTGGACCACGTCTATGCCGAAATCGGTGAGGCCGTCCTGGGTGTGCTGGACGGATGCGTCGTTGATGTCGCCGGAGCTGTCGGCCCAGCCGTTTGAGTTCGCCCAGGTCAGGGTCATGTAGCGCACACCCAAGGCGTAATACTGGCGCAAGAGCGGAATGGAATTCTCGATGGACTGGCCGCCCTCGATGCCCATCAGCACGGCCAGCCGGTGATTCCTGTGCGCTTCCTCGATACCGCCGGGGGTGGCGACGAATTCGAGCTGTTTAGGGTGCCGGGCAACCTGCTGCTTGACGGAGTCAATCAACTCCAGCGTTCGGCGGGCGTATTGGCCCTTGTAGAGAGTCGGCTCAACCCAGATGGAGAAGAACTCGGCGCCCAGATTTCCCTTGCGGATCGAATCGAGGTTGAGGTTGCCGCCTCCGAGAGGATCGGCCAGGTCAAAGTGTTCATCCACAAAGCGTTGCGGGGTATCGGCGTGAGTATCGATGACCAGGGCTAAGCGATGGATGGCAGCGGCAGAAGCGGTCTTGGAAGGCATTTTAGTGGCCGAAAGGGCTGAGGTTTGGGCGCTAACCAGCGCAGGGAGTGCGAGCAGCAGTGTGAGGGAGACAAAGGCGCGCATAGGCTTGGAATGAGTGTACCGGAAGAGTAGGGAATTGGGATATCGAGAACAGCGAATTGCGTGAAGCTCGTTGAAATAAGCCAAAATCTTACGCAAATTCAAATGCCCGTAACATTGGCCGTGGACAATTGAGTATGGAAGAAATTCTGAAAGGGAGATTTCCGTGAAGAAAACATTAATTGTTGTTGGATTGTTGGTTGTGGCCTTGAGCTCGGCCCAGGCGCAGAAGTTGACCGGGGCGGGCGCGACATTCCCCTATCCGATTTACTCCAAGTGGTTCAGCGAGTACAGCGCGGCGCATCCCGGCGTCGAAATCAATTACCAGTCGATCGGCTCCGGCGGCGGCATCCGCCAGATGGTAGGCGGCTTAGTGGATTTTGGCGCCACCGATGGTCCGGCAACCGATGAGCAACTGGCTCCGGCCAAGACCAAGCTCATCCACCTTCCCACAGTGATGGGCGCGGATGTACCGGCCTTCAATGTACCCGGCGTCACTAACCTCAGGTTTAGCGGCGATGTGCTGGCTGACATCTTCCTTGGCAAGATCACCAATTGGAGCGATGCGCGCATCGCCAAGGATAATCCCGGCGTAAATCTGCCCAATCTGAAGATCATCGTCGTCCACCGCGCCGATGGCAGCGGCACGACGTACATCTTTACCGACTATCTGAGCAAGGTGAGCCCGGAGTGGGCCAGCGGGCCCGGCAAGGGCACCTCGATCGCCTGGCCAACCGGCGTGGCCGGCAAGGGTAATGAAGGCGTGGCCGGCTATGTGCGCCAGTTGTCGGGTTCCCTGGGCTACATCGAGCTGATTTACGCCCTGCAGAACCACATCAGCTACGGCGCGGTCAAGAATGCGGCTGGCGTTTACATCACCGCCACGATTGATGGCGTTACCGCGGCGGCCGCGGGCATCAAGCAGTTCCCCGACGACTACCGCATCTCCATCACCAATGCGCCCGGTAAGGATGCCTATCCGATCTCCAGCTTCACCTGGCTGCTGGTGCCGCTCAAGTCCGCTGACCCAGCCAAGGGCAAGGTGATTAAGGATCTGCTGAACTGGATCGTCACAGCCGGCGAGAGCGAAGCGGCCAGTCTCTCCTATGCGCCGCTACCTAAGAATCTGGTGCAGAAGGAACTCAAGACCATCTATTCGTTGCAGTAAAACCAGCGAGCCAAACAGGGTACCCCACACTCGGCGCTCTTGTATTTGCTGTTAGGGTGGGGTACCACGAACCCCCGTCCCGCGGCCGTTTGCGTTTATGGACTGTTGCGCAACCGCTGTGCTACGATGGCCGGCGGAGGAAAGCTCATGCGGAAAGTTCTTCGAATTATGGTGGTTAGCGCCTTGGTCTTCATTCCAGCATCTTCATTTGCAGGGGAGAAATTCGACGGTAATTGGCTTGCAACTCTCACCTGCCCTGCAAAAGGAAACACCGAAGGCTACACCTGGAAGTTTCCCGGTGTGGTCACAGCCGGCAGCTTCCGCGCGGAACACGGCACAGCGGATCAACCCGGCTATCTGCTGATCACAGGTCCCATTACGGACGACGGTTCAGCGAAGCTTTCTGCATCCGGTATTGTCGCCTCCAGGAAATATGCCCGCGGAGTCTTCGCGCATGGGGGCGCGGATTACAGCTACAACATCAAGGCTCAATTCAAAGAGGCGGCGGGCTCAGGAACCCGCGACGAAGGCCTCGGCATCGTAGGCCGCCCCTGCACCTTTGAGTTCGTCAAGCAATAAGCACGAATCAGACGGATGCACACCGGCGAATTTCCACGGAAATAGTATGACGCAGGTAAACCCATCCTTTCGCGATCATTGCGGAAGGGTGGGAAACCTCGAAGATTATTTTTGGAATCTATCCTGCCAGGTGTTCGATAATCAGCCGGTCGACGAGCGCCATCAGATGCTCCCCGCTTCGTGGCAGGATGAACGCCGAATTTGCCTCGTCCCAGTCGAGCTTGAAGCTGGTCGAGAGCGCGGAAATCCAAATCTGCCGCATCGGCGCGTTGGGTGTAATGACGAATTTGCCGGGTGGTTCCGCGAAAGCCACGTTCAAAACGCCGTTCTGTTCATCTACCTCAAAACCGGACTCTGCTTCTTCCTCGCGCATAATCAAATGCTGCATCAGCGAGTTGAGAGCGGCTGCGGCCACATGGCGAAACTGTGATTCATCCAGCATATTTCCAGTCTAACAACTTCTGTCGCACAACCTGTTGCCGGTGGAACTTCGCAGCACGAAAGAAGTATCAAAAAAATCCAGGGATGGGGTTGCATCTTCACTATGGATATGGTATTTTACTAACTAGTTAGTTAAATATGACCACATCTGCCCCAACCCGCACCCAGGCCGAACGTGCCGACCATACCCGCGCTCGCATCCTCGACGCCGCCATTCGCGAATTCAGCGAAAACGGGCTGGCCGGCGCGCGGACCGAGCAGATTGCCGAGGAGGCCGGCGTCAATAAGGCATTGCTCTACTACTACTTCAAAGGCAAGGAAGAGCTGTATGAGGCCGCACTAGAGGCCGTTGTGGAAACGGTCCGGGCCAACAGTTTCGCCGTCCTGGAGACCGATGCCCCGGCGGGCGAAAGGTTCCTGCGCATTGTCCTGAACCACTTCGACCGCATGTACTCCAACCGCGCCTTTCAGAGCCTGATGCAGCAGGAGATGATCCGCCTCCATCGCGGCGAGTCCAATGCCATGGGGCCGATCTCCGAGAAGCTGATGCGCCCGTTGTGGGCCAGGGTCAAGGTCGTGGTCGAAGAGGGAATTGCCGCCGGGGAACTGATTCCGGTTGAGTGGACGCAGTTGATCTACGCCGGCCTGGGAGCCAATGTATTCTACTTTCTCTCCGCGCCGATGACCAAATGGTCGCTGGGCTACGATCCGCTGGAGCCTGCCGCTCTCGACATCCGGCGCAAGGTAGCCATTGAATTTTTAGGGCAGGCCATTTTCATGGATCGCGAGCACGGCGAGCGCGTGGCCGTGCGAGTGCTGGCGACGACACCGATGCCTGAGGCAAGCGCAATCGGCACAAAATCATCCAGCCTGCAATAGAAACCGTCCAGAACCGTTCTTGAACAAGTGAGGTACAAGTGAACGCACGCAATCGAGTTTTTCTGATTCTGGGCTTGCTAACCGTGGGGTCGCTCATCTGGTACTTCGTCACCGTGCGCCCCACCGCGGATCTGCAACTGATTGGCACGGTGGACGCCAACGAGGTGGTAGTGAGCAGCAAGATTCCCGGGCGCATACAGACGCTGACGGTAGACGAAGGCCAGCAGGTGACGGCCGGCCAACTGATCGCCATCATCGAGAGTGAAGACCTGCAAGCGGCGCGCAAGGCCGCCGAGGCTACCGCGGCCGGCCAGAGCTGGAAGCTGGGCGAGACGGTCGAGACTGAGCACCAGACGCGCGGCGAAACCAGCAGCGCCACCGTCAACGCCGAGGCCCAGCTGAGCGCCGCCAGGGCGACGCTTGCCCAGGCGAAAGCCAACTACGACCATCAGCTGGCCGATACCAGCCGCACCGTGGCGCTAGCGGAGCAGGGAATTATGAGCGAGCAGGCCAAGGATGATGCGGCTACCAGCCTTCAGGCATCCAAAGCTGCTGTCGATGCGGCGCGGGATAACGAAGCCGCCGCTGAAGCTTCCCTGCGCCAGGCGCGCGCTCATGAGCTACTCACCAATGTCGCGGCCCGCACCGTGGACGAAACCCGCAATCAGGTCGAAAACGCCCGTGCCCTTGCCGACCAGGCCAAAGTCGAACTGGGTTACGCGCAGGTTTTTGCTCCGGTCAGCGGCAGGGTCAACGTCCGCGCCGTCCGGCAGGGCGAGGTGGTCACAGCCGGCGCCGCTATTGTCACCATCATGGATCTGACCCAAACTTGGGTCTACGCCCCGCTTCCCGAGACCCAGGCCGACGCCGTTCAACTCGGCGATTCGCTGCGTGTCATCATGCCTTCGGGCGCAACGCTTCAGGGCAAGGTCATCAATAAAGCCGCCGAGGCCGACTTTGCCACTCAGCGCGACGTGGGCGACCGCAAGCGTGACATCAAAACTGTTCAGATCAAACTGCTCATCGACAATCCAGGCGAACGCTATGTTCCCGGCATGATCGCTGAAGTATATATTCCCAAGAGCAAACTGGTGAAAGAATGACCACTCCGGCCATTGAAGTTTCCCATATCGTCAAACGCTACGGCGACTTTGAAGCCGTCAAGGACGTCAACTTCTCGGTTGCCGAGGGCGAAATCTTTGGCCTGCTCGGGCCAAACGGAGCAGGCAAGAGCACGCTGATCCGCATGATGACCACGCTGATCCCCCTCACCTTGGGCAAGGCTATCGTCGCCGGTCATGATGTGGCCAGGGAACCCGATGCGGTGCGCCACATGATCGGCGTAATCCCCCAGGCCCTCACCAGCGACCCCGACCTTACAGTTGAAGAGAACCTCAGCATCTACGCCAAGCTCTACAGCGTGCCCAAGGCCGAGCGCGTAAAGAACATCGCTGAAGTGCTCGAGGCCGTGGACCTCACCAAGTGGCGCGGCGCTCAGGTAAAGACACTCTCCGGCGGGATGAGGCGGCGGGTTGAAATCGCCCGCGGCCTGGTCCATAACCCGCGCATCTTCTTCCTCGACGAGCCCACCACCGGCCTCGATCCTGTCTCCCGCATCGCCGTCTGGGAGATGCTCAGCGCTCTGCGCGCAAAACGCAATCTCACCATCCTCATCACCACGCATTATATGGACGAGGCCGACAAGCTCTGCGACCGCATCGCCATTGTCGATCACGGCAAGCTCGTCGCTCTGGGCACACCCCTTGAGCTGAAGCACAGCGTTCCCGGCGCCAACGTCGTCGAAGTACACTTTGACCGCGAGACCCCCGAGTGGCAGGCGCGACTGGAAGGCCTTGAAGGCGTAACCAGCGTGCAGGCCGAAAGTGAGGGCTTTTATCGCGTACTAACTTCCTCCGGCTCCAAAACCACCATGCAGTTGGTCGAATTAGCCGCCGCTTTGGGAGAAACCCTGACTTCCCTCAGCGTTCAGAACACCACACTCGACGACGTATTCGTCCACTACACCGGCCGCCAGCTTCGCGATGAGCAGGTCAAGCCGCCGGTCTTCACTCTGCCGCCCCGGCCAGGAATGCAGCCATGATCAGAATGTTCGCCATTGTCGAGCGCGAGATGCGCAAGTTTTTCCGGTCGCCCATGCTGATGATCATGTCGCTGATGATGCCTATTCTGCAGTTGATTATCATGGGCAATGCCTTCGGCGGAAAGATCGTTGGTGAAAAGGTCGCCGTCGTCGATTACGATCACGGCCCGGAGGCCGTCAGGCTGCGCGAGGCCTTCGACTCCATCGCCGTCAACATCAAGACTTTCACTACCGTCGAGTACACCGACGAGGTGCAGGCGCGCGAGGACGTGCGCACTGGCAAGATCAACGCCGC
Source organism: Occallatibacter sp. (assembly GCA_052147235.1). Lineage (GTDB taxonomy): Bacteria > Acidobacteriota > Terriglobia > Terriglobales > Acidobacteriaceae > Telmatobacter. The sequence goes on from JBKQLG010000251.1 coordinate 9,861, forward strand.
CGTGATCATTCCCAAGCAATACTCCCGCCGCGTCTACGCTCAGGACGCTCCGGTCATCGGCCTGGTCGTTGACGACTCCGACCAGTTCAGCTCCGGCTCCATCGAGGCCGAGATGCAGTCCGTCGTCACCGCGCTGACCACGCCCGCCATACAGCCGCGCATGGCCAATCAGATCGCCCTGGAAATCGTCGAGCTTTATCCCTACGTTAACTACCTGAAGTTCCTGCTCCCCGCCTGTTGCGCAATGGCCATGTATATCTCCGTGATGATCGGCGGCGGAATGTTATACATCGACGACAAGGCCCGTGGCGTCCACGAAGGCTATCTGGTCACGCCCATCACCAAGCTGGAGCTGGTTTTCGGCATAAATGCCGCCGCGGCCATCAAGGCTGTCCTCTCCGGCATCTGCCTCACGGTGATCGGCTCGCTGATAGCCGGCCTGGGTGTCATCTTCCATCCCATGGCCGACCTGGAGCTTCTCGCCATGATTATCGTCACCGCCATTGCCTTCAATGGCATGATGTTCCTGCTGATGGTCCGCGTCGATGACCCGCTCACCCCGCGCGCCATGTTCGGCGTCCTTAACCTGCTCCTTTTCTATCCCTCTGGCGCCATGTATCCCATCGCCGCCTTCCCGCCCTGGCTGCGCGCCCTCTCGGTCATCGATCCTTTCACCTATTGCGTAGATGGCTTCAAATCCATCCTGCTCAAAGATGGCGGATTCGTCTCCATTCAATACGACCTGCTCTTTCTCTTTATCTTCGGCTTTGGCACACTGCTGATCGCCACGCCGCTCTTCAAGCGCACGTTGTAAGCTGGCCCCATCGCAGTTGGTTGTACACTATCACTATGATGCGTCGATTGCTTGCTTTCCCCTTGCTTGCTCTCATCATCCTGGCCGGCGGCCACTCCGGCCAGAAGTCGCCCGCGCAACCCAGCGCTGCTCAGAACTACAAGGTCTACCATCTGCGCGGCAAGGTCGTCTCCACCGATGCCGCCAAGGGCGAAGCCACGCTGGACCACGAGGCGATTCCGGGCTTCATGGAGGCGATGACCATGCCCTACAAGCTCAAGGACGCGAGCATCCTCAGCGAGCTGCATCCGGGCGACGTGATTACCGCCGATGTGCTGGTCTCGCCCGATCCGGATGCCGACTATCTTCTCGACCACATCGTTGTGGTGGCGCAGGCCAAACCGGATTACAAGCCCGGCGTCTCGTACCATGTCCCCGCGCCGGGCGATGCCGTGCCCGACTTCAAGCTGCGCAACCAGGACGGGCGGCCAATTCATCTCGGCCAGTTCAAGGGCAAGGCACTGGTGGTCACCTTTATCTACACGCGCTGTCCGTCGCCCGACTTCTGCCCGCGTGTGACGCGCAACTTTGCCGTGCTGGAAAAGCAGTTAGCCGGCAATCCTACACTCTACGCAAATACGCATCTGCTCTGTATCAGCTTTGACCCGGAGCACGACACGCCGGAGCGGCTCCGCGCCTATGGAGCGAGCTACATCGGCAGCGACGCGAAGAGCGCCTTTGCGCACT
>JBKQLG010000252.1:0-5652 GCA_052147235.1 Occallatibacter sp.
CCTCGCGACAAAATTCTTACTGCGCGCTCTTTAAACTCGGCGTTTTTCAGAGGTTCCTTAGGGCCTTGTCGAAATCGCGACCGCTTTTCGGATCCTTGAACTTGAGGCTAACACCCGCCGCTTTAGTTAGGTATTCGTCGACCGACATTTCCAGAAATACTCTCAGCATCACAGCGATGGAATAAACGTGCCTGGCAAGCAGAAGGCGCCTCAATTCCTCATAAATTCCCAAGATCTTTGGGGTCGTCACATTCAGCTTGCAAGATCTCGGAACGATGCTCGTCCGAGGGGCGGGCCGATGGGTGCGCGCTCGCTTGGCTGTTGCAGTTCCCATCGCGGAGAAATCCTTCTGAGTTATACTCTCGATCGTCTGAGCAGTGCCGGACTTCTGCGCGAGGTCTGCGCGATCAGCGGTCTTGAAATTCGCTACGTAGACCTCCTGCTGGCCTTTCAACTTGAGGTCGCTGACAGTCTTAACCTTCAAGGCGAGATCAAGCACAATCCGCTTGAGTGGCTTGAGCGCTTCTCTCGCGGGAAGTTCCGTGGTGAGCTTGCCGTTGTCAATGTCGAATCCGATCGCTTTCCTGACGTTCGGGGTCGAGAGGAGTCGATCCAGAGTCGTCAATGGAAACTTCCCCTCAGTTATTTGCGCCTGTTGATCGACGGAGAGGCCGCCGTATTCCAGGACAAATTCAAGGGCTTGAAGGGCTGGGTCACGACCGCGGAACCTGGACTTCGCAATGGTGACCCACCGTACGACACCGCGTCCCTCGTCTTCCCCTGTGTGACGCTGGCGGATCCACTCATTCGCTTGGGGGCGGTCCTCGACTTCAAAACATGCGATGGGTTCAACTATTTGGGAATCAAATGATTGTCCCGCCCTCAGGAGGCGCTTTTTGAGGGCATCTGGTATTTCGAGGCTCGTCACAAGCGAGGGGTTCTTGAGGAGTTTCATCGCTAGTATTCTGCGGTTCCCCTCAACGACGATGAACCTGCCCTCGCGATTTGAGCGAAGAACCAGCAGCCGGTCCATTGGGTTTAGGCCCCGGTCGGCAATGCTCTCGGCTAGATTGACCAACTTAACCCCTTGCTCCTTAAGGATTTTCTGCATGGCGTCACGCTGGTCGGTTGCTCGTGTAATGCGCGGGTTTTCTAGGTCCAAGTCAAGGCTGTCGATCTTGAGCAATTTCGCTGGCATGTTCTTTCCAACCCCACTTCAGAGATAAAACATTCTAACTCCTATAGGGCATCCCTGGAAGCAGTATTAGCTCTTTGGGTTATAAATTGTAATACCTTGCTCTTTATAGGCGGGTGGCGCGGATCCCGGGGGTGAGGAAACCGGGTGCCCCAGCTCCCGCTTTTGGGACCTGGGAACGGCCATCTTCTCCCGCCCGCTCTCAATTCACTCAAAAACTGCCCGCGTTCTCTCCAGACTGTGTCCCTATGCACATGGCCTGCCTGAACCGCATCAGTAGCGCAGCCCTAGCTTCATAGGAAAATCTTCCTCATCATCTTCCAGCGCGGGCATCGCGCAGTGTTCCCGGATCATGGCGCGATTGGCGATACGGATCAGGAGATGCGCGGCGGCAAGGACCGTGGCGGCGAGGACGAAGTTCAGGAAATTCATCTCCATCCATTCTTCAGCAGCGACTGGAAGCCAAGCCACAAGGGGAAGGAATACAGCGTATTTGAAGACGGAGAAGGCGATGTTGCTCTGCTGACGCGCCGGTTCTCCCGCGAAGGGAAGAGTCTTGACATTGAAGAAGAGAATGTCCGTCAGCAGCAGACAGACACCGGCTGCGCAGAGCAATTCGCTTGCGGTTGCGGACCATGTCAGCATCTCCGGCGGCGCAACGGCGCGCGAGGCAAGGCAGAAGCCGAAAGTGATGACCACTCCCCAGAGAAAGACCCAGATCTTTGCTGCGTGAAACTGCGCAATTGCAATGGAAAATTCCGGCGGCCTGCCATGCACCACGCGAAAGGCCCAGCTTCCCTGCCGATTGCCGGGAGAGACAAAGGCCATTCGCAGCCCGGCGATGATCCAGAAGGCCATGATGCCGACGGCGGAGTGCAGGCCATCCGGTGAGAAATCGATGCTCATTTGCTGATGCGCAACGTGGATGCCCAGGATGATGGCGATCACCAGCGAGAGGCCAACGCCGCCGTAAATCACCAGATAAGTCCGATAGCGCTGGACTCGCAGCAAGGTTTGGCTGATGAAGTGAAAGACGGCGCGGCAGTTCGGCGCCCGCAGGATGGTGGCATGGAGCAATTTGCGCAGCGGCCACGCAATCCAGTTGCGCGTGTCGCGCGTGCCGAGGCCTTCCACCAACTGGCGCATTCTGCGCAGATAGGCAATCGGATAGGTGAGCAGAACCAATCCGGCTACGATGAGCAGGGCCGCGCAACCGGTCTCGGCAAGCTGCGTAAAGATGGGCAGCGCGGACGAGCCTTCCATCAAGCATTGATAGATGCCCAGAAACCAGAAAGGCGGAAAGCAGAATGCAAGAACGCCGCCGGATTCAAGGACGGCGGAGGTCACGCCGGAAAGTACCGGGTACAGCAGCAGGAGCATGAGCAGCGCGGCGATCAATAGCCCCTGCAGCAGCAGCGAGATTCTGCGGAAGAAGCGCTCGCCGATCACGGAGAGCAGCACGCCTTGCAGAGCCAGGATGAAAGTTGCCGCGAAGAAGCCGCTGCCGGCTACCGCGAGAAGATGACCGGCGAAGAGGCGTGCGATATTCGGCGGATCGGCGACGATGGGAAAGAGAATCAGCCCCAGCAGATTCGCGTCGAAGAGGAAGCCGAAGATGAAGACCAGAATGGCGGCCACACGCGCCATGAAAAGCCGGCGATTGGGGATCGGCAAGGTTGTCAAAACAAAAATATCCAACAAATCCGGGAAGAACATATCCCATTCAAAGACCGTGGCGATTCCTATCGTGACGAAGGAATAGACGATGAAGAAGAGGTGATGATCGACCTTGTGCCAATACGAAGGCGGCATGGGCGGCCAGCCGAAGAAAGGATGATAGAGCGGCCATAGATATAGCGCATAGAAGAAGCCGGGGAGGCCGGTGGCGCAGGCAATCTGGACCATGCGCGTCTTGGCGTCGCCGTCGGGTGAGGCGGTTTCATGGTTGAAGAAGCGCTCCAGAAAGTGGCGCACTAGCAGCGAGAACTGGCTGCGCCGCGGCGCGCGCACTACGCCCAGCGCGGACTGCGAGTTCAGCGAGAGCGGCTCGGGCTGCATGAGAAGACGCTGGAAGACTTCAGCCATGGGCCTGCATCACCTCGACCATCTGCTGCACAATGCCGCGGGTCTCTTGCTGCTCCACCAATTGCGCAAAGACGCTTTCAAGATTGGGAAGACGCATCAGTTTGGCCATCTCTTGCGGCTGCGCGTCGGCTACAATCCGCCCCTTGGCAATCACAATCACGCGATTGCAAATCTGCTCGACAACCTCCAGCACGTGAGAGATATAGATGACTGCCTTGCCTTGCGCCGCGAGCAGCTCCAGCAGGTCTTTGAAGAGCCGCGCCGAGACCACATCCAGGCCGGAGAGCGGTTCATCAAAGATCAGCAGCTTGGGATCGTGCAGCAGCGCAGCGGCGATCAGAACCCGCTGGCGCATTCCCTTGGAATAAGAAGAGATCGGCGAATACTGCCACGATTCTAGATTCAGCAGTTTGAGCAGGCCGGTCGCCTTGGCTTCGATCAGCGATTCGCTCAAGCCGCGCAGCCGGCCCACCAGTTGCAGGTATTCCAGGCCGGAGAGGTAGTTGTAAAGATGCGCTTCTTCCGGCACGTAGCCGAATGCGGCGCGAAAGCCGACCATGTCCTTGCCAATCTCCCGGCCTTCAAAGAGCACGCGCCCGTCATTGGGCCGCAGGATACCGGTGATGATCTTGACGGTGGTCGATTTGCCTGCGCCGTTGGGGCCGAGAAAGCCGACGATCTCGCCGGGCTCGACTTTGAAGCTGACATCCTCAATGGCGGGAATGCCGCGAAAACTCCGATAAAGGTTTTGTAACTCAAGCAAGGCGTATCTCTCCAATCTCCAGCAATACAAGCGAATGACCTGATCCTTCGAGGATTTGCAGACTGAAATCAAGAATGGTTATGCCATGCACTGGATAGCTTCGCAAGCAGAATCGAAGCGCGCCGTTGACTTGAATCTTCACTTGCCAGCCGCCGGAGCACTGCTGGGCGGGGAGCGGAACGCCGGAGAGAGCCGCAAGCACGAGCAGCAGGGTGAGCATCTTCTTCATCGGCGATCCTCGGAGCCCTTTGCAGGTATACCCCTATGTAGCAAACTGCCTATTGACTTGTCAAGCAGTTTGCTACATAGGTACAATGCCTCATGGCCTCAGAGGCGAAACTTTCGCACACCGCGGCAATGATTCTCCAGGCGCTGGACGCTGGATTTGTATATGGATTCAGCATCATGGAGATGACCGGCCTGCCCAGCGGCACGGTCTACCCGGCGATGCGGCGGCTGGAGCGCGACGAACTGATCCTTTCGCGTTGGGAGAAGCAGTCCATAGCCGACATCGAGCAGAGGCCGCCGAGAAAGTACTACAGACTGACTATGGCGGGCAGGGCGACGCTGGTGGCCACCCGGCGGCGCTACCCGCTGCTGGAGAGATTGATTCCCTTCCAGGCCGAGGAGGCCAGAAGCCTATGATGCCTTCTCTCAAGCCGCTCTTTGCCCTCATCGACAGAGGCCTCCTGTGCTGTGCCGCGTTGCTTGTGCCCAGCGGCCGGCGCGCCGATTGGCTGCGCGAGTGGCAGGCGGAGCTGTGGCATGTCCGGCAGGAGCGCGCCCCGATGGAGCAGCTCTCCTGGCAGGCGGAACGCGAGATCGTCTGCTTTTGCCTGGGCGCTTTTCAGGATGCAACCTGTCTCAGCGAGCCGCGCTGGAGGCTGGGGCCGCTGCTTGCGGCGCTGCGCGGAAGCGCCGCTCAATGCCTGCTGATGCTTTTCGCCCTTCTGGCCGTCAGTTACGGAATCGCGCGTCTCTCGCCCGGTGTGCGTGCGGAGCGGATGCTTTCATCGCACTTGCAGGAGCCAGGGCTGATCCTGATCCAGAGAGCCGACGGCATTTCCACCACCATCGCGCCCCAGCAGTACCTGGCCTGGAAGAAACACAGGCACAGCTTCTTTGACGGCTTTGCCTTTTATCGCATCACCGAAGAGTGCATCCAGCCGGAGAGAGAGACCAACTCCGCACCAAAGGAGCCTTGGAAACTCGCGCAGGCCTCCTCCAACCTCTTACCGCTGCTCGGCCTCCCTGTACGCTTTGCAACCCCGGAGCCAATGGCCTCAAGCGATCTGCCAGGCGTGATCTTGAGCGAGAGCTTCTGGAAGATCGAGTTCGGCGCCGATCCGCAAATTGCCGGCCGGATGGTGCGCATCGGACATCGCCGCGCGCGAGTCGCCGGAGTGGTGGCGGAAGACGCTTGGAATCTGCCAGGGAAGGTGGGAGCATGGCTGCTTCAGCCGGATTCCGCCCTCGCCGCCAACGGCGACGGCTTCATCGTCGCCCATCTGACCCCCTCGGGCAAAGATAAGTTTTGGGCGCCGGTCATGCAGATCACCGAATACGATCAGGACGACTCCGGCCCCAGCTTCCTCGGCTATAACATCGA
>JBKQLG010000253.1:0-5316 GCA_052147235.1 Occallatibacter sp.
GCGGGCTGACGAGAGGGCCAAATGTCTGACGATTCGAAGACCGGCGTTCCAGACTTTTCCGGCTGGAGCTGTCCGCTGCCACTGGTTGGCTATCCTACGATTGTGATGGGGCACGGTGGCGGAGGCAAGCTGGGCAATGAGCTGGTCGAACACCTTTTCCTGCCCGCCTTCCGCAATCCGGAATTGGAAAACCTGGGCGATGCGGCAGTGCTGGACCTCGGCGGCAGCCGCCTGGCGATGAGCACCGATTCCTTCGTCGTGCAGCCGCTCTTCTTTCCCGGAGGATCGATTGGCGAGCTGGCGGTGAACGGCACGGTGAACGATCTGGCCGTCAGCGGCGCGGAGCCAAAGTTTCTCTCGGCCAGCTTCATTCTGGAAGAGGGTTTTCCGCTGGCGCAGTTGGCCGCGATAGTCGAGGCGATGGCGCGGGCCGCGGCCACGGCGGGCGTCAATATTGTTACCGGCGACACCAAGGTCGTGGAGCGCGGCCACGGCGACGGCTGCTACATCAACACGGCAGGCGTGGGCCTGCTGCGGCCCGGAATTACAGTAAGTCCGCGGCGTGCCCAGCCAGGCGATGCGATTCTGGTCTCCGGCACCATCGGCGACCACGGCATGGCCATCATGAGCGTGCGCGAAGGCCTTGAGTTCGAGAGCCAGATTCGCTCCGACTGCGCCGCACTGAATGGGATGATTGCCGAGGTGCTTGCTGTGGCGGGTGCGGCGATTCACACCATGCGCGATCCCACGCGCGGTGGCCTCGCGTCCACGCTCAACGAGATCGCGCAGGCCTCCGGCGTGGGCATGGAGATCGACGAGCCCAGCCTGCCGGTGCGTCCCGAGGTGCAGTCGGCCTGCGAGCTGCTCGGCCTCGATCCGGTCTATGTCGCCAATGAGGGCAAGGCGGTCTTCTTTGTCGCGCCCGAAGCGGCTAATGAAATTCTGGCCATTCTGCGCGCGCATCCGCTGGGCAGGGATGCCGCCCGCATTGGGAGAGTCACCGCCGAGCATAAAGGTATGTTAGTCGCCCGCACCGCAATGGGCGCCAACCGCGTGATTCCTCAGCAGATCGGCGAGCAGTTGCCGCGCATTTGCTGAGAGTTGGCGGAGTTAACGACGCCAATAACTCAAGAGCGAGAGACAGAGGAACCGGTGAAGTTGTGTGCGGATGGTTGCTGCGGATGCAGAGCAGCGATGACGGCAGTGGGATTCTTGGCGATGACGGTAAGGAAGGCTCTGGCTGAGGATTCGGGCGTGCGGCGTCCGCCCTCCCAATGCTTGACCGCGTCCAGGCTGAAGCCGAAGGTGTCGGAGAAGCGAGCCTGGGTCATCTTAAGCCGCTTGCGAATGCCCTTCACATCAACCTCGGCGGGCAAATGAACCTTGTAGCCATCCGTCTTTCCGGCCAGGAAGGCATCCACTTCGTCCAGTCCGTTCATCAGGTCTTCAAATAAGGCCGTCATCGATCAACTCCTATACTTCTTGAAGATTTCATCGGCGTGTTTGGCAAGTTTGTTACGCTCTTTTTGGGTCAGATTTTCTTTTTCATTCTTGGCATACGCCGCGATTAAAAAGATCGGAAACGCATCGCCGCGCAATATGTAAATCACGCGCGCGCCACCGCGCTTTCCCATGCCTCCACGTCCAACCCTGACTTTGCGAAAGCCGCCTGTTCCTTGAATCAGCTCGCCGCACTCCGGCTCGGCCGCTACCATCGCGACGATATGCTCGCGTTCCGCCTCGCTGAAGAGCTTTTCCGCGGACTTAAGATACCCCAATGTTTCAACGACGGCCTGCATTTCTTTTGTACTCCAATGGACACCTATTTGTCAACCAGACATCAATAACACCACTCACTCAACTCCGATTTATTCGTTTCTTTCACAATCACCATTCCCCTGGAGCCCTCAGGAGGTTGATTCGAATCTGGGAAACAGCCTACTTCCTCCACTGTATAGGTTGTCGCGTCATTCTTGAAAGTCCAAACAGCGTGGGAGCATCCGTCTGTGCCTTCGATTTCCATGTTTCCTTTGGCGATTTCTATGTCCGGGTGATCAGTTACAGAACGGGGATTATTCCAGGCACGATAGCGCAGAATATTCGCCGATTCCGAATCAATCATGATTCGATGATTCTCTGTCCTGCAAACAAACTCCAGTTTTGCGGCTTTGTGAAGTGCATTTTGGTATCGAGACTCTGGAAGATGTACGTACTCTATCTCGAAGCCGAGCTTCGTCTGGACAACACGGATTACCCCGTTACCATACAGAATTCCTTCATGTATGCAGAACACTTCCGCAGGCTTCTGGTCAAGGACAGCCTTTACGGTTGACTTCGGGAAAAGTTCTTGAAAGTGCGATTGCAGCGCTGCCGGGTTATTGATGGAATAGCTACTCCCATTATCGTTGACGCGCAATGGATACCTTACCAAAAGCGTCATAGCTGCCGCATCTTGATTTGTGATTGCGCTTCGAAGTTCCTGATCAAACGCGAGGAAACTCTTCGTCTCGTCCAGGGAGAGGTTGCAGATCGCTTCAGTTTGAGTTTTCTGAGCATTTGCAATGTTAGCGGCGAGAGAAATAAGAACTGCAGCAAGATGTATGATACGCATCATTTTGTTCACGACGCGATTATAGCGCGATGCGCATCAATTGCTGAATCAATCCAGTAGCTCGAAGGCCTGCCGGATGCGCTCCGGCAGCGCGTCGGGCTCGCCGGGGAGCTTGGAGCTGATTTCCAAGACCACTGCGGGTGGCGCGGCCAGCGCGTTAAGGGCCGCTGTTGCGGCTGGCCAGTCTATCGTGCCGTCGCCAGGGAAGAGATGTTCGTCCTTGAGGCCGTGGTTGTCGTGCGCGTGGACCTGAACGATGCGAGCGCCAAGTGTGGCGATGGCCTCCGGTATGCCGACGGTCATATGCGCATGGCCAAGGTCGAGGCAGACGCCGATCTGGTCCAGGTGCCCAGTTTCGAGGATTTCCATCAGATGCTCGGGGGTGGTGGGTTCGCTGAGCAGGTTCTCGACCAGCGGACGCACGCCCAGCGGACGGGCAAAAGCTCCGAGGTGCTCAAGAGCGGTGAGGGCGTGCTCGACGGCGCGCGGCGACCACTCATCGTGGCGCTCGCCGAGATGGACGACAAGGTTGCGGAAGGGGAGTTGCTCGGCGGTTTCCAGGGCGCGCTTGATCTCGTCCATGGCCGCGATGCGGCGGCTCTTCTCCGCGTGCAGCAGGTTGACGGCGGGCGCGCCGGAGCGGCCCATCTCGCGGTCGGGATAGAGCGGGGCGTGCATCGACCAGGCGGTGAGCGAGTTGGAACGGAAGAAAGCGGCCAGCTCGGCGATGTGCTCGCGGCTGGTGTAGTCGAAGTGCTGGCGCGCGGCAAAGAGCTCGACCGCCTGCGCGCCGGATCGGGCGGTCAGCTCCAGGAGGCCTGGGTTCAGGCGCTCATGCATGAAGAGGTGCGTCGATAGGACTCGCAGCTTGGCCAATGGATTCCCCCCCCGTCTCGCCGGGCGCTGTTGCCATTGTCGCAGGGGCGGGCAGTCCGCGGAAGAAGGCTCTGCGGAGGATGGTCGTTGCCAAGGTACATGACGGAGTTGCGCCCTCTTCGATTTGCGTAAACAGAAAATTATTTTTATATTCTGAAAACATCCAGCATAATATGCGTAAAAGTGAGCAATAAAGAACAGATTTTTATCTCTGACCAAGAGAGTTTAATAATGGAATAGGTGTGAAAGGTTGACTGGGCCGAGTAAAGAAAGGCGGTGGGCTTCGGACGTTCTCGTGAGGAGAACCCGGCAAAATCGCGGAGGGGGATGGGGAATTCGGATGACGGAACTGATGCAGGAGCGATTTGATCCGGCTGTTTTCCTGGCGCAGGCAGGGCTGGGGCGGAGAGTTGTACAGGTTAAGCCCAAGAGGGATTTTTTTGCCCAGGGCGATCCGGCCGATTGCGTCTTCTACCTGCAGGGCGGGCGCGCCAAGCTAACCGTGATCTCGAAAGAGGGTAAAGAGGCGACCATCGCGCTGCTCTCGACGGGCGACTTTGTGGGCGAGGAGTCGATAGCCGGGACGCCAGGGCTGCGCATGGCGACGGCTACGGCGATTGCACCCTGCACGGCGCTCAAGATTGAGCGCGCGGAGATGATCCGAGTGATGCACGAGGAGCATACCTTCAGCGATCTCTTTCTGAAGTTTCTGCTGGAACGCTGCATGAGAGCCCAGGCCGACCTGGTCGATCAGCTCTTCAACTCCAGCGAGAAGCGGCTGGCGCGGATTCTTCTGCTGATGGCGGAGTTTGGCCAGCCTGGCGAGCCGGAGACGCTAATTCCAAAGGTTTCTCAGGAGACACTGGCGGAGATGATCGGAACAACGCGCTCGCGCGTGAGCTTCTTTATGAATCGCTTTCGCAAACTGGGATTTATCGATTATAACGGCGGCATAAAGGTACATAAATCTCTATTGAACGTGGTTCGGTAAAAATATACTTGACTAACCAGATTACTGAAATAGTTTACTGGCGGAGTAATAGGTCGGCGGGAGTAGCTTAGTAGCTGATGGCGTTATGACAGAGACTCCCTGAGCGGCCAAGAACTGAGATTTACTTGTCCCCATGTCCCTATCCCATGTCAAAAATTCCGTGCATTTTGCCTCAAGTGCCGATGCGACATGGATAGCGTCCATTCCCTTGAGTCTAATGTTGTGTTTCCAGCGCAAGTCGCGAGCCTGTTCAGCCACAAATATTGTGTCTTGGACGAGCTTAGAGCCGGTACCGCAAATTCGGACAAGAGTTTAAGTGGAAGTTCTGCTCGCCCGCAGCCTTAAGATGGCTGTGAAGAGGAGAACCGATGAGCAGACGTCCCCGCAGGAACCACACAGCGGCGTTCAAGGCGAAGGTGGCCTTGGCCGCAGTCAAGGGTGAGAAGACGCTGGCCGAGTTGGCCGAGCATTTCGACATCCATCCCAACCAGATTATGCAGTGGAAGAGCCAGTTGCAGGAGGGCGCCGCAGGCGTCTTCGGCGAGGCCAGAGCGGACCAGACCGCGCCGGTCGACCTCAAAGCGCTGCACGCCAAGATCGGCGAGCTGACGCTGGAGAACGATTTTTTAGAAGGGGCGCTCACAAAAGCGGGTCTTCTGAGCGCAAAGCGATGATCGATCCCGAGCATGACCTTCCCATCCAGAAGCAGGCTAAGGTGCTTCAGATCAGCCGCCGCGTTCTTGCATGGAAGCTGTCGATCACCATGGAAACCAACTTCTGCATCGAAGCGCTCGAAGAAGCTCTTTCCAAGAATGAAAAACCGGAGGTCTTCAACACT
>JBKQLG010000254.1:0-2621 GCA_052147235.1 Occallatibacter sp.
GGTGGAAGTCGCCGAGCCGATTCAGTCGGCGAGCCACCCTGTGGTGCTGCAACTGAAGCAGGCGCCTGTCATGGCCATCAAGCCTACCGGCGAAGAGGTACAACTTGCCGAGGTCGTTACTCCGCCACCAACGGTGGCTGAAGTAGCGCCCGCAGCAGTACCGGAGCAGACGGCTCCAGCCACGGTCAGCACTCTTCCAGCCACGGCCAGCACGCTGCCGCTGATGGCGTTGTTCGGATTGCTTGCATTGGGTGCGGCCTGGACCCTCCGGCTGGCGCAAAAGCGCGTTCGGTAAGGGCCTTGACCGGCGATTCGGCGCGTCTTTGTTCCGGCGCGCCGGCGGTCGTTAGGCATGTGGCCGAGGGACTCCCTGGCCGGAACCCGGCAAACTCGAGCGGAGAGCACATGAATGTTATGAGTGTGGGGCAGTCGCGGGCGGGAGAGCGTGGCGCAGCGAAAGCCGTCGCTCTCCCCGTCTTTCTTCTGTTTGTCCTGGCGGGCTGCGCCGAAGCTCAGGCTCCACGGACAGGACAAGATCGCGACTCGGGATCTTTTTCGATCTCAGTGGACGTTGCCCTGGTGGTGTTGCACGCTACGGTCACCGACCGGCAAGGTGGCTTTGTCTCCGATCTGGGCCAGCGGAATTTTGAGGTTTATGAGAACGGCGTACCGCAACACATCCGGGTTTTCACAAATGAAGATATTCCGGTTACCGTGGGACTGGTTATCGACCACAGCACATCCATGCGGCCGAAACTTGCCGAGGTGACCGCCGCCGCCCGAACCTTCGTGGGCTCCAGCAATCGGGAAGACGAAATGTTCGTCGTCAACTTCAACGAGCGCGTGTGGCTGGGCCTGCCTCCCACGACCGGATTCACGGATAGCACCGCCGCGCTCGAAAGAGCGATTTCGACGCCCACCGGCGGTCAGACGGCGCTCTACGACGCGATCGTCAAGGCGTTAGATCAGTTGCAGGCAGGCACGCGGGATAAGAAAGTGCTGATCGTGGTCAGCGACGGTGGTGACAACGTCAGCGCGCGCAGTCTGGCGCAGGTCATGAAACTGGCCGAGCAATCCAGTGCCGTCATTTATACTCTGGGCCTGTTCGACGAAGAGGATAAGGAGCAGAACCCGGGTGCGCTCAAGCGCCTGGCGCAGGCGACCGGCGGCGAAGCCTTTCTTCCCGGCCGACTCAGCGACGTGGTGGCCATCTGCGAGCGCATCGCCCGGGACATTCGCCATCAATACACCATCGGATACGTTCCCCTCAGCCCGAGCCGTGACGGTGCTTATCGTTCCATTCGGGTCGTTGCCACGGGGAAGGGCCACGACAAAATGTCCGTCCGCACCCGCACCGGCTACATAGCCGGCGGCGAGCCGCAGCTTGACGAGAAGGGCGCCAAATGAGGCTGGTACTCGCGAAGGAGCCGCTCCGGCGGATTCTGAAGTGGGCCCAGCGTGCGCTCTTGGCCTGCGCCATCCTGCTGCTGGGCTATTGCGGATTCGTTCTGTTGGATACCTGGATTTTCCAGCGGCGCGAGACGATGGATCTGGACCGCCTGCTGAGTGAACGGCGCGCCGCCACCGGGAGCACGGCTCATCCGGAGATCCGCACTTCCCCGAAGGGCGTACCCGCCGCCGCGATGGACGCTCCGATCGGCCGCATCGAGATCCCGCGTCTTCTCCTTTCCGCGATCGTCGCCGAAGGGATCGACAAAGCCACTCTCCGGCGCGCGGTCGGACATATTCCCGGCACGGCGCTGCCGGGCCAGCCCGGTAACGTGGGCCTCGCCGGGCACCGGGACACATTCTTTCGCGCCCTGAAGGATTTGAGAACCGGGGACGAAATTCAATTCTCCGCGCCGGGCGGCGACTTCAAATACGTAGTCGAATCGCTCCTCATTGTCGAGCCGGAGAATGTTTCGGTACTCGCCCCCTCGTCTGAAAACGTGCTGACACTGGTGACTTGCTATCCCTTTTTCTATATCGGAGCCGCGCCTAAGCGCTGGATCGTAAGGGCCCGGCAGGTGTCACCGCAAACCGCGCCGCCATCAAGTGTGGAATGATGAAAACGGTGGGCGAAGATAGATCGCTGGGGGTAAGCTTGAAACACGCTACGGTTGTTCCCGCGGCCCGAATCCTTGTCATTGAAGACAACGGTTCGGACGTCTTCCTGCTAGAGCGGGCGCTGAACAAGCAGGATCTCCGATTTGAACTGATTCACCTGCTGGACGGCGGCCAAGCCCTCGCCTTTATTCGCCGGCAGGGGGCCTATGCGGATGCGGCCATTCCAAACCTGATCCTGGTGGACTTGAACCTGTCCAAGTATACCGGCGAAGACATCTTGCGCGAGATCCGAAACGCCGGACATCTCGGCGGCGTTCCAGTCTGTGTGTGGAGTTCTTCCCGGTCCCGGCGAGACGAGGCACTGCTAAAGCAGCTCGGAGTTTCCCAATTCATCACCAAGCCGTCCGGGCTGGATCAATTCATGGACATCGGCAGAATCCTCAAGGATGCCTTGGCTCAGTGTAATCAGTAAGTTACCGAGCTGCGACCGGCTTCGAGGCGCCCGGTCACCGCTCATCGCAACCATTTTTCATTGGAAATAAACAACTTACCGA
>JBKQLG010000255.1:0-23986 GCA_052147235.1 Occallatibacter sp.
AGGACGAACAAAATATGAAATCATCCCGAAAAGGAGCCGTCCGCGCTGCCCGCCTTACCGCGACCCTTCAGGCTCATTCTTGGATTGGAAAAGACTAGAGTAGAGGCTGTGCCGGGAAACCATCGAGTTACACACCGATGGCTTGAAACGCCCTGGTGGGAAGACCGAGCAGGACAAGTGGAGGGCTTCAGCCGCCTTGCCAGGCTAAACGGAAGACCGGGCCGCCTGCATTCCAGTCTGGGAAGGCTGGCCGGAGAGTTTTTTGCGTCAATCCCGTGCCTCCAGGCGTCACAATATAGATAGCAAACCTGCATGGACTCTCTGTGCGCGCAACTTGCCGGCGCGAGTTGGGCTGCTTCTCAGCAACGGCGATGCGTTGGGCAGCATCAAACTTAAGGAACTTAGGACGGTAGATTGCCGTAGAAAAGATCAAGCGAGGAAGAGCGAGTTGAAACAGATTCTTGGGATAGGTTGTTTTGTGCTTCTTGGGTTGGCGGTTACCGGCTGCGAGAAGAAGCCGGCAGCTGCGGCCAACGCCGGGATGCAGGCCATGCCGGTGCAAACGGTAACGGTAGCGCTCCAGCCGGTAGCGCAGTCGAGCGAGTATGTGGCGACGATCAAGTCGCGGCGCTCGGCCACGCTGCTGCCTCAGGTGAGCGGCTTGGTGACGAAGATACTCGTCCGCTCCGGCGACCACGTGAAGGCGGGCGATCTGTTGATGGAGATCGATCCGCACTTGCAGATGGCTACCGTCGATTCGGCGCGTGCGACCGAGCGGCAGAAGAAAGCTCTCTACGATTACAACGCGGTCGAAGTCGAGCGGCAGCGCAAGCTCTTCGATGCGGGCGTGACCAGCCGCGACGCCTACGACCAGGCGCTGCAGTCCTTCGGCAACACCAAGGCGGATTATCAGTCGGCGGTGGAACTGCGCAAGGCGCAGGAGGCTCAACTGGCCTACTACAGCATCCGCGCGCCCTTTGACGGCGCGGTGGGCGACATTCCGGTGCATGTGGGCGACTTTGCCTCGCCGCTCAACTCTCCGGCCACGGTGATGACCACGGTGGATGAGAGCAAGGATCTGGAAGCCTACATCTACGTTCCCACGGAGCGCGCGGGGCAGGTGCGCCTGGGGCTGGATGTGGAGCTGATGGACGACTCCGGCAAGCTGCTGGACAAGACGAAGATCGATTTTCTTTCGCCGCAGGTGGAGAGCACGTTGCAGGGGATTCTGGTGAAGGCGCCTGTACGGGCCTCGCCGGAGCTGCTGCGCAACGCGCAGATGATCAAGGCGCGAGTGATCTGGAGCACCACGCCGATGGCGGTGATTCCTGTGCTGGCTGTGACGCGCCAGGGCGGGCAGAGCTTCGTCTTTGTGGCGCAGGGGCAGGGCGGCCACTTTATGGCCCGCCAGGTGTCGGTCACCTTGGGCGATACGGTGGGCAACAGCTACTCCGTCACCTCGGGACTGAAGGAGGGCGACCGGGTGGTCATCTCCAGCACGCAGTATCTGGTGAACGGCATGCCGGTGATGCCACTGCCGGGAGCCTAAAGCACAGTTTGACTTTGCGTCTCCGGCAATAACCGGGGACGGGCACAGGACGCCTGTCACAACGCGCCCATTGCAGATGAAAAGGAAGGCAACCCTTGTTTGTAGATTTCTTTAGTCACCGGCCGGTATTTGCGACGGTCTGCGCGCTGATGATCATTCTGGCTGGAGCAGTGTGCATTCCCACTCTTCCGGTTGCTATGTACCCCACGCTGGCGCCTCCGCAGGTCTCGGTCAGTTGCAATTACGTCGGCGCCAACGCCGACACCGTCGAGAAGGCTGTCACCATTCCGCTCGAAGAGTCCATCAATGGTGTCGAGGGCATGCGATACATCAGCTCTTCCAGCACCAACAGCGGAACCAGCTCCATCGTCACCACCTTCCAGACCGGTTACGATCTGGACATCGCCGCCGTAGACGTGCAGAATCGCGTGGCCAGCGTCACCGGGCGTCTGCCCGCGGCCGTCAACGCCACCGGCATCAGCATCACCAAGGCCAACAGCAACTTCGTCCTCGGCGCCGGCTTCTTCACCCGCGATGGCCGCTACTCGCCCGAGTTCATCTCCAACTACCTGGACATATACGTCAAGGACGCCATCAAGCGCGTGCCGGGCGTGGGCGATGTGAGGATCTTCGGCGAGCGCAAGTACGCGATGAGGGTTTGGCTGGACCCGGAGCGCCTGGCCGCGCGCAATCTAACTGCCAATGACGTAGTGAATGCGCTGGTGGAGCAGAACGTAGAGATTCCCGCCGGCCAGCTTGGCCAGCCGCCCACGGACGCGAAGCAGGCTTTCCAGATGCCGGTGCGCGTGGTGGGCCGGCTCACCTCGCCCGCCGAGTTCGACAAGATCATCGTCAAGAACTCCGCCAACGGCCTGGTGCTGCTCAAGGATGTGGGCCACTCGGAGGTGGGCGCTGAAGACTACAGCTCCGTGCTCAAGTACGCCGGGCGCGAAGCGATGGGCATCGGCGTGATGCAGCTCTCCAACGCCAACTCGCTGGAAGTGGACAGCAAGGCCAAGGCCGCGCTTGTCGAGCTCTCGAAGAGCTTTCCGCCGGGATTGGAATACGCCATCGCCTTTGATTCGACAACGGTGGTCGGCGACTCGATTCGCGAAGTGCTCTTCACGCTGTGTATCGCCATCATCATCGTCATCACCGTCATCTTCCTCTTCCTGCTGGACTGGCGCGCCACCATTATTCCCGCCGTCACCATTCCCGTCTCGCTGATCGGAACCTTCGCCTTCATCAAGGTCTTCGGATTCTCCGTCAACGCGCTCACGCTCTTCGGCATCACTCTTGCCACGGGTCTGGTCGTCGACGACGCCATCGTGGTCATCGAAAACGTGCAGCGCCACATCGCGATGGAGCACAGCAACCCGCATGAGGCCACGTCGCGGGCGATGGGCGAGGTGACCAGCGCTGTCATCGCCACTTCGCTGGTGCTGATTGCGGTCTTCGTGCCGGTCTCGTTCTTCCCTGGAACCATCGGGATTCTTTACCGGCAATTTTCGCTGACCATCGCATTTGCCATCGCTATTTCGGCCTTTAACGCGCTCACGCTCTCTCCGGCTCTCTCGGCTATGTTCCTGCGCGGCGAAGAGGATCGGCCCAGGCAGCTCGACTTCCTGCACATCGATCTCGTCTCGCGCCTCTTCTCCCGCTTCATTCACTCCACTGACAGACAGATCAGCTGGATGTCGGCCACTTACGCCAAAGCGATTCATGGGGCGCTCAAGCTGCGCTACGCGCTACTGGTGCTATTCTTCGCCGGCCTGGGCGCTACCGTTTGGGTCTATCAGCACGTGCCTACCGGCTTCATCCCGCAGGAAGACCAGAGCTTCCTCATGGTCATTGTGCAGGCCCCGCCGGGCTCCTCGCTGGCATACACGAGTGCACTGGCTGATCGCGCGCAGGCCATCATCGCCACCAACAAGGACATCGCTGGAGCATTTTCCATCATGGGCTTCAGCCTCGCCGGAGGCTCATCCAACGCCGGCATGATGTTCATCTCCACCACGCCCTCCGATCAGCGCCGCGGCAAGGGCCACTCCACCGCCGACATCGTCGCCGATCTGAACCCCAAGCTCATGAGCCTGATGTTCGCTCCCAGTGGCGGCATAGTAGCCATGTTCGAGCCACCGGCGGTCAACGGCGTGGGCAGTTACGGCGGCTTTCAGTTCATGCTTCAGGATCAGGGAAACAACACGCTCAGCGACCTGGATCGCGTCGCCCACCAGATCGTTGCCGGCAGCCGCCAGCGCAAGGATCTGACCGGCCTGCTCACTACCTTCTCGGCCAACGACCCGCAGGTGCTGGTCACCATCGACCGCGAAAAGGCCAAGGCGTTGAGTATTCCGCTCTCGCAGATCACCAGCACCCTCAGCGTCTTTATGGGCTCGGAGTACATCAACGACTTCGACTACAACAACCGCGCCTACCGCGTCTTTGTGCAGGCCGACCAGCCCTTCCGCATGAACGCCCGCGATCTGCACAGCTACTACGTCCGCTCCGACTCCGGCCAGATGATCCCGCTCGACAACCTGGTCAAGGTGGCCGAGAGCTCCGGCCCGCCGGTCATCACCCATTACAACCTCTTCCGCGCGGTCGAAATAGACGGCTCGCCGGCGCCGGGCTATAGCTCCGGCCAGGGACTCGCGGCCATGGAGGATCTCGCCAAAAAGACCATGATTCCCGGCATGAACTTCGAATGGACCGGCCTGACGCTCGATGAGATCGAGTCGGGCGGCAAGGCGCTGCTGATCTTCGGCCTCGGTATTCTGGTCGTTTACCTCACTCTCTCGGCGCTATACGAGAGCTTCGCGCTGCCCTTCATCATCCTGCTGGCTGTGCCGATGGCGGTGCTGGGCGCGCTGGGCCTGGTCTCGCTGCGCGGCCTCTCCAACGATGTGTATTGCCAGATCGGCCTGGTGATGCTAATCGGCCTCTCGGCGAAAAACTCGATCCTGATTGTTGAGTTTGCCGAGCAACTCCGCAAAAAAGGCCGCTCCATCGTCGATGCCGCCGCCGAGGCGGGCGCTCTGCGGCTGCGGCCCATCCTGATGACATCCTTCGCCTTAATCCTGGGCGTGCTGCCGCTGGTCTTCGCCACCGGCGCGGGCGCGCTCGGCCGCCGCTCCGTGGGCACCACCGTCGTTGGCGGAATGTTGCTCTCCACCGTGCTCAATCTCTTCTTCATTCCCGTGCTCTACGTGATTCTGAGCCGCCTGCTCAAGCGTGGGGATGCGGTTTCGCCGGGCGAAGCGGGCACGGAGTAGCGCCGGCCTCCCGGCCGGCTGTAGCGTGGACCTCTCGGTCCACGCCGCGGGTGCCCCACCCTCACCGCGTTTTAGTTTTTGCGGCTAAGGTGGGAAACCACAAAGCCAGACAGTCCACGTTTACTGCGCCTCGCGATGCGCAATCACGTAATCCTTGATCCGGTCGTAAACCTGGCTGGTCACGATTCCGTGCTCCAGCAGCTCCTGCTTAGTGCGATAGGGCCGGAAGCGAACAATGCGCGCCGCCCAGATGCGCGTCATGCCGGGAATCTTGAGCAGCTCATCGACACTGGCGTGATTGATGTCGATGCGCGCCTCCGGTGGCGGGGCCGTCGCCGAGGTTTTGGGCACGCCGCGTGTATCGCGATCCTGGTTCTGCGCCATTCCGGCCAGGCACACAAACAACACCGCAACCGCCAAAGCCGCAAATCGCATTCGCGTTCGCACGCCTCCATTCTCCGCCCCACCGCGCCCGTCCGCAAGTAAAACATTTGACAAACTTCTGTTCTTTCGTTAACGTCAGTACTAGATGCAGAGCCACCGCCATCACGGTCACCACCATCATCATGGAGTCTCCATGCCGGCGGACTGTTATGGCCTGATGTAATCGGCCAGAGAGATCAAAGAGTTCTGAAGCCCGCCGGCGACCACGCTGAGCGGGTTTTTTACTGCGTGGATACAAACAAACAACCCGAAAATCCCCAGGACAAGGAAGATAATGAGCAATATGAATCCCACAATCGATTTTGACAAGATGGACGGCCTCGTACCCGGCATCGTCCAGGATGCAGGCACCGGCGAGGTGCTGATGCTGGGCTTTCTCAACGCTGCCAGCTACGCCAAAACCCTTGAATCCGGCTTCGTCACCTTCTGGAGCCGCACCCGCCAGAAGCTGTGGATGAAGGGCGAGACCAGTGGCAACCGCCTGCGCGTAGTCTCCGCCGCAACCGACTGCGACAATGACACGCTGCTCTTTCGTGTTGTCGTCGAGGGCGACGGACTCGTCTGCCACGAAGGCACGGTCAGTTGCTTTACCAAACCCATCGTGGTAGAAGGAACCGGCATCCAGAAAGGGGCAACTCGTGGCTAATAAGCTGAGACTCGGTATTCCCAAAGGCAGTCTGCAGGATGCCACCATTGCACTCTTCAAGCGCGCCGGCTGGAATATCTACGCCGACGGCCGCTCCTACTTTCCCTCCATCGACGACCCCGAGATCGAGTGCATGGTGATTCGCGCGCAGGAGATGGCCCGCTACGTCGATCACGGCGTTCTCGACGCCGGACTGACCGGCATTGACTGGGTCGTCGAAAGCGGCCTGGATGTTACAAGCGTGACAACGCTTACCTATGCCAAGCAGAGCCGCCGCAAGGTGCGTTGGGTGCTGGCCGTTCCCGAGGGCAGCGGCTTTGAAAAAGCCGAAGACCTGGAAGGTAAAATCGTGGCGACGGAGTTAGTCGAAGTCAGCAAGCGCTACTTCGCCGCCAAGGGCGTCAACGTCAAGGTCGAGTTCAGTTGGGGCGCAACGGAAGTGAAGCCGCCCATGCTGGCCGACGCGATCGTCGAAGTGACCGAGACCGGCAGCTCGCTCAAGGCCAACCACCTCAAGATCATCGACACGATTATGGAGAGCGAGACGCATCTGATCGCCGGCCAGAAAACTCTCTCAGACCCGTGGAAGCGCGAGAAGCTCGACCAGATCGCGCTCATGCTGCGCGGCGCAATCGACGCGCAATCGCAGGTGGGCCTTATGCTCAATGTGCGGCGCGGCGACCTTGATGCGGTCCTCGCCGTACTGCCCGCGCTCAACTCGCCCACCGTCTCCCAGCTCAGCAACTCCGACTGGGTCGCGGTCAACACCATCGTCGAAGAGCGCGTGGCCCGCGACGTAATTCCCAAGCTCAAGTCAGCGCGCGCCGCGGGCATTGTCGAGTATCCGCTCAACAAAGTTGTGCTGTAAGCATTTTTCAGCACCAGAAAATCTCCGTGCCCCATCCTTCGCGTTTGTTGCGAAGGGTGGGAAACAAGATACTTCGTTGGTTTTGTATTTCACAATCTCTGAATGTGCATGAACCGGAGACCAACAATGAAAGTGATCCGAACAACAGGACGCGGAGTGCAGCAGGCGGCAAAGATCCTCGCCGCACTCGAAGATCGCGGCGGCGCAGCGCTCGACGCTGTCCTGCCCGCCGTCAAGCGCATCGTTGCCGATGTGCGCAAGCAAGGCGACCGCACGCTGCTACGCTATGCCGCGCGATTCGACGGACTTCAAGACAAAGCCAGTGTGCGCATTACCTCGGAAGAAATGCCCGCTGCGTGGGATGCAATCTCTCCCGCAATGCAACAGGCGCTGACCATCGCCGCCGATCAGATTCGCGCCTTTGCTGTTGCTCAACTGCCCGCCTCCTGGAGCGAGTCTCCCATCCCCGGCCTCACCACCGGACAGCTTGTTCGTCCCCTTGGATCTGTGGGTTGCTATGTGCCCAGCGGCCGTCATCCGCTGCCTTCCACGCTGCTGATGACGGTGATTCCCGCGCAGGTGGCGGGCGTCGAGCGCATTGTTGTTGTTTCCCCTAAGCCCGCGCCGGAGACTCTTGCCGCAGCTCATTTGTTGGGCATTACGGAGTTTTATCGCATCGGCGGCGCGCACGCAGTGGCGGCGCTGGCATACGGAACCGCAAGCCTGCCGTGTGTCTCCAAGATCGTCGGTCCCGGCAATCTCTATGTCACTGCGGCCAAGCGGCTGGTCGCCTTCGACTGTGCCATCGATATGCTCGCCGGCCCCACGGAGATTGTCGTCACTAGCGAAAGCGGCAACGCGAACGAGATAGCCTCCGACCTTGTGGCGCAGGCCGAGCACGATCCTGAAGCGCTGGCTATCTTCATCACCACGCGCGCTGATCTTGCGAAAGAGGTCGTCCAAAAAGTAAAAGCGCGGAGCGCCAACAATGCTGTTGCGCGTGAGGCGCTCGATCGCAACGGGCTGGTCATCCTCGCGGCGAATGTAACGGAAGCGCGCGCATTCACCAATCGTCTCGCACCCGAGCACCTCACCGTGGATGCGGCAAGCGATTTGAACTGGGTGCAAAACGCGGGTTCGGTCTTCGTGGGCCGCTGGAGCGCGCAGCCGATGGGCGATTACATCTCCGGTCCCAATCACACGCTGCCCACCGGCGGAATGGCGCGCGTGCGTGGCGGCTTGAGCGTCAACGACTTCGTCAAGCTCATCACTGTGCAAGAGTACTCCGCACAGGGAATACGCTCGTTCGGTCCGCCCGCTGCTCTGCTGGCCGAGGCTGAGGGCCTCATCGGTCACGCCGAAGCCATTCGCATACGAATTGAGAGGAGAAAGGCCCATGGCTGAATCCGTCAAAGCAATCTATCCCGCGCCGCGCGCCCGCGTACAGGCGATGAAGGAGTATCACCCTCCCCTTGGCAAACGCGAAGCGTTGCGTCTGGACTTCAATGAGAACACCGTGGCCTGCTCTCCCAAGGTACGCGAAGTGCTGGGCCGCATCAGCGCGGGCAGTCTCACGCGCTATCCCGAGCGCGAGCCGGTCGAGGCCATCGTCGCCGCGCATCTCGGCCTCGCACCTGTGCAGGTCGCGCTCACCAACGGCGTGGATGAGGCGATTCACGTGCTCTTTGAAGCCTTCCTCGGCGAGGGCGATGAAGTGCTGCTCCCTATGCCCACCTATACGATGTACGAGATCTACGCGTCGGCGACGGATGCGCGAGCAATCGCGGTGCAGGCCGCAGACGATTTCCAGTTTCCCTTCGAGCGCCTGCTCGCGGCCATCACGCCGCGCACCAAGATCATAGCCATCGCCAATCCCAACAGCCCTTCCGGCTCCTCGGCCACACGCGCGCAGTTGTACGAAATCGCCGCGCGCTCGCCGCAGGCAGTGCTGCTGGTCGATGAAGCGTACTTCCACTTTTACGGCGAAACGGTTGTTGATCTAATTGGCGTGGTTCCCAATCTGATGATGGCACGTACCTTCTCCAAAGCCTACGGCCTTGCCGGACTGCGCCTCGGACTGCTTGCCGGCCCCGTGGAACTGATGCGCTGGGTCAAGCGCGTGCTCTCGCCCTACAGCGTGAACTCGCTGGCGCTGACCTGTCTGCCGCCCGCGCTCGAAGATACGGCCTATCTCGACTGGTACGTCGCTGAAGTGCTGGCCGCGCGCGCGGAGTTTGAGGCCGTGCTCGATGCAGCCGGAGTCCGCCGCTGGCCTAGCCGCGCGAATTTTGTTTTAGTGGAAATAGGCGCGCTGCACAAGGAGTTCACGCGCCTGATGAGCGCCGCGGGCGTGCTGGTGCGCGACCGCTCCAGCGACCCCGGCTGCGATGGCTGCGTACGCATCACCATCGGAACGCGCGAGCAGATGCGCCAGGCTGCCGTGGCCCTCAACGAAACTCTCTCTGCGTTGGAATTGCATACGCCTCAACACGCCCCGTAGCAGCGGTAGTAGAATTGCCGTTTAAACTGCGGGTACTTTAACACGCCCCGGAGGGGCGATGCGAGAATAGCCCAGGATGAAATCCTGGGTAGCGGATTCAAAATGTGTTGCCGCGCCCCGTAAGGGCGCTGTGAAATCTTTTATCGAAGTTGGGATTTCGAGAGGCCAAGTTGGAACCAGGAGCGGACAGATGACACAGAAACCCACAGCCCCGCGCACCGCCATTGTCGAGCGCAATACGGCGGAAACGCGCATTGTGATCAAGCTGACAATCGAAGGCGGCGGCCACTACAAAATCTCCACCGGCATTCGTTTCTTCGATCACATGCTGGAGCTCTTCACCCGCCACGGCGCGTTCGATCTCGAACTTAAATGCGATGGCGACCTCGACGTGGACCAGCATCACACCGTCGAGGATGTCGGTATCGCGCTGGGCGAGGCCTTCGATCACGCGCTGGGCGACAAGCGCGGCATTCTGCGCGCCGGCTATTTCCTGATGCCGATGGACGAGACACTGGCGATTGCTGCCATAGACCTCAGCGGACGCGCGGCCTTCGCCGTCGAAACCAAGGTACGCACGCGGCTGGTCGGCGACCTGCAAACCGAACTGGTGACGGATTTCTTCGAGGGCTTCGCGCGCGGCGCGCGTGCCAATGTTCACGTGAAGACGATGTACGGCCGCTCCAATCATCACAAGATCGAAGCGATCTTCAAGGCCTTCGCGCGTGCGCTGCGCGTTGCCTGCTCGCGCGACAAGCAACTGGGCAAGATGCTGCCATCGACCAAAGGCTTGCTGTAATTTCTACTGACTGTCATCCTGAGCGACCGGAGCGTAGCGCAGGGAGTCGAAGGACCTGTGGTTGTTTTTGGGATTAGGATGAGGACGTGGCTTTGAAAGGGCGCGACTTTACAGGCTGTGGAAAAACGCATTCAGGGATGCAAGAAGCGTCAGGGCACGACTTCAGTCGTGCCGCAAGATGGCAAAAAGAACATGGGCTGTAGCCCCTGAGGGACTGTGAGATCGACCTTCTGCACGAAATGGAGATGAATGAATGCGCGTTACGGTGATCGATTACAAAGCGGGCAATCTGACTTCGGTGCTGAAGGCGCTGCATCACCTGGGCGCGGAGACGGTCGTGACGGACGGCGATCTGTCGCTTGTTGAAGCGGCGGAGCGTATCGTGCTGCCCGGAGTGGGACACTTTCTGGCAACAGAGCGGCTTGACTCAACGGGCCTCACCTCCGCGATTCGAGCGGCAATTGCGCGCGGCGTGCCATTCTTAGGAATTTGTGTTGGAATGCAGTGGCTCTATGCCGGATCAAGCGAAGCACCAAATCAGCCCGGCCTCGCACACTTCGCCGAATCCTGCACACACTTTGCCGAAAGCCCGGATAAAGTTCCGCACGTTGGCTGGAATTCTCTGGAAGTGCGGAAAGATTCGCGCCTTCTTGCGGGCGTCGAACCGGGCGAGTACGTCTACTTCACGCACTCCTACAAGGCTCCCGTCACCGCCGACACCGCGGCCACCACATATTACATTGAGTCTTTCGCATCGGCCGTCGAGCGCGGCAACGTGATGGGCGTGCAATTTCATCCGGAGAAGTCCGGCGCAACCGGGCTGAAGATTCTCAAGAACTTTTTGGAGGCGGTGAAATGAAAATCGAATTCTCCTACACTCGTGAAGAAATCAAAGCAGTCTGGAACTATTTTCGTGGATATACAACGATCTCTATTTGTAATGCACGTGTATTGTATATTGCTGTTCCAACCATAAGTTTCGTTCTGTTTCTAATAGGAATATATTCAGGATTATTTTGGCTCCAAACACAAGGGAGCTTATTTTTATTTGCTTCTGTGGTCGGAATCCCTATTCACGTGGCATTGGACAAATGGAGGTTTTCTACTTGGTATAGAAATAATTTTATGCTGGAGCATGGAAAGGTAAACTACATCTTCATAGCGAATGATGAGGGACTAATTTTAGCAAATTCAGATTCAGTAGAAACTCGAATACCCTGGAATGCAATCACAGACTTTCGCCAGAATGAAGTCATAACAGTAATGAGCCTGAGTCCTGATAACTGCATCTATTTTCCTACGAAAGCGATGACTGGAGAACAACGCGCAGAATTTGATGAATTTGTTGCACGGCACGTGATTAGGAGAAAGCCATGATCACCAAGCGCATTATCGCCTGCCTCGACGTTCATGACGGACGTGTGGTGAAGGGCGTGCAGTTCGTCGATCTGATCGATGCGGGCGATCCGGCTACGCAGGCGGCGCGTCATGCCCGCGAGGGTGCGGACGAAATCGTGCTGCTCGACATTACTGCGACGCACGAGGGCCGGCAGACGCTGCTCGACACAGTGCGCCGCACGGCGCGTGAGTTGTTCGTTCCATTTTGCGTGGGCGGCGGCATTCGCACCGCGAACGATGCGGCGCAGGTCTTCGAGGCGGGCGCGGACAAGGTGAGCGTGAACTCCGCCGCCTTGAAACACCCAAAGCTCATTGACGATATTGGCCGCAGCTTTGGCGCGCAGGCCGTCGTAGTTGCCATCGACGCGCGGCGCGATCCCGAGGCTGCCGATCCGGTGCGCGATGCGCAGGTCTATGTGCAGGGTGGGCGCAAGCTGGCCGGACGCCGCGTGGTGGAGTGGGCGCGCGAGGCCGAAGAGCGCGGCGCGGGCGAGATCCTGCTGACCTCGATGAACACCGACGGCATGAGAACTGGTTTCGATTGCGAGCTGACCGCGGCGGTTAGCGAGGCCGTCGGCATTCCCGTGATCGCTTCCGGCGGCGCGGGAACCGTTGCGCATTTTGTCGATGTCTTCGGTCGCGGCAAGGCCGATGCGGCGCTCGCGGCCAGCATCTTTCACTTCGGCATTTCCAGTGCGCGTTCGCTCAAAGAAGAGCTGGCCAGGGCCGGCGTCTCCGTGAGGCTGCCATGCTGATTCCTTCGATAGATTTGCTGGGCGGACAGATTGTTCAGCTTGTACAGGGCGAAAAACTGCGCCTGGCCTTTGATGATTTTGAATACTGGATTGAAAAGTTTTCCCGTTTTCCGCTGGTGCAGTTAATTGATCTGGATGCGGCGATGCGCCAGGGGGACAACTCCGTTCTTGTTCGCAAAATAGCTCAACGGCTCCCCTGTCAGGCAGGCGGCGGCATTCACTCTATTGAACGCGCGCAACAGGTGCTCGACGCCGGCGCTAAGCGCGTCATCATTGGTTCGGCTCTCTTCTCCGCCGAGGGCGCGGTCAACACCGAATTCGCCGTCGCACTCGCAGCGGCGGTAGGCGCGGAGCACTTGGTGGCCGGCATCGACACCAAGAATGGCCGCATCGCCGTGAAGGGATGGAAGGCGCAGGTTGAACTAACTCCCGATGCGGCGATTCCGCAACTCGAACCTTACGTCAGCGCATTCCTTTACACGCATATAGATGGAGAAGGCTTGATGAAAGGCTTTCCCATTGACGTAGCCGCGCGGTTGCGCAAGCTGACCCAACGCAAACTCATCGTTGCCGGCGGCATTCGCTCGCAGCAGGAGGTCGATGCGCTGCACGCGCTGGGCGCGGATGCTGTAGTCGGCATGGCTGTCTACACGGATCTGCTGAAGGTTTGATTTTTTACACCTGACTGCAACGCTGAAGAGGTTCTTATAAAGAATGCTGGGTGGAGTTCGAGGTTTCCCACCCTTGCGACAACAACAAGAACGTCGCAAGGATGGGGCAACCCCTCTGTCCTGAACCTTCCAGCGCGCTGCTTTACTCTTGCGCTTCGCCGACGGCGCGGCTGGTCTCGACCCGCGAGGCGCGCAGCAGCCGGGCGATTTGTTTTAAGTGCAACTGCACAGCGTAGGCGCGCAGAATCTCGGCCTGCGTGAACTGGAAGCCTGTGGGCCGCACCTCGGCCATGCGCGCTTCCAATTGCGCGATGTCCTCCTCCAGGTGCAGTCCCGGCGGCGGAATGTGAAAGCGCCAGGCGTACGTGCACTCGGCAATATAATGAAACCCGGCGCGAATGTCGATGGCCAGCCTTCCCAACGCCGGCTCCAACTGCTGCGCATACCGATCTTCATGGCTGTCTTTGGCGGAGAACTCCAAAGCGTTCAGCGCATCGAAGAGCGAGCGGCCAAACTGCGAGAGCATTCCCAGTCCCTCGCGCCATCCTGGGCCGCCGGAGGGCTCATTGCGCGCGGCTTCCAGCAGTTGGTTGTTGCTGCGCAGCGCGGCCAGCACATCCTCGCGCAACGCAGTCAGATTTTCGGCAGGCGCGCCGCGAAAGCCTTCAAGAATCCCTTCGAACAAAGCGCCCAGCAGCAGAAACTCTTTGGCCAGTCCGTCGCGAAGCCGCAGCCGTGCACGATCGGGAAAGACCAGCGTGGAGATGGCCAGCGCCACCACAATGCCCAGGAAGACCTCCATCACGCGGTCCAGCGCCAGCGTCCGATGAGAGCCGGTGTTCACCAGCATCACAATGGTGATTGTCACTCCAGCCAGCCGCGAGCTGCCGCGCAGGCCCAGCAATCCGCAGACAATCACCGCCGCCAGCACGGCCAGAATGTAATTCCACGGCAGCGCGCCAACCAGCGTGAACGAGAAGCCGAGCACTGCGCCGATCAGTGTGCCGAAGATGCGGTCGCGCGAGGCCGAGATGGTGGCGCCGAAGTTCGATTGCAGCACAATAATGGCGCTGATTGCGCCCCAGTAGCCTTCCGGCAGGCCAAAGAGCATCGCGATCCACCAGCAGAGCGCGGCGGCCAGCGCCGTCTTGGCAGCGTGAATCAGCAGCCGCCGGCGCTCCCAGGTAATAAAGCCTGAGTCCTCCGATTGATTCACGCGCAGCTTGATCGCAAGCTGTTGCTGGGACGGCGTTTTGTTTGCCTTCAGGCGCATGGGTGCAATCCGCAATGCAGGAAACACATACTCATAGGATGCTCTATCGCGGTGGTTTGGTGCGGTGACCCTTCTCACTGATTATTCCGCCCCTTCATCGCCCTGGCCAGTCTTTGACGGCGCAGAACACCCCTTTCCGTGTAGCATGGGAGTCAGGCGCGAACCCATGCTGCGAGTCGGATACCCAGCCATTCTGGCGGCGGAGTTGTTCAGCGATTTTCCCGCGGAAGTTGAACTCATCGCCCTGTCCGATGATCTCGACCACGAGATCGACATCGACGTGTGGATTCCCGACCCCTATCCGACGAAGGCAATGCGCCTCTGGCCACGGCTGCGCGGCGTGCGGCTGGTGTTGTCGTTGATGGCCGGCACGGAATGGATTCCCGGCACAGTCGGTCCCCATGTCACCATCTGCAATGCGCGCGGCGCGCATAACATCTCCACCGCCGAGTGGACCGTCAGTGCGATTCTGGCCTCGCTGAAGCACCTTCCGTTTTATTTCGACGTGCAGCACGGGGAAGTGTGGAAGCGCCGTTTCGAGGTTCCCGCGCAATACGCCCTCATCACCGGCGATGTGCGGCCACTCTATCCGCCCGTCATGCTCGAAGAGCTTACCGGCAAGCGAGTGTTGCTGGTGGGCTACGGCGCTATCGGCATGGAGATCGAGCGGATGCTCGCGCCCTTCCATGTGGAGCTGGTGCGCGTGGCCCGCGGCGCGCGTGATGGCGTGCATGCAGTCAGCGAACTCGATAGCCTCTTGCCGCAAGCGGAAATCGTCATTCTGATTCTGCCCTCGACCGCGGAGTCGTATCATCTGATCGGCGGCCGGCAGCTCGCGTTGATGCGGCAAGGCGCGCTGCTGGTCAACGCCGCGCGCGGGCCTGTCGTGGACACCGATGCGCTGGTGGCCGCGCTCCACTCCGGCCGCATTCGCGCCGCGCTGGACGTAACCGATCCCGAGCCGCTGCCCGAAGGTCATCCGCTGTGGAGCTGTCCTAACTTGCTCATTACGCCTCATGTGGGCGGATCGAGTCCGCAGTTTGCATCGCGCGCCGTGCGCACTGCCGCGGACGAGCTGCGCCGCTACCTGGCCGGCGAACCGCTTCGCAATGTAGTTCAAGCCGCTGTCTGAATTGTTTCGATCATACCCTGCTGGCACTTCGACGGCCCACGGCCGGCCCGTGCTCACAATCCACACCGCGAAAGGGTGGAATCATCAATCTCTGCAACTACTCGTGGCTAGAAGAGGATGACCAATTCAACCGCAGTCAACTGCCGTTTTTAGGATGATCTTTCCCGATATGTTGTGGCGCTCATTTCATAATCATCACAGTAAGTTTCTATACTGATTCTTGGGCGAGGGGATGTATTTTGATGGAATCACGAACGGCGGCAACACCGATGCTCAACTCCGGCGGATATACTTCAACGCTGCTGCTGCGCGGGCTGCGAAAGGCCTTTGGCGACGTGGTCGCGGTAGATGGGTTGGAGCTGGAGGTCAAGCGGGGCGAGTGCTTCGGACTCCTGGGGCCGAATGGCGCGGGCAAGACGACGACCATCGAAATCTGCGAGGGGCTAACCGAGGCCGACGCCGGGAGCGTGGAGTTGCTCGGCCTCGACTGGCGCACGGACGCCGGCGAACTGCGGCAGCGGATCGGCGTGCAATTGCAGGAGACGCAGTTTCCCGACAAGCTGACCGTAGAAGAGACTCTGCGGCTTTTTCGCAGCTTTTACCGCAAGGGAATTCCGGTAGATGAGTCGATCCAGAAAGCGCAACTTGAAGAGAAGCGCGGGGCGCGCGTGGGCACGTTGAGCGGCGGGCAGAAGCAGCGGCTCGCCATGGCCTGCGCACTGGTGGGCGATCCGGAGCTGCTGTTTCTGGACGAGCCGACGACTGGGCTCGATCCGCAGGCGCGGCGTCACTTGTGGGACCTGGTGGATCAACTGAAGCAGGCTGGGCGGACGATCATTCTGACAACTCATTACATGGAAGAGGCGGAGCGGCTCTGCGACCGCGTAGCGATCATGGATCATGGGCGGGTGATCGCGCAGGGAACGACGCAGCAGTTGATTGCGTCGCTGGGCGCGGAGCACGTGGTGGAGTTTGCCGTGGCGGAGTGCGAGACGAGCGAGGTGAATGTCGCTCCGCTGCTGGCGATTCCCGGCGTGCAATCGCACCGTGTGGATGCGGGCTTGCATCAGCTTTCGGTGGTCGAACTGCACACCGCAGTGCCCGCGATCTTTGCCGCGCTCGATAATCAGGGTCTGGAATTGAGCGAGTTTCGCACCCACTCGGCGACGCTGGAAGATGTCTTTGTCCGCCTGACGGGGAGGACGCTGCGCGATGAATAGATTGGAAAGCAGTTCCCTCTTTCAACTGACTTCAACGCGCTTCCGGCTGTTTTTGCGCGAGCCGGAGGCAGTCTTCTGGACCTTTATCTTCCCGATTTTGCTGGCGGTGGGGCTGGGGATTGCCTTTCGCAACCGGCCGGCGGATGTGTTGCAGGTTGGCGCGACGACAGCGCAACTAACGCAGGCTTTGGCTGCGGATAAAGGACTGACGGCGGCGACGATGGACGAGGCCGCGGGCACTCGGGCGCTGGCAACCGGAAGCATCCTGCTGCTGGCGATTCAGAAACCACAAGGGGTCGAGTACAAATTCGACGACACCAACCCGGATGCGCGGATTGCAAGGCTGCTGGCGGACCGGGCGATTCAGACGGCGGCGGGGAGGCATGAGGTGGTTCGCGCGGAAAACCAGCTGGTGCATGAGACCGGTGCGCGCTACATCGACTTTGTGGTGCCGGGCCTCTTGGGGATGAACCTGATGGGCTCGGCGATGTGGGGGTTGGTCTTTCCCCTCGTCGAGGCGCGGCAGAAGAAGCTGCTGAAGCGGATGGTGGCTTCACCCATGCCGCGCTGGCAATACCTTGCGTCATTCTTGCTCTCGCGGCTGCTTCTGCTGGTCATCGAGGTTGCGGTGTTTTTGGGCTTTGCGGGGCTGGCGTTTGGCGTGCCATTTCGCGGGCCGCTATGGGAGCTGGCGTTGCTGTGCGTGCTGACATCGGTGGCGTTTTCGGCGCTGGGATTGCTGGTCAGCTCGCGCGCCAGGACGATGGAAGCCGCGTCGGGGCTGTTGAATCTGGTAATGCTGCCCATGTGGATTCTCTCCGGCATCTTCTTTTCCGCATCGCGCTTTCCCGCGGCGATTCAGCCGCTGGTCCGGGCGCTTCCGCTGACTGCGGCCATCGATGCGCTGCGTGGGAATATGCTGCGGGGGATGAGCCTGGGGCAGTTGATAGTGCCGGTGGCGATTCTGCTGGCGTGGGCGGCGGCGGCGTTTGCCGTCTCGCTGCGGATCTTTCGATGGCGGTGAGGCGGCTGAATTCAATTAGCATGAAACCATGACAACGACGATTCGCCCGGCAACGCGCGCGGATGTGCCGCGGATTCTTGACTTCATTCGCGCGCTGGCTGCCTATGAGCGCGCGCCGGAAGCGGTGACGGCGACCAAAGCGAGTCTGGAGCGGGAGGGATTCGGCGACCATCCCTATTATTCCTGCCTGATCGCCGAGCTCGACGGCCGCACGGCAGGCTACGCGTTATTTTTCTACAACTACTCGACCTGGGTGGGGCCGGGGATATACCTGGAGGACATCTTTGTTGAGCCGGAGATGCGCGGCCAGGGGATTGGCAAATCGCTGCTGGAACGGGTGGCGGCAATTGCAGTGGAACAAGGCTGCGCGCGGTTGCAGTGGGCGGTGCTGGACTGGAATACGCCGGCGATTGATTTCTACCGGGCGATGGGCGGCGAGTTTCTGGACGAGTGGCGCAATATGCGGGTGGCGGGCGAAGCGCTGAAGCGGCTGGCCGGACCTGCACAGCCGGTCGAAGATTCTCCCCGTGCCCCATCCTTGCGCGTTCTTTGCGAAAGGGTGGGAAACCAGGAACCTCCACTATCGTCCGTGAATAAAGAGGCAACGCGGTGAGAATACGCATAATCGGCGGAGGTTTGGCCGGTCCGGAGGCGGCGCTGACCGCAGCGCGGCTGGGCTGCGCGGTAGACCTCTACGAGATGCGCGCGATGGTGTATGGCAAGCCGCGGCTGACTCCGGCCCACCAGACAACCGAGTTTGGCGAGCTGGTCTGCTCCAACTCGCTCAAGAGCGAATCGCCCAACACCGCCCCCTGGCTGCTGAAGCAGGAAATGCGGCGGGCAGGCTCGGCGCTGATGCGCATCGCCGACGAGACGGCTGTGCCGGCCGGCCACGCGCTGGCGGTGGATCGCGTGGAGTTTTCGCGGCGGATTACCGAGGCGATTGCCGCCGAACCGCTGATTCACGTTCACCGCGAAGAGGTCACAACTATGGACCAAAATGAAGACGGCGCGAAGTGCACGATTCTGGCGACCGGGCCGCTGACTTCGGATGCGCTGTGCGCTGAGATTGAACGCATCACCGGCTCCGGGCGTCTGGCCTTCTATGACTCGATCTCGCCGATTGTCGAGGCAGACTCGATTGACATGGAGCGGGTTTACTTTGCCGCGCGTTGGGAAAAGGGCACGGCGGATTACATTAATTGCCCGATGGACCGCGCGGAGTTCGATCGCTTTCTGGATGCGCTGCTGGCGGCTGAGCCTGCTGAAACAAAGGCATGGGAGACTGCGGATTACTTCGAGGGCTGTTTGCCCATCGAAATTCTTGCCCGGCGGGGGCGAGATACGCTGCGCTTTGGCCCGATGAAGCCGGTGGGCCTGCGCGATCCGCGCACCGGCAAGACGCCCTGGGCCGTGGTGCAATTGCGCAAGGAGAATCTGCGCGCTGACAGTTATAACCTGGTCGGCTTCCAGAATCATTTGAAGTTTGGCGAGCAGGCGCGTGTGTTGCGGCTGATTCCCGGCCTCGAAAATGCGCGCTTCCTGCGCTACGGGCAGATTCATCGCAATACGTATGTCTGCGCGCCGGTCTTGTTGGATGAAACGCTGCGGCTGAAATCTACGCCGCGGATTCTGATTGCCGGGCAGTTATCGGGCGTGGAGGGTTACACCGAGTCGATTGCCACCGGATTGCTGGCAGGAATTTATGCGGCGGCACTGGCGCGCGGAATCGAACCGACGCCCGCGCCGCGGACTTCTGCTATGGGCTCTCTGGTGCATTACATTACTCACGCCGACGCCAATAACTTTCAGCCGGCGAATATGACCTTCGATCTGCTGGAGCCGCTCGAAGAGGATCTGCGCAAGAAGGTGCGCGATAAGAAAGAGCGCCACCGGCTGCAATGCGAGCGATCGCTGGCGGCCTTTGATGGGTGGTGGGCGGCGCAAATTCCTCCGAAGTTTCTGGGTTGAGGCCAGTCCAAACGGCTGGGGAACTTTGCGCCCCGGTTTTTCGTAACTCTGTGGTACGCTGTGACTGTCCCGGAAAGGTCTCCTATGAGTCCTATCTCTGCCGTAGATTCCGTTTCGCTTGCCATTCAACGCACCAGGGATTTCCTCTTCAGGCCATTCCGGTGGGGAACTTATCTGAATCTTGGCCTGGTTGCGATCATCACAGAAGGAATCGGGAATAATTCCGGATCCTCGAAGCATGGCGGTCCATCGGCGGGACACGGACCCATGATCTATTCGCCGTTCGACATCCCCCCCGTGTGGATCGCGGCGATTGTGGCGGCTGTGCTATTGGCGATTCTTATCTCCATTGTGGTCTTTTACCTGATCACACGCTTGCGTTTTGCGTTCTTTCATTGCCTGGTTCACAACAGTAGCGAGATTCGCCCCGGATGGCGGCTC
The DNA here is from genome assembly GCA_052147235.1 of Occallatibacter sp. GTDB lineage: Bacteria > Acidobacteriota > Terriglobia > Terriglobales > Acidobacteriaceae > Telmatobacter. The sequence continues at coordinate 19,967 of JBKQLG010000255.1, forward strand.
TATCGGGAGCAGGCGACGCGCTTTTTCTGGCTGAATCTGGGTGTGGGATTCAGTTATCTGCTACTACTGGTTTTGGTTGCCCTTCCGTTCGTAGCCGGATTTATACGGCTCTTTCATGAGACTCCGCCCGGCGGCCCGCCCGATTGGGGACTGTTGCTCTCCCTCGTACTGCCCTTGATTCCGGTCATTATCCTGCTGGTGCTGGTGGGAATTGCGCTCGACGTGATCTTGCGCGATTGGATGCTGCCGCATTACGCGCTGGAAGATGCCTCGGCTGGCGAAGCGTTGCTGGAGGTGTGGGATCGCATCACCGCGGAGAAGCGCCAGTTTGCGGTCTACACGCTGCTGCGATTGATCCTGCCGGTAATTGCAATGATCGGCTTGTTCATCGTGCTGCTGATTCCGGGACTCATGGTGGCCGGCGCTGTTGCCGCAATTGTCTATGCGATTCATTCGGCCTTCGCGGATGCGACCGGCGTCTCCGTCCTGGTTGGCATCCTTCTCCAGGCCTTCTTCGGAGTCGTTGCATTCGGTTACGCGCTGCTGGCCGGCATCTGCCTTGGAGGGCCATTGAGCACAGGCTTGCGCGAGTATGCGCTGATCTTCTATGGCGGCCGCTACCAGGCGCTCGGGGATCTGCTTTATCCACCGCCTCCGCCACCGCCCGTTCCAGGAACATAGCAGGCGTCGTCAGCGTCCAATATAGAGAGGAATATCCGTGGCGAGTTCCCGCCATGGGATGCGCCAGAATCGAAGCTGTGGAATGATGGGGTGAGACAGGCTATGGTGACGGACATGGTCGTATTTACGCGCATTCTCTCCCATCCCCTTGTTGCCTTCGCGTTGCGCGCCATCCTGGGCGGCTATTTGATCTATATGGGGCGCGTCTACTACGCGGATCCTTTGGCCTCTTTTCGCGGATCGGCGCGGCCGCTTCCCTTCGATCCGTAGGTCAGGCAGGCTCTTCGCGCGGTGGCAGGCTTCTGTCTCTGGGGCGGATGCTTCATTCTCGGCGCGGCGATTGCCACGCGGATTCTTGACATGCATGGCACTCTGTTAGCGCTCGCGCTGGTGGTGATCGCCTCCGTCGCCACCTGGCTCCTGCTTCCCAATCCTCCATCTACGGGCGACCGATTCATTCAGGATAAGTAAAATCCGCGCACCCAGATGAATAGGCACGGAAGCTATCTCATCCACCGGTTCTAAGACTACACGGATTCACATGCTGCGGAAAAAACGCATTTAGGGTCGCGAGAAGCGTCAGGGCACGACTTCAGTCGTGCCGTAAATGCAACAAAATAATTATCGGGCTTTAGCCCCTGCGGAATGTTCTTCGTGTGATTTGCTTGAGAACAGTCCATTTTCTGCAACCTCTTCAGCCGTGCCGCAAAATACCCAAGAATTTTCCCCGGGAGAGTCCGTGGCTTTATGGTTTGTGGCTCCTCAAAGGGGCCTGGCCGCGCGCTATACGAAGCGTATTGCTCACGTCAGCCTGAAATCCGCGCCGTAGGCGCAATGGTTGTTAGCCCCGCGCTTCAGCGTGGGGTGAGCGGCCCATCAGGTCAGAGCCGGAGTCCCGTAGGGACGGCGCAAAGACATTATTTATGCACCGTTTTAGCCCCTGAGGGACGCTTTGCACGGACTGAATGGCGTTCGTGAGATGGCTTCTAGTAGGATGGACAGGGCTTTGGTCCCGTCTACTAATAAAAGCTGAAACCGTTGAAGTGCGCCTCACAAGGTCTCAGTTACCGCACTCGCGCCCGGTGTACTATGCTTTCGAATGAGGAAGGAAAACGACAATGAGATCAATCATGCTGGCAATCGTCATCGCGGCAGCGCCGCTGATCAGTGTGGCTGCAGGCACTACTGCGAAGGTGGAACAGGGTGCGTTGCAGGGAACCAAGGAAGATGGACTCACCGTATACAAGGGCATTCCCTTCGCGGCTCCGCCCGTGGGCGATCTGCGCTGGCGTGCGCCGCAACCCGCGCCCAGTTGGGAGGGCGTGCGCCCCGCCGATAAGTTCGCGCCGGAGTGCGTGCAGGGCGGCTTCGGCCCCGCTGGCGGCAAGGCTCCCGCGATGAGCGAGGATTGCCTCTATCTGAATCTCTGGACGCCTGCGAAGTCGGCCTCCGCGCGAGTTCCGGTGCTGGTCTGGATCTATGGCGGCGGCTTTGCCGGCGGCGCTACCTCGATTCCGGGCTATAGCGGAGAGATTCTGGCGAAGAAAGGCGTGGTGCTTGTCAGCATCGCCTACCGCCTGGGACCGATCGGCTTTTTGGCGCATCCGGAGCTGAGCGCCGAGTCACCCAATCACGTCTCAGGCAACTACGGTCTGCTCGACATGATCGCCGCTCTGCAATGGATCAAGAAGAACATAGCGGCCTTCGGCGGCGATCCTGACAAAGTAACGATATTTGGCGAGTCGGCCGGAGGCATCGCCGTGAGTCAGCTGTGCGCCTCGCCGCTAGCGAAGGGCTTGATCTCCGGTGCAATTTCGGAGAGCGGCGGCTCTTTCAGCCCTCCGAGATCCTCCGGCGCGCCCGGAGAAAATATGCGGCCGCTGGCCATTGCCGAGCGGGACGGCCTGGCCTTCCAGATCAACGCGGGAGCCAGCTCGCTCGCCGAGCTTCGCAAGCTGCCGGCGGAGAAGCTGCTGGCCAGCCAGCGCGGCCTGGCCTGGCCGAATACCGACGGTTGGGTGATTCCCGGCGATCAGTACACGCTCTACGACGCCAAAAAATTCAACGACATTCCCGTCCTCATCGGATACAACTCCGATGAAGGCGCGAGCTTTTCCCATGACAGCTCTCCGAAGGCGTATATCGACGGCGTGCGCAAGCGCTACGGCCCTTACGCCGACAGCCTGCTCAAGGCCTATCCGGTGGGCGACAAATCCGTGCCCAAGACGGCGCGCGACCTTAGCCGCGACGCGGCCTTCGGATGGCAGACCTGGATCTGGGCGCGGCTGCAATCGGAGCGGGGCAGCGCAAAGGTCTTCATGTACTACTTCGATCAGCATCCGGATTTTCCCGTCGGCTCCGAGCATGAAGGCTTTGGCGCATGGCACGGCAGAGAGGTTCCCTATGTCTTCGGCCATCTGAACGACCTGGAAAACGAAGTGCCGAGCGCGACGGATCGCGTGATCTCCGACGCGATGGGAACTTACTGGACCAACTTCGCCAAGTACGGCGATCCGAACGGCAAGGGAATGCCCAAGTGGCTGGCCTTCAGCGACCAGCATCCCGAGTATATGTATTTAGCCGGAACGCCACACCCCGGGCCGGTTCCCAACGAGGAGGGTCTCAAGGCACTCGATGCCTACTTCGCATGGCGGCGCTCGCCGGAGGGAATGCGCGCCTCGGCGGTTGAGGACGCCAAACCCGCCACGACGAATGTGATGGGCGCGACTTATCCGCGCGTCCTTGCGGATCATAGCGTGGCCTTTCAGTTCAAGGCGCCCACGGCTCATTCTGTGGATGTGGACATAACCCACCATAAGTTTCCCATGACGCGCGGCGACGACGGCGTGTGGAGCGTAACCACGCCTCCGCTGGTCGTAGGCTTCCACTACTATGCGCTGGACGCCGATGGGGTCCGCATGAACGATCCGGCCAGCCACACATTCTTCGGCATGGGCATGGACGCAAGCGGCATCGATATTCCCGAAGACGGCGTGAGCTACTACCTGGCCAGGGATGTGCCGCATGGCGATGTCCGCATCCGCATCTACCACTCGAAGATCACCGGACAGTGGCGTCGCTGCTTTGTGTACACCCCGCCGGACTACGACACAAACCTTAGCGCGCGCTATCCGGTGCTCTATCTCCAGCACGGCATGGGAGAGGATGAGACCGGATGGATCTTCCAGGGCCACGCCAACCTGATTCTGGATAATCTGATCGCGGAGAAGAAGGCCGTGCCCATGATTATCGTGATGGACTACGGCTACGCGTCGGTGCCGGCCGGGCCGTTCGGGCCGCCCGCTGCGGGGCCCTCCGCAGGCTTCAGCGTCTTTGAAG
>JBKQLG010000256.1:0-10605 GCA_052147235.1 Occallatibacter sp.
GGACGCGATGACCGGGCGTACCCAGGACTGTCTCAGGAATCTGGGACAGGCCATCGAACTGAACAACAAGAACCGTCTCCAGGCGCGTGTGGACAACGACTTCCAAAGCATGGCCGACGACCCCCGCTTTACCGAGCTGCTGTATCCCGAGGTCCCCTAAGGTCTCCTTGATTCCCGCAACCCTATCGTCGAATCCGGAACCGCTTATGCAGCAGTTTTCTGGCGCTGTGCCGGAGAGGCCGCTGCGCGTTGTAGCGATTGGCGGCGGCACCGGCCTCTCTACGCTGCTACGCGGGCTACGCAGCCATGTTACATTGTGCGCGCCGTGCGAACCGGGCTTGATCGCCGATCTGGCCGCGGTGGTCACCGTCACCGACGACGGCGGATCCAGCGGACGGCTGCGCAAGGGCTTCAATATGCTGCCGCCCGGCGACCTGCGCAACTGCATGGTGGCGCTCAGCGAAGAGGAGGACCTGCTGGCCAAGCTCTTCGGCCATCGCTTTCGCAAGGGCGATTCGCTGCAGGGACACAACTTCGGCAATCTCTTTGTCGCCGCGCTCACTGAGATCACCGGCGACTTTGGCCTGGCCATCCAACAAGCGTCGAAGATTTTGGCCACACGGGGGCGCATTTATCCGGTGACCACGGCGAATGCCTCGCTGGTGGCGCGTATGGATGACGGCTCACTGGTGCGCGGCGAAACAAATATCACAGCCAGCCGCAAGCGCATTGTAGAACTGATGCTCGACCCTCCGGACGCGGCTCCCTTGCCGGAGACGCTGGAGGCCATCGAGCGCGCCGATCTGATCACCGTGGGACCGGGTTCGCTCTACACCTCGCTGATCTGCAACCTGCTGGTGCAGGGTATGCCCGCGGCGCTGGCCAACGCCCGCGGCGTGCGCGTCTTCATCTGCAACTTGATGTCCCAGTCCAACGAGAGCCTGAATCTGACCGCCTCCGAGCACATCGAGCGGATTTATGAGCACACTCGCGCTCCCATCTTCGACTATGCCTTGGTGAACACTGCGGCCTTCTCCGCGGAGACGCTGGCGCGCTATGCGGCCGAAGGGGCCTCGCCCATTACTCCCGACATTGAGCGCATTGAAGCGTTGGGCGTGCGCTGCATTCCCGGCGACTTCGCCAGCGAAGGGAACGTGGTCCGCCACGCCGCCGGTCGTGTAACCGGCGCGTTGCTGGCGCTGGGGCAGACAGCTCTCGCGGGGCGGCGCTGAATTTTCCTCTTCCCTGCCGGTTGCGCGTTGCGATAGAGTGAAGACGCGCGGCCAGAAGGCGGCGCAAGCGATAAGGAGATTTCATGCGCAAGACTCGAGTTTGGATAACCTTGAGTTGTTGCCTGTTCGCCCTGGCCATCTTTGCCTGGGCGCAGGCCAACCGCAAGCCCGGCCTGTGGGAGATGACCACCAACATGACCTGGCAGCAGTCGCCTATGCCGGGAGGCATGACCATGCCCGGCGGCGGCCCGCACACCACACAGTATTGCCTGACCCAGGCGATGATCGACAAGTACGGCGCCCCGATGCCGCAGAGCCGGAACAACGAATGCCAGATCAGCAATATCGTCATGCACTCCAACAGTATGACCGCCGACTGGATTTGCAGCGGCAGGATGGCGGGCAAGGGAACCCTGGAATCCTCGTGGGCCGATCCCAATCACGCCGTGGGGAAAGTGCACTTTGTCGGAGCGATGCCGATGGGGCCGAACACCAAGACCATCGAATACACCATCGAGTCCTCCTCCGTCTACAAAGGCCCGGATTGCGGCAGCGTCAAGCCACCGCCCATGCCCAGCAAATAGCTTGCTTTTCTGACAGGTCGCTGAAAATCGTACCGCCGGTCTCCAGACCGGCTGTTCTGAGGGCCTCCCGGCCCTCAGAGACCTCGCCAGACCTTGAATTCTCAGTTGTCTCGACATCTGTGAGAAATGCGGGGTAATGCCCAGACAATCGGGAGCCCATTACTCCCGCAAGGGCGCTGCACGCATCCCTCGCAAACTGCGGATTCATCGGAATCCATCCCGCCAGATCATCCCTGGCTGCGCCGATCCACACTCCCGCGTCTATCAACAGGTACCTCTGGAGGCGTTTGGGAAGGCTCACTGCCTTGTCCTCCGCCGCGCCTGTCCGTGGAGGAGGAGCCTGCGCCGCTCGTCAACAACCTGCTTAGAGTCGGAGTGCTGACGCGTTGCGTTTCCACGAAATCCACGCCCTCTGCCGTCAGTGTCAATGCTGAGTTGTCCGCCCGGGAGATGTATCCCTTCTTGAGAAGATACCAAAGCGTGAATTCCAGATAATCGCGCGGAAACCCCATGCTGCCTTCGATCTGGGAAAGGGTAACCTCCGGGGTGTTGGGAAAGGCGCGGCGGCGGATATAGAGTACCGCCAGCACCGCCAGCCGCCGGTTCAACTCGCCCTCCAGGCTATCCATGAAATCCATCGAACTCGACATGGGGGCGGTCTCGGGCGTCTCCTTTGCATGCGTCGCATCGTATTCGGTGCGGCTCGCTGGATTGGACAAAACGTCATAGGCTTCTCTCAGCTGAGAGAACTTACCCACATCGCCGGTCTCAGGGTTGTCGGGATGAAAACGGGCCGCAAGAAATCTGAATACGCGGTGGATAGTGTCAGGCTCCGCATTTGGACTGATTTGCATGAATTCGTAGTGATCTTGATGTTTCAAGAAGTACTCCTGGGAGAGACACATCCCTTTCATTAAGATAGCGCCCTATTCGCGGAAGATTCATCGAAATTCAGACAATATGCCTCTTACAGTTCTCTTCTAGGAACGGAAGTTGCATTTCCGGGAACGATGGCGCTTCCGGGCATCGACGGAAAGAGCAGCCGGAGCTGGTCCATTCAGATATGAACGGACGACCGAATCTGATGGACGGATATCCACACCCCTCCACGATCCGCTTGAGTTGCCCGCAGGCGGCGTGGATTGTACGCTGTTAAGCGGCAGCCTCCATGCGCCGGGCAGAAAGGACTTTGAGCGCCGCCTAACAATGAATCTACTATGGCGTTCGTTTCGGCCTCAGGTTCATGTCATTCGGGCTGCACGTCGCGCGCTTCCAACGGTAGTCCGTCATAGAGGTTGAATGGGTGGTCTTTCCGTTCATGATCATATCGATCGAACCATTGGCGGTCATGTGCGCCATGCCGTCAAAGTTCAACTGGACCCTGCCATTCATGCGATACATCTTCATATCACAGTTCAAGGTGTAGCTGGCGCCCGTGGATGTCATGGCGAAGTTTTGAATGGTGCAGGAAGGCATCTGAGTGAATGCCTTCAGCCACAATTCGTCGTTCAGACAGTAGAGAAGAACCGTGGGTGTATCCTGCGCATTGGCAGCAGGCAACGTCGCCTCCCATTCACCGGGACGTAAAGGAAACTTCTGCTGTGCCGAGCAGAAGGATGCTGCCATGAAAACAGTTACGCAAACTCCTGTCCATTTGAAAAAAGTCATTTCATCCTTTCATTTCACGATGATGGAATCGAGGTTGCCGTAATCATAGTGTTTCTGTCAGGAAAATCGGCAACTGTGAGCCCAGGTTATTGAGTCTGTTGACTACACGCCGATCACATCGCAGAGTTCCTTAACGGATGCGGCGCTCTTCTGGAAGGCGGCGTGTTCTTCCTCATTGAGCCGGATCTCGACAATCTGTTCGAGGCCCGCCGCGCCCAGCTTGCAGAGCACGCCCATGTAGTAGCCGTTGACCCCGTACTCGCCTTCCAGGTAAGCCGCGCAAGGCAAAATCTTCTTTTTGTCTTTGAGTATCGCCTCTGCCATCTCCACCGCAGCCGCCGAGGGCGCGTAGTAGGCGCTGCCGGTTTTGAGGTACTTCACAATCTCGCCGCCGCCGTCGCGCGTGCGCTGGATAAGGGTGTCAATGCGCTCCTTGGATAGCAACTCGGTTATGGGAATCGAAGCTACCGTGGTGTAGCGGACCAGGGGAACCATATTATCGCCGTGCCCGCCCAGAACCAGGCAGCTCATGTTCTCCACGCTCACCTGCAACTCCTCGGCGATGAAGCTCTTGAAGCGCCCGGAATCCAGAATCCCGGCCATGCCGATGACCCGCTCGCGGTTGAAGCCGGAGAGGCGATAGGCGGCCTGCACCATCGCGTCCAGCGGATTGGAAACGACAATCAGAATCGACTCGGGCGAGTAGGCGACCACGTTCTTGACCACATCGGTCATGATCTTGAAGTTGGTGTGCAGCAGGTCGTCGCGGCTCATTCCGGGCTTGCGGGGTAGGCCGGCGGTGATGATCACTACATCGCTGTTAGCCGTGTCGGCGTAGTCGTTGGAGCCGGTGATGTGTACGTCGGATCGTTCAATGGGTAGTGCCTGGCGCAGGTCCAGCGCCTTGCCCTGCGGCACGCCCTCCACCACGTCGATCAGCACCACGTCGGCCAGTTCCTTGGCCATCAGCCAGTGCGCTGCCGTTGAGCCGACATTGCCGGCGCCGATAATTGAGACTTTCTTGCGCATTACTTTCCTCCTTGGGGAAATTGTTGAAACAGCTGTCAGCTTTCAGCCGTCAGCTATCAGCAGACCATAAAGTTCTATTAGCAAGACTGAAAGCTGATAGCTGCTGCTAAAGATTACCGATGATGCGTGAAGCGAACTCGTTGGTGCCGACTTTGGTGGCTCCGGCGGTCTGGCGTTCAAAGTCATACGTCACGAATTTCTGCAGAATGGTTTTTTCCAGCGACTGCTCGATCAGTTTGGCCGCTTCCTTCCAGCCGATGAACTCCAGCAGCATCACGCCGGAGAGAATCACCGAGCCGGGATTGATCATGTCCTTGTCCGCGTACTTCGGCGCGGTGCCGTGCGTGGCCTCGAAGACCGCGTAGCCGTCGCCGATATTTGCGCCGGGTGCGATGCCCAGGCCGCCCACCTGCGCCGCCGCCGCGTCGGAGATGTAGTCGCCATTCAAATTCGTCGTCGCCAGCACGCTGTAGTCCTCCGGCCTGATGATGATCTGCTGGAAGATGGAGTCGGCGATGCGGTCGTTGACAAGTACTTTCGACTTCCATGCGCCGTTGCCGTGCGTATGGCCGATGGTGTCGATTACGGCCTTGACCTCCGCGAAAACTGCATCCTGATAGGCCTGATTCGCCATCTCCAACCCCGGCTCAATCATCGCGGCGTTCTGCTCGACGGTCAGGCCGGAGTTAGCGTCCCGGTTGCCCAGAATCCAGCTCTCGCGCTCGGTGACCGTCTCGGCGCGGAACTCCTGCTGAGCCACTTCATAGCCCCACTCGCGGAAGGCGCCCTCGGTGAATTTCTGGATGTTGCCCTTGTGGACCAGCGTAACCGTCTTGCGGCCGGACTCCAATGCGTGGCGGATCGCGTAGCGAACCAGCCGCTTGCTGCCGAAGATTGAGATCGGCTTGATGCCCACGCCGGAGTCCGGGCGCACTCTCTTTTTGGTTTGGGACAAGAGGTCGTTGTTGAGGAAGTCGATCAGCCGCGCGGCGTCCGTCGAGCCCTCTTTGAACTCGATGCCCGCGTAGACGTCCTCGGTGTTCTCGCGAAAGATGATGATGTCCACCCGCTCCGGGTGCTTCACCGGGCTGGGCACGCCCTGGTAGTACTTCACCGGCCGCACACAGGCGTAGAGGTCGAGGAGCTGGCGCAGCGCCACGTTCAGCGAGCGGATGCCGCCGCCCACCGGCGTGGTCAGCGGTCCCTTGATGGAGACGCGCAAATCGCGCGCCGCGGCCACCGTGTCGTCCGGCAGCCAGGCGCCGAAGTGGCGAAAGGCCTTTTCGCCGGCGAAGATCTCAAACCAGCGAATCGCCCGCTTACCGGCATAAGCTTTCTCGACCGCGGCGTCGAAGACCCGCTCCGAGGCCCTCCAGATGTCGCGCCCGGTGCCGTCGCCCTCAATGTAGGGAATGATGGGATGGTCGGACACGTCGAACTGCCCGTTTGCGTACTCGATCGGCTGGCCGTCTTGCGGCAATTTCAGTCCGTTATAGGTAGCTTGCATCGTCTTTGAAGTACTCCTCTTCCACAATGTTAGAGGATGAGGTTGACCTCTGGGATTCAGGGATTGCAATGGCGGGCGGGGGCAAAAAGACCGGTCCATGCAGGATGGATGCGAAGACGGAACAGGCGAGCGCACATTCGGGAGGAATTCCTGGTTCTTAAACGTCGATTTCGGCTTGTGGGGCATACTGGTGGATCGCGGCGAGGAATTCATCGCGGTCTGCAGGCTGGACTATGATATTTCCGTAATCCTCTATCTGATGACCGAATCGAACAATCACATCATCAGCGCCAAAACGAAATCTTCCGGCGCTGGTCACTTCTTTCCATGCGATTTCCTTCTTCTTCCAGAATTTGTGTACGCAAAGACAAGTTGCATCTAAATCTGAATAAATAAATATCGGCATAAAATATGCAAATAAAGCCGTGATTAATAAAAGTGCTCCCTGGCCAAAATAAACTGCTCCATCGAAAGATTTCCCCACAAAATAAGTATGAATGCCAAGAATGATATTGAACGCGCCAATACCAGCCCACGCCCAGATCGTCCATATTGGCATTGCAGACTTTGCGCGGAATCTCATGCGGAAAGAATAGCTCTATCCGCCAAACAGGTAAAGGGAATTATGACCACACTTCAACCGTCTCTTGCACTTGACATCATGATGCCTTTCTAGATAGCATCATGATGTGCGCAAGACTCTCACCATCGACGACGACATTGCAATGCTGATCAAGCAGGAGCAGCGGCGCTCCAGCGACTCTTTCAAGGGGACGATCAACCGGCTGCTGCGCCGTGGTCTAAATTCCCACGGCAATCCGGAGCCAGAGAAGAAATTTGTCGTCACCCCCATCGCCATGAATACCGGCCTGGGAACACGCTATCAAAAAGTGGAAGACCTGATTGAAGCGCTGGAAGGCCCGATGCACCGATGATCGTACTTGATGTCAATCTCCTCATCTACGCCTACGACACCACATGCAAAGAACACAAGAAGGCTCTGGCGTGGATCAATGAGGTCTTCTCTGGCGATGAGATCATCGGTTTACCTTGGCAGACGATCTCCGCATTCCTTCGCATCCTGACCTATCCTGCTGCATTTGACGAGCGCTTCTCCATGGAACAAGCGCTGGCCATTGTAGACCAGTGGATGGCAATGCCCCATGTGCGAACCATGCCCCCCAGCGAAGTTTACTGGATGCTCTTCCGGGAGATGCTCGTGAAGGGCGATGTGCGGGGAAAGCTCACATCAGACGCGGCCTTGGCGGCAACAACGATAGAATACGGCGGCATTCTTTATACAAATGACCGCGGCTTTACCCGCTTTCCTGGTTTGCGCTGGGTCAATCCCTTGTTGGAATCCTGAAGAAGCTCTTCACGATCCCGTCGCAGCCAGAGCCTACCACTTCCTGTCGCCTTTACGGCACGAGATAGCCTTGCCCTTCAAAGCATCGCGGTTTTCCGCAATCAGAATGCCTTCCACCTTTGAGCGCTGCTTCCGCCTTTCGCGTCTATCCGTTACGAACAGAGTGGGCGGGAACTGGTAACCTGAATCCTGAGAAGAATCACCCGGAAGAGCCGGAGCGTCTCACCCGGCGGACAGAGGCATGGCGGAGTTCATCATCAAATTGGCCGACGAGCGCGGCCGCGTGCAGGAGCAGGCGCAGTCGGCGGCCAGCGCCGAGGAGCTGCGCGCTCGCTTTGCCCATGCCGGCTACCACGTCTTCAGCGTCCGTGCCCGCTCCGGCTTTGGCGGCCTCAAGCGGGGCAAGGTCAAGCTGGAGCCCTTTCTCATCTTCAACTCGCAGTTTCTTACGCTGATTCGCGCCGGGCTGCCGATTCTCGGCTCGATCCAGATGCTGGCCAAGAACCAGAAGAACGCGCATTTTGCCGCGCAGTTGGACGATGTGGCCGCGCGGGTGAAGACCGGCGACGCGCTTTCGTCGGCCTTTGAGGCGCAGAGCGGCTTTCCCATCATGTACACCACCACGCTGCTGGCCGGCGAGCGTTCCGGCAACTTGCAGGAGGTGCTGGAGCGCTACGTCAGCTTCCAGCGCATCTCGCTCACCTTCCGCAAGAAACTGGTGGCCTCGCTGATCTATCCCGGCGTGCTGCTGACGCTGGTTACCGGGCTGATCTTCTTCATGTTCATCTTTGTGATTCCGCAGTTTGCCGAGCTCTATGACCAGATGGGATCGAAGCTGCCGGCGATGACGATGGACTTGCTGGCCTTTGGCAAATTCCTGCGCCACTACGTAGTGTGGATTCTGCTCGCCATAGTTGGGACGGCGATTGGCGGCTACCGTTTCTCGATTACCGAGAAGGGACGCGACTTTATCGACGGCGTTCGCATCGGGCTGCCGGTCTTCGGCAAGATCTGGCTGAAGTACCAGGTAGCGCTGTTTGCGCGCACGCTTTCTACACTGCTGACCGGCGGATTGCCGCTGGTGCCGTCGCTGGAGACGGCGGCCCGCTCGATCAGCTCGCGGCGCGTCTCCAAGGCGGTGATGACATCGATCACCACGGTGCGCGAAGGCAAGAGCCTGGCCGATGCCCTGATCCAGACCAAGGTCTTTCCCGATCTGGCCGCCGAGATGATCTTAGTGGGCGAACAGACCGGCGCGCTGCCGCAGATGCTCAACTCCGTCTCGGAGTTTTTTGAGGAGGATGTGGCGACGGCCCTTGCCGCGTCTCTGGCGCTGATTGAGCCGGCGATCCTCATCGTGATGGGCGTGGTTGTCGTCTTCATTCTCATCTCGCTTTACCTGCCCATCTTCTCGCTGGGACAGACGCCGGGAGGTCAGTAAATCATGGCTGCCGCGACACATTCTGTACCGATTCCGATGCCCGTTGGCCCGCTTCCCGGCTCTCCGGAAGAGCGTGCCCAGGCGGAAGTGCTGGCCGCGCGCTATCATGCCGAGTTCGTGGACCTGAAGAACTTCAAGATTCAGCACGAGCTGCTGCGCACCGTGCCGGTCGAGCTGATGTTCCGCTACAACTTCGTGCCCATCGAACAACAATCTGACGCGTTGGTGATTGCGGTTTCGGATCCCTCGCGGCTGATGGTGCTGGATGAGATTGCCGGGCTGCTCGCTCATCGCATCATCCCGCGCGTGGCCACTCTCTCGCAAATCACCGACCTGCTGAAGAAGACCGAGCAGTCGCAGCGGGTGCTGGATGAGGCCAGCGAAGGGCTGACCTTCGATGTGCTTACCGGCGACGAAAACTCCGATGAGAATATCTCCATCGAGAAGCTGACCTCGGAAGAAGATATCAGCCCCATCATTCGCCTGGTGGACACGACGATCTTCACCGCTCTGGAACGGAGAGCCTCGGACATTCACATTGAAACGTATGACGATTCAGTACATATCAAGTACCGCATCGACGGCGTGCTGCAGGAGGCGATGGCGCCCATTGCGCGCGAGCATCACTCAACGATTCTCTCGCGCATCAAGATCATGAGCGAGCTGGACATTGCCGAGCGGAGAGTGCCGCAGGACGGCCGTTTCCGCGTGCGCTATAAAACGCGCCTGATCGATTTCCGCGTCTCCATCATGCCGACGATTCACGGCGAAAACGCTGTTTTGCGCGTTCTGGACAAGGAGTCGATGAGCGAGAAATTCCACCATCTGACGCTGGACGTGGTGGGCTTTGCCGAAGAGGATTTGCGGCGCTTCCGGGCCTATATTCGTGAGCCGTACGGAATGGTTCTGGTCACTGGGCCGACCGGCTCCGGCAAGACGACGACGCTGTATGCCGCGCTCAACGAGATCAAAAGCGACGAGGACAAGATCATCACCATCGAGGACCCGGTCGAGTACCAGATTCGCGGCATTACACAGATTCCGGTGAACGAGAAAAAGGGACTTACGTTTGCGCGCGGGCTGAGGTCGATCCTGCGCCACGACCCGGACAAGATTCTGGTGGGCGAGATCCGCGACAACGAGACGGCGCAGATTGCGATCAACTCGGCGCTGACCGGTCACCTTGTTTTTACGACAGTCCATGCCAACAACGTGGTGGACGTGCTGGGCCGGTTTATCAACATGGGCGTGGAGGCCTATAACTTCGTCTCCGCACTGAACTGCATTCTGGCGCAGCGGTTGGTGCGCACCATCTGCGAGTATTGCGCACGCCCCGTCCAGCACAGCGACGCCGAGCTGGTGGCCAGCGGTATGAATCCGGACGAATGGCGCGGCTTTGAATTCCGCGAGGGCCTGGGCTGCATGGAGTGCGGCGGCACCGGCTACCGCGGACGCACGGCGATTCACGAGCTGCTGGACTTGACCGATCCGATCCGGGAGATCATTTTGGCCAAGAAACCCACCTCTGAGGTGCGCAAGCTGGCGCAGAAGGAGGGCATGACCTTTCTGCGCGAGTCGGCGCTGGATCGTGTCCGCCGCGGCATCACTACGCTCAAGGAGATTAATAAAGTCACGTTCATCGAGGCGTCGAGATGAAAAGACTCCCTAAATTGCTCGCTACATTGTTCGTTGCACATTTCGCTGCTTTGAAAGGGCACGGCTTTAGCCGTGCCGCAAATGCAGCAAAAGGATGCGAGGCTTTAGCCCCTGAGGGATGC
>JBKQLG010000257.1:0-10597 GCA_052147235.1 Occallatibacter sp.
CCGCTTACCAGCACCCATCCCCATTGTGCGGTCGGACGGATGCGAAATGCATTTATTACTTTTATCACTCCTACCACGAAGTAGAACGTGGCAAGAGCAGCAGTAAGCGCCAGGACTCCGGAAAGCGGATATGCGATCAAATAGATGCCGAAGGCGAAGTAGTCGTCGAATACAGGCATAGCTATAACGGATTTAACTATAGCATCAACTACCTGATTGAAAATAAAAAACCTTCTACGCTATGCTCGGCGACAGGAGGTTCAAAGATGGTAAGAGGAATCAAGTTTACCGGCATCCCCGTGCGCGATCAGGACGTCGCGTTAAAGTTCTACACCGAAGCCATGGGCTTCAAAGTTGTCACCGACCAGCCCTTTACACCAACACAACGCTGGATTGAGCTGCTGATTCCCGGCGCCGAGACCGGTTTGGCACTCTATACCCCAGAGGGCCATGAGCACCGCATCGGCGAATTTCAGTCAATTTCCTTCTGGTGCGACGACGTCTTCGCGACCGCTAGGACGCTTCAACAGAGAGGCGTAACCTTTGCCCAGGAGCCGAAGAGCGAACCGTGGGGCTCGACGGCCATCTTCAAGGATCCGGATGGCAACCAGTTTGTTCTCTCCAGCAAGGGCAAGCAAAAATAACCCGCGATCCCGGCATAGAGCGGGCGCTTCCAGGGCTGGCGTGCCCGCCTACTTCAGCTTCAGATCGACCTCGATCTCCTTGCGCGCATCCCAGGAGCTGATGCTCTTGACCGCGCTCTTCCTGCCGTCCTTCTCCGCCCAGAGTTCATGATCCTCGGCCATATTCACCTGAGCAAACCGGAAGCGGCCGTGCTCGACAGAGGTAAAACTGCGAATGTTCTTGGACTTCAGATCCCTTAGAAAGACCGTAGCGCCGGCCACCGGAGTGGAATTGGCGTCTACCACGGCGCCCATGACCACTCGCTGGCCCAGGTTCTGCGCCTCTGCTGTGAACGGTCCCATCCATCTTGACCCCAGTGGAACCAAACCGGCAATCAGAAGGGCAAACGTCACCCCGGCCGCCAAACTCATGCGATTCAACCTCACTCTTCCTCCTCATCCTCGTCGAGCAGAACCTCGTCGTCGTCGATGCCATCGCCTACCCGCACCATCTCCAGCGGTTCAACGCCGACCACCTCAAACTCCGTTCCACATTCATCACAGACGACGATGTCGCCTTCTTCCACTTCGTCCAGTTCAACGTCAAGACTATTCTCGCATTCCGGGCAGCTTGGCATGGCAGCCTCCTCTCTTTCGATGACATTCGCATTGCGGGATGACAGAACTTCGGTGTACGACTGCCGCTATTCTTTGGCACAACCCGGCCTCCGGTCAAGAGGCTCGATTCCCATCCCAACAGGAACTCCCCAAGCGAAGAATACGCCAAGTTGCTGCCGCGCATCGATGAAAGTTTGCTCATGCGGACGGTTCCCAAACAGAACCGTACCGGAATCGGGCATGCGCGCAGGCCGCCTGTCTGCGCTACCCATGACATTCGCCTGCTTCCCGGTTTACCCTGATACTGGCTATGCCCAGAATCGGCTCCACTCCGTTCGCATTCCCAGACTTCCGCGGCGCCACGCGCAGGCTGGTTCTGTGGAACCTCGCGGCCTATTTCGCCCTTGCTCTTGCGCTGGTGGCCGCTCCAGCCGCTGCCGACGGGCTTGCTATCTCTTTCGCATTCACTCCCGGCACGTTCCTGCACGGGGCCCTCTGGCAACCCTTCACTTACAGCTTCATCCATACCGGGATAGGCGGCACGCTCCTCGAATTGCTCTCGCTCTTCTTCATTGCGGGGTTTCTGGAGAATTATCACAAGCCGGGATGGGTGACCGGACTCTACGCCGTCTCCGTGCTGGGCACCGCGGCCGCCGCAAGCGCAATTGATCTGTTCTGCCACACGCTCGGCTATTCGCTTGCGGGAGGTCCGCTCACCGGCTGCTTTGGCGGCATCTTCGGCCTGCTGGTGGCCATCGGCGCGCTCTATGGCGACACGCAGTTCATGCTCTTTCCCCTGCCCATCGGCATCAAAGCCCGCACCCTGGCGGCCGTCTATGCGCTGATCTCCATCGCCATGCTCTTCGGTACTCAGCGCCTCTACGCCTTTGCCCAGTTAGGCGGCGCGCTGGCCGGCCTGCTCTACATTCGCCTGGCTCCGCGCCACGGCGTCTCCTTCGGCCTCAGCGAACGGTTGTACGCCATCCGCAACCGCTATTACCGCTGGAAGCGCCGCCGCGCCGCCCGCAGGTTCGAAGTCTATATGCGCTCCCAGGGCCGGACCGTCCGCTTCGACGGCAACGGCCGCCGGATTGACGACGACGCCAACGACAAAAGCCGCTGGAACTGAGGCCGGATCTACAGACAGCGGGAAACCAGTAAACAGCGAACACGAGTATTTCAATCGAATCCTTCAAATCGCGCGGACGAAGAATTGCGGCATGGGGCCGTCTGCGCATGTCGGCCGTTTTCTGCTAGCATCCTCTTTGGAGAACTATCCGGATGGATGCCATACCCACAATGAACCTTGGCGCGCGGCGCAATGAAGACATCGCACTCGATCTGCTCAAGTTTGTGGCTGCCACGGCCGGCGTGGGCCGTCCCGCGGCGCCCTCGACCGGCTTCAGCGGCGCTGCCGGAGCCAAGCCCGAGGAGCACGTGAATCAGTTGCTCGAGCTTTACAGCCGCTGCCTCAAGGCCGTCCAGGGCCAGGGGCCGGAGCCGGCAATAAATGCGCCGGAGCCGCCCATCCGAGCGCCGCGAGGATGAACGCCGCCCCCGTGAGCCAAGCCCCTCTGCGCGTTGCCGTTGCCGGAGCCGGAGCCTTTGGCAAGAACCACCTGCGCGTCTACCGCGAGCTGGAAGCGGCGGGCCCTCACTCGGCGGGATTGTCCGTTGCGCTGGTCGCGGCCGTCGAGCCGGATTCCACCCGCGCCGCAGAGACTGCGGAGCGCTACGCGATTCCCGTCTTCGCCAGCACGGACGAGTTACTGGCAGCCGATCTCAAGCTTGACGCGGCCACAGTCGCGGTCCCCACTGTACATCACCATGCTGTCGCCTCGACACTGCTCGATGCGGGTCTTGACCTGCTCATCGAAAAGCCTCTGGCCGCCTCGCTCTCCGAAGCCGACGACCTGATCGACCGAGCTGCTACAGCCAGGCGCATCCTGCAACCCGGTCACCTGGAACGCTTTAATCCCGCCGTCCTGGCCATTCAGACGCAGCTTCATCGCCCCATGTTCTTCGAGTCGCACAGGCTCTCAATCTTCACGCCCCGCGCGCTGGATGTGGATGTGGTGCTTGACCTGATGATTCACGACCTGGACATCGTACTTACATTTGCCGCCTCGCCGGTGCGCGAGGTGCGGGCTGTAGGTTTGCCCATCCTTTCGCCCAAAGTGGATATTGCCAACGTTCGCGTCGAGTTCGAGTCCGGCTGCGTGGCCAACTTCACCGCGTCCAGAGTCTCCACCGAACGAGTGCGCAAGCTGCGCTTCTTTGAGCCGCGCCAGTATGTCTCCATCGATTACGCGCGGCAGGATCTGCTGGTGATTCGCGTGGAGGAAGGCACTGGCAAGGCTTCGCCAGCCGAACTGCTTGCGTCGCTGCCGCCGCAGATTGCCGCAATGCTGCCGCCGGGGATCGCCGAGGGAATCGCGTCGGGGAAGATCGACCTCAAGAAGATTGATCCGGCGATGATTGCGCAATTTGCCGCCATGGCAAAGATAGATCCGTCGGTGATAGCTCAGTTCACAAATTCCGCAGATACGAAGGCGGGCTTGAGCTTTTCCAAGCCAGCCGTCACGCCCGGCGAGCCGCTGCGGCTGGAGATTCTTTCCTTTCTGGAATCTGTGCGGACGCGCCGTGAGCCGCAAGTAACAGCCCGACAGGGGCGCGAGGCGCTGGCGTTGGCGCTGGAGATTCAAGCCTCCATGGCCGCCCACGCCCAGCGCGCCGGACTGGAAGACTTCTTCCAGCCCGGCGCCTAGAGATTCAGCGCTCTTCCCATTTTGAAGAACGCTGGGATAGCCTCGATCAGCAAGCCAGCCACGCCCACCGAATAGGCTGCGGCCTTCCATCCGGAGACGTATCCTTCTCTGAGGGCAAGCACTACCAGCAGAGATAACACCGGCAGGTTCAAGGCCACGGCTGTTGCTACACCTGGCATATAGCTGCGCAGCGCCACGGTTAACGCGAGGTGCGGAATCAGGACGTTGGCCAACGTAACAACCATGCATCCAAAAGTTAGGTAAGTCCAGACCGACTGTTTTCCCGATTCTGCGCTCAACCATGTAACGGCGAAGGCCAGGACGGTCAAGACAACTACGGCAAAACGGAAGGAACCCGGCGAAACGGGTCTATGCCAGAGAACTGCCCGTTGAGACCAGCCCGGAAGCCACATGGCCTCTTCGGCATTGTGCAGAGTTACGACAATCGGGAAAAGCCACAGTAGATTCCGAAAACTCATCTCTGTCTCCTTGCTCATTGCCGGATGCCGCATAGGAGGGAAATGCTCGACTCGCGCAAGCGGTGCAGCTTACGCAATCCCCAACACCCGGTTCAAAAAGCCGACAATGTACTTCCAGACCAGGTAATAGCCCACCAGCGCGGCCAGGAAGCATGGGGCGATCAGCGTGTAGGGAATCTCGCAGGCCTGGAACCAGATCGCGCCGTGAGAACTCAGCGTAAGCACGCCTAGGCAGATGGCGGCGGTTGCACCCAGTGGCATCAGAACCAGCGGCAGCGCTGCCCCATGCAAGCCAATCGGCAGATGAGTACGCTCATGCGAGCAGAGCCAAAGCATATTCCAGAGTCCCCACAGCAGGGGCACAATGGCCATGGGAAAGATGATTGCCTGTTCGATGGGAACCGGCACCTTCAGCACGATCCTCACCACGATAAACGCCGTAAGCAACAGCGGCAGTATCAGCGTGGGAATAAAGACTCCCGCCAGATAAGCGCGAAGATAGGGATGGGTATTCATAGCTTCCTCCTTGGATGTAAGTTGGTGGACGAATGAATCGCCCGCAGGTTACAGGTAGTAGAGAAAGACGGGGATGGAGGCTGGAAAGAGGACGGCAAGCCCCACCAGGCCAGCCAGCAATGCCCCGTCGAAAACTGCCCAGCCGGAGAAGGCCGGCGCGGCGGGCCGCGCATCGATTCTTGTATCGAGCCGCAGTCGCATGGCCGGCCACAGATCACGGCCCGGTCCCGCGTCGCTTTCCACCGGCGGCAGTGCTTGCCGCAAAAGATTATTCACTCCGTCCTTATCGTGTGCATTCATGGTCTGATTCCCTGCCTTTCCAGGTCTTTTCTGAGCAAGCGAAGCGCGCGGAAGACGCGCAGTTTGACGGCCGCGACCGAGATGCCCAGCGCCGCGGCCACCTCTTTTTGCGGCAACTCCTCGATCACTGCCAGCGTGGCCGCAATCCGCAGCTTGTGCGGCAGCCGACCAAAGGCCAGCGCGGTCTTCGAGCGTATCTCCGCTGTCATGGCCGGATCGGCCTCGGCCGGAGCCGCCAACTCGGCGCAGACTTCTATCGACAACGCGTTCTGCGCCGGTTGTGCGCGCAGCCAGTCCAGCGCCGCATGGGTGGCGATGCGCCGCGCCCAGCCCTCAAAGCCCCGCGCCGGCTCAAAACGGGCATGGGCCTGGTGGATGCGCCAGAAGCTCTCGATGGTCAGTTCCTCGGCCGCCGCAGAGTTGCGAACAATGCGCAGAATCCAGCCGTAAACGGCGCGCTGATGCAGATGAAAGAGGGTTTCGAAGGCGGACTCGAAGTTCCCCGGGCTGCCCTGTCGGAAATCGTTCAGGACGCCGCTCGCTCCGTTCTGCATCCGCCCTTCCCCCTTCTATCAACTCTTACAGTCCACACATCGAAAAGGTTACATTCATTCGGTGGAAGGATCTTTACCGGCAAGATGACAGCAATGGTATGCGGGAGCGATACAGAATTGATATGGATAAATATTCCGGCTTCGGCGCAAATCCATGAGATGCGCCGAAGCCGGGTTCGCATTTATATGGACAATCAACGTGTGTACGCTTGTCAGACCTGCATGACTTCCGCTTCTTTCTTGTGCGAAAGCTCTTCCATGCGGCGGATCTCCTCGTCGGTCATCTTCTGGACCTCTTCGAGCGCGCGCTTCTCCTCGTCCTCGCTGATCTTTTTTTCTTTGGCGAGTTTTTTCAGGGCGTCGTTGCCGTCGCGGCGTACGTTGCGGACCGCGGTGCGGTGCTCTTCGAGTACCTTGTTCAGGTGCTTGCAGACCTCGCGCCGCCGCTCCTCGGTCATGGGTGGAACAGGCACGCGCAGCAGCTTGCCGTCGGAGATGGGGTTGAAGCCCAGATCGGCTGAGCGCACGGCCTTTTCAACCTCCTTGAGCACCGTCGGGTCCCAGGGCGCAATCAGGATCATCTGCGCCTCCGGCGAAGAGACCTGCGCTAACTGATTGATAGGAGTGGGCGTACCGTAGTAGTCCACCTTGACCTGGTCGAGCATGTGCACGCTGGCGCGACCGGTGCGCGTGGAGGCCAGATTGGCCTGGAAGGTGGCCACTGCGCCGTCCATGCGGCGGCGGAGGTCGGCGTTGAGTTCCTTGAGAGCCGGAATACCGGCCATGAATGAAGCTGCCATGGGGTTCGTCCTCGTGGTGCAGATTACCAACGAACATTCTACTAAATTGCGGCGCCTATGAGGTCACTCTTGTGGTGCGTTTGAGGTCACCGGTTGGCGCGAAGTGTGAAACGATCGGCAGCCGGTTTACCCCTGAAATGAACAGGTCCAGGTTACCGGTTTCGGGGAAAGTGGTGATCCGTAGCTGTCTGGTTTTGCATGAATCGGTGTTCTGCAGCTCTTCACTTTCAGGTGAATCGGTTGCAGATCATTCATGAGGGAAAGAGGAAAATCGAAAACAGTTCTCAGTTCACAGTTCTCAGTTCTCAGTGGTCAGTGGTCTGGGATCAGAGTGCGGGGAGAGGAGTGGGTTATGGAATGGGAGTTGAGGGTGGCGGCGCAGCGGGAGCTGGACCGGGAGCTGAAGCCGTACTTGACGGCGCGGCGGGTGCACCGGCCGCTGGGGGGATGGCTGCGCACGGTGCGCAAGGTGCTGGGGCTTTCGGCGGCGGAGATGGCAAGGAATTTGCGGGTGTGTCCTTCGGCGGTCTTTCAGATGGAGCGGGCGGAGTGGAATCACACGATCTCGCTGCGGCGTCTGGAGAAGGCGGCGATGGCGATGTCTTGCCGGCTGGTGTATGCCATCGTGCCCTTCCAGAGCAACTTTGAGGGACAGGGGATTGTATGGGCGAAGCAGAAGCTGTGGAGGCGAAAGGCGGCGCCGCGGCGGAAGAAGAAGGCGGGCGAGACGAAGACGGCGGCGGGGGAGTAAGAGGCGGTCCGGTTGTGGCGCCGGCCAGGTCGAGGATCGTGGTTTCCCACCCTTTTCGCAAAGAACGCGGAAAGGATGGGGCACCTGGCAACTAAGGATGTACATAATTACGCAACAATTGGGTCCCACTTTTCCACTTCCGAGCGGCATAGCATTTGTCAATGGAGCGATGCTAAGAAGAACAATGAGAAGGTACCATCTGGAGGGTTTAAATGATGATTCCGCCTGAAGTTTTAACCACCGCACAATTTCTGAGTAGCCTTGTTTCTTCCGCAAAATCGGCGAGTGACCTTGCGAAAAAATCAACCAACCACGCATTGAAATCTGCTGTCAGTGACCTTTACAGCGCTGTGATTGAAGCAAAGGCGATTGTCCTAAACTTGGACGAAGAGAACCGCCGTCTGAAAGCTGAGCTTGCTCGTAAGGATGAGTTCCTCGGGCCAATTGAGCCACATAATTATTTCTTCTTCAAGGAAAAGCCAAATCAACCGTTATGTCCAAAATGCTTCCAGTCGCAACCTCCAAATCCTGTATTTCTTTCTCCATTAACGGATTTAGACGGCGGGAAGTACCGCAGCTGCTTAATCTGCGGGTACGAGAATTACGAGACGCCTCGAAACTACTCCAATCCAGTAGCGGTTGGTCGTAGCTCTCTTTTCCATGGGACAAGATCATACTCTTGAATGACAGCGAGGCTTAGTGAGGGGTTCGGCATCGTCAGTTACAACTTGTTCCGATTTTGAGATATGGGAGACCAGTAACCCTTGACACATCACACTCAGGAGCGACCTGATGGATACGGAGAGATTTGATAAGCCCAAAAAAGGGACTGTAGAATACCGCCTCTGGCAGTTCGCTATTCTGTGCAATAAGGGATCGCCCCACCCGCTAGATTGGCGAAGGTTTTATCTCTTTGTTGTTTACGCACATCAACGGCGAGTCGGGTGGGATGAGTTCGATATTCGGGCGAAACTAAAGGCTTTAGGATTCGACGAAAAGCACGCGATGGATTTATCAAATGCTTACTGGCACATTCGATGCGCCCTGTACATGACCAAACCGCGCCCGATGAACGCGAGTTTTGATGACTGGATGAGAGACGGGGGGACATCTTCAACATAACGGTCGTGTGCCAATTCTACAAAAGCCCATCGACCGAGTAGCATCAGACGAGCCTTTGCGCGATGGTTTCGTCCAGAATCTCGCGTACGGTTAACGGGACGATGACGATGTGCTCGGTTCTGAAAAACCGGCTGATCTCCGTCATGGCGTCACTGCTGAAATCGAAGCCCACAACGAAGCCCTTCTTCCGCTTCGTCCGTATCATGGCCGCTTCAAAGTTGTCGATGTCGGGACGGCCCACCTTGTCCATCTGCTTCACCTGGATGGGATACCAGTCATCCATGAAGTCAAGCTCTCCGGCAGCTTTTCCGGCGGCGGACGGCTCGGAGCCGATGGGATAGATACGCCCGTCAATGCCCATGTCGCCCACCTGCGTTTTGTTCGGAATTCCGCCCAGCGCGATGACCGCCCAATTCTCGAACTCGAAGGGCGGAATGGTCCGGAGCTGCCTTTCGGTCCACGGCAGATCACGCACCACAAAGCCTTTTCCGTGCAGCCAATGGGTTTCGTCCTCGCGCAATTTGCAGACATCCCGCAGCCGTTTGGCCATTACACGGCAAGCCGTCGGAGAAATATCGATTCCGATCCATTGGCGATGAAGATTCTGCGCCGCCACAAGTGCGGTCCCGCAGCCGCAAAAAGCGTCGAGAACGATGTCGTTCGTGTTGCTGCTCGCGTTAATGATTCTCTCAAGCAAAGAAAGGGGCTTCTGCGTTGGATACCCCAAGCGCTCGCGCGCTTGTGAATTCAATGGCGCAATATCATCCCATACGTCTTGCAGGGGACACCCCGGCATCTCGTCGAGGTAACGCTTAAATTCGGGCATTCCACTACGGGTGTATACGAGCCTTCCCTCAGATTCAAATGCCTCCATCTTTTCTTTGGAGAAAGCCCAATACCTCCCTTTGTAGGGACGTACGCCCTTCCACTCGTACGAGGTATCGCCACCAGGTTTATTTGCTGTAAGATTATCCTTCCTAAAACGTCTCCCAGTACCCTCCTCAACGTGTCTGTAATGACTTTCTATATAGCTCTGATCGTAAGGAACGAATTTCGCGTTGAATGTGGCCTCGCCGCCACCAGTGTATAGAAAGATCACATCATGAATTCTTCCAAACTGTGTTGCTCCCTGTTTCGTGTCGCTGTGTGCACTGCTGCGTTTCCAGACGATTTCATTTTGGAAGTTGTTCTCCCCGAGAATCTGATCGAGCATCACCTTAACGTAATGGCTGGCGTGCCAATCGCAGTGATAGTAAAAGCTGCCGGTCTTATTGAGAACCCGCGCCAGCTCGACGCATCGGGGGCGCATAAATTCGATGTAGGCTTGCGTGGATTCATGGCGGTCGTCAAAGGAGCGTTTCTCCTTCGTCTCGCCCCAGAAGACCTCGTAATTCCGATTGGAGTTGAAGGGCGGATCAATGTAGATGAGGTCGATGCAGGCGTCGGGCAGCTTCTTGAGCTGCTCAAGATTGTCGCCGCAGTAGATGACGCGCGTGTCGAGAAGCGATGAAGGCTTTGCCATTTGTACCAATAGCTTACATCTTTTTGGGAGCGCGGGGCGCTCGGAGTCTCGATTTTAAGCCGGGGTGGGGTTCCTAAAGGTGTACATCCGTGGCTAAAGCCATTGTTGATTCTATTGGCTTTACACGGGGGTTAAAACCCCCGTCTCCCTCCGTTTATGACGGCTCAAGTCGTGCCCTGATACAAAGCCGTCGTTATTTAAGTTCGTGGTATCCCACCCTAGCCGCAACAACAAAGACACGGCGAGGGTGGGGCACCCCAAGGTTTACGGATGGGAAGGTTTGAGTGCGGCTTCGCCGCGTGGGTTGATTTCTAAAAACATGTGGGTGGGGTTGTGCCGGGGATAAATCCCCGGCCTACCGCCGTTTATGGAACCTTGCGGCACGGCTGAAGCCGTGCCCTTTCAAAACAACGAAAAACAAAAGCAGGTCCTTCGCTTCGTTCAGGATGACAGTCGTATGTTTCTGCGCTTCGCTCCTCATGAACACAAGCATTTCGCAGCGCCCCTACGGGGCGCAATGCTTTGATGGGCGGGCATTCCCCGG
>JBKQLG010000258.1:0-5608 GCA_052147235.1 Occallatibacter sp.
CCACGGGCGGCCTCCGGCGGGTTAAATGAACTGTCCGACATACGAAAATGCGCCGATTTCATGCCCTCGCGACAAAATACTTACTGCGCGCTCTTTAAACTCGGCGTTTTTCAGAGGTTCCCTAGAGTAATAATCGTAGTGCCGGTACCTGTCTATTGGCAGCCAATTGTAAATAGGAGGGCACATGGAACCGATTGAACTGTTGGAACAGTGGCACAATGGTGTTCGCATTCTCCACCACGCGCACACACGCGCTGCGGTCAGTTTTGAACGGCGCTCAAGGTTCTTAGGCGCGCCCGTCATCATATTCTCTACAGCGGTAGGTACAAGCATGTTTACCGGTGCTGAGATCTCCCCAAGCTTAAAAATCATCGCGGGCTTACTAAGTCTTGGGGCCGCTGTGTTGTCTAGCCTGCAGACGGTCTTGAAATATCCCGAAATTGCTGCCCAGCACAAAGCTGCAGCCCAGAAATATGGCAAACTCCGCCGGGAAATAGAGGTGGAGCTAACATTAAAATCTCATGAGCCGCAAAAACTCACGCTTTTGCTCGACAAACTCCAGCAAGAATGGGACACACTGGAAGACCAGTCTCCAACCATTCCGCAGCGAATCTATGACATGTCGGCTAAAATCGAGACCTCCCAATCTCGGCCAGACACTTCACTGCTGGCTACGACAACACCCAAAGTGGGAAAGTAGCAGTCATATGCGAGGCTCACGTTTTGACTGCAGCGACTAATCCAGCGTAACCGGCAAACCGGAAACCGACACAACATTCCGAATCGTATGCCTTAGCACCGAAAGGCCAGAGGAGTGTGTAGGCGATTGCCGAGAATAAAGTCCCGGCCTGCCAATCCCGGCCTATCGGCTCAGTCCAGCCGCGTAAGAAAGGCCTCCCCCTCAGAGAGGTGCAGCGGGCGAGTAGCTACTTCTTCTTCCAGGCGCCGACAATTGCGCCCATGAGGACCATGCCAATCAGCAAGAAGCCGCCGTTGATGCCCAGCAAGCTCCAGGGGCGAACCTCGAAGACATATTCTATCGACAAGGTGGGGAGCACGAAGCAGAACCACATCATTGCCGCGACTGTGACGCCACGCACCATCGTCTGAGGGCCGGTGAACTGGGTGAGGCAGGAGATGGACGCGGCTATCAAAACCTCGGAGGCCAGGGCTACGGCGAACTGAAGCGCCGGATTGACACCCGAACTCGACAGCCATTGACTGGTGCGCCCAATGCCGTTCAGCCATGGTTGCAAAAAGATCGAGTACCAGCCGGCTTCCAGCAGGAAACAAGCGACTGCGGCCACCAGGATGGCCAGATAGTTTTGCTTGACTCTCGATTCCTGAATAGTCATGCAACCTCCTCTTCCGTTCTTTTCGGAAAGTATAGGTCATGCGGGATAGCCCTTGACCAGAGAAAAATGAAGGTGCGCCGGTCTCCTGACCGGCTGTAGCGCGGGCTTCCTAACACGTGCTCGCACCACGCATGGCATCATTTCATCCGGTCAGAGACCTAGTCCAGCCGCGTCAAAAAGGCCTCTCCCTCGGCGGGGCGCAGCTTGCGGGCGATGGACTCGGCCAGCTCGCGGTTATCGCCCTCCGGACGGATACGTACCCAGTAGCTGTCTTCGCCGGGAAACTCGATTACGTTGGCGCCGGGGTACTTGCGCACCAGTTGCGCCTTGAGCTTGTTGGCCTTGTGCTCGCTGGTAAAGGCGCCGATCTGCACGCACCAGCGGCCGCCGGTATCGATGGGCTTGGGAGTGCGATAAACATCCACGCGGACGCGCGCCGTGCCCATCCCGTAAATGCCCGTGGCCTTGGCCGAGGCGATGGTCAGATCGAGAATCCTGCCCTCCACAAACGGGCCGCGATCGGTGATGCGCATGGGGCTGGACTGGCCGGTCACGAGGTTGGTCACCACAATCAGCGAACCCATGGGCAGCGTGCGGTGGGCAGCGGTCAGCGTGTGGTTGCTGAAGAGCTGTCCGTTGGCGGATTTGCGGCCTCTGGCCGCGGTGTACCAGGTGGCCAGCCCTTCCTCGGTCAGAATGGGTTCGTGTGTCCGCACATAATCGATGTCGTCGGCGCTGACGCCGCCCGGCGGCGCCCAGGTTGGCGCAATGTGCGCCGGCGAAGGCTTGCTCAGCGGAGCAGCGGGAGTTGCTTGCGTCTGAGGCGGAGCAGCCTGCGGCGCGGGCAATTCGGCAACAGTCTGCTTGTGGCCGCAGCCGGAGACGATCAACAGCAACGGAGCCGCAAGCGCCAGAGCCACGCCGCCGCAGTGCCGGATGCGCCATGCAAGCTCCGTGCCCCCTCCATCCGCGCACTTTGCGAATGGGTGGGAAACCGCGAACCTCAACTGGCCTTCGGTCATCAAGGGCGCTGACCCGTGTTCTGCTCAAAGTGGTCGGCCAGATCGCGCAGTTTTCCGGCCACGGTGCGCAGCGCCGATATCGATTCCTTGCGAACCTGCGGCACCACCGCAGCGTTGACATAAGCGATGGCGTGGCGCAGCTCCATCTCGATTAACTCGACGGCCTCTTCGATGCGTTCGCCCACACTGCCGGGCGGGGGCGGAGGATAAGAACTCATTGTGGTATACCTCGCGCTGCCAGACTCGTGCTAATCTCTCTCTCAGTTTGCGATGCGCGGACTGGTGCGTCAATCGCCTTGAGGCCGAAGGTGCCGCAATCGTCAATACGGGAATCGGGTTCCCGGCGGTTGAGCCGTCGGTAGTTTGTCGCCTTCGCAGGTTACTGTTCGCAGTAAAAATGCGTCAGACTTACAAAGACGCACAAGGATACCGACTCAGCGCTCGCGAGGATCCAATTGTTGCCAAGCGGATCGAGAAAGAAGAACGGGATCCAATCCGCCGCTGGCCAAGGGTTATTGAGCCGGGCGCGGAGGATAGGTCACGCCGCTGTAGCGCTGCTGGCGTGGGCATTGCTTTTAACGGCGTTTCCGGCGTGGGCCGGCACGGCGGAGGCGAGCGCCAGCCCGGAACTCCCGGACGCTCCCCAGCCGCAAACTTCCGCCGCCGCGCCGGCAACCGCGCCTTGTCCGGCTGGAAGCGCCGCCAAACCCGCCGCGGCAAACGCTCTTCCGGCCTCCACAGCCGGGACTGCGCCGCCGGCTACCAGCGCCCAGCCAGCCACGCAACCGGCGGCCGGCACGCAATCCGCCCCCTGCCCGCCCCGGCCGGAGAAGAACTGGTATCAGCGCTTCCTCAACGGGCCCGAGGTGAAGCCGATGACTCCCAAAGAGAAGGCTCATCTGGCGGCGCGCAATGTGTTGGACCCCTTCAACGCCCTCACCATTCTGGGCAGCTCTGCCATTGCTGTCGGCTCCGACGCCGACTCTCCCTATGGCCCCGGCATGAAAGGCTTTGGCCGCTACGTCGGCGTCAGCTATACGCAGGACATCACCGGCGAGTTCTTCGGCACCTTTTTGATTCCCTCCATCGTTCATCAGGACCCGCACTACCACCGCATGCCCAACGCCACGATTCCCCGCCGCATCCGTCATGCCATTACCCAGGTGGTTTGGACGCAGGGAGACAACGGCAAGGGGATGGTGAACTACGGCGCAGTGGTGGGCTTGGCCATCGACAGCGAGATCAGCGATCTTTATGTACCCGGCCAGCAAACCAATCTGCCCTCCACTGCCGAGCGTTACTCCACCGGGCTTGGCGCCGCGCCCATCGATAACTTCGTCACCGAGTTCCTGCCCGACGTAGCCCGCCGCATTCACGTCCGCGTCGTACTCTTCCAGCAAATCATCAACCAGGTGGCCAAGACCCCCGGAACAGGGTCGCCGTAAGCCGTATGCCCCATAAGCGCCTCCGAGACGGTAGCTTCCGAGTTGCCAATTCGCGGTACAAATCCGCTCCTCAATGAGTGAATCGACGATTTGGCAATGGGTGAAGTTGTTAAGAATTGCTCGAACCAGAAGCGCGGTTCTACTCAGGTGGGAGAAGAGGCAGGGACAGGTTCTCGGCTGCGGCGGGGCGGCTGCGCGGAGCCTTCTTGAAGGTGGCGTCGCGGCGGGCTGGATATTCGGGCTGCTTGCCATCGAGAAGCTGCTGAATGGTGAGGATTTGAATCCGTGGATATGTGAGCTGGTCGAGAGGACCACCTTTGTAGAAACCAGCTTCTGCGGCCTCGCGGAGCATGGGCTTGGTGGGTTCGTCGAAGGAAATAAAGACGCCGATTTCGGCTTTCTCGCGCTCGATGACTCCGCGAAGATCGCGGACCTGAGGCACGGAAACCCCGCCGCCCTTCACGGAGAAGATGATCTGCTTGGACTTTCCTGACTCGTCGTCGTGGAAATAAAGCCGGCCATCGATGCCGCGATCCGCGCCCTTTTTGCTGCTTTCGGCCACTCGCGCGTCGCAAAGTCCGAGCGCCCAGGCTTGAAACTGGAACTTGTTTTCGGCGGCGAGTTGGGCCGCGCCGGCCAGGTCGGTAGGCTCGCCTATGACGTCGTAAGTGACCTTAATGTCCGGACCGAAGGCGTCGGAAAGGCGCTTCTTGATGAGGCCGATGGCGAGGTGGGTGATGTCGATGCCGATCCAGCGGCGGTTGAGGCGCTGGGCGACCTGGACGGTGGTGCCGCAGCCGCAGAAGGGATCGAGGACGAGGTCGCCTTCCTTGGAGCTGCTGCGAAGTATACGCCCTAGAATCCCCTCGGGCTTCTGTGTTTGATAGCCGAGCTTCTCGCTTTCGTGCCCTAGCCACTTTACGTCCTCGTCGATGCATTCATCTGTTCCGTAGAGCGTCCCTTCCGTGTACGGCTGAAAAGCCCAGATGTCTTGATAGGGAATGCCGCCTCCTACGTACTGTTTGTACTTGGGCTGTCCCTTCCCCTCCCTTGGGATGTAGATCACGCCGCTCTTGTTCAAAAAATCGAGCTTTTCCTGAGTTGTCCAGTCGGAGGTCCCCTCTGGCAGTAGCGCGGATAGGGTAGAAGGAATGGCCCAATGCCGTCCGACCGAATTTGGATCGAACCCGCTCCACGGTTTACCGCTGTCCCCCGTCCGGGTTCCCGGTCCGGTCAGCATGTTGGTTCGATAGGGTCCGCCTTCGTCCTTTGCTGTGAACCACTCGCGCACATACCCTCGCGAAACTGGCGTAACGCCAGGATGAAAATCAGTATCCTGTCCCTTCGAATAGAAGAGAATCGTGTCGTGAATCGGCCCGAATTGTCGGCTCAGTTTGTTATGGCCGCTGCTGCGCCTCCAGATGATTTCGCTGCGAAAGTTCTCCGGTCCGAAGACCGCGTCCATCAGAATCTTCAAGTAGTGGCTGGCGGTGGGGTCACAGTGCAAGTATATGGAGCCGGTCTCTTTGAGGACGCGGCGCAATTCGACGAGACGGGGAGCCATCATGGCGAGATAGGCCATCATGTCGGAACCGTGGAGGTAGGCCTCGAAGGCGCGGAGGGCATCGGCGACGCGGCCGCCCCGCTCGACGATCTGTTCGTAGGCGCGCTGGGCGTCGATGTTCCATTCCCATGTGTCTTCAAAGGCGTGAATCTGGGAGCTGGACTGCGAGCCGTCTTTCTCGGCGAAGAGGACGTTGTAGTCTTGCCGGGAGTTGAAGGGCGG
>JBKQLG010000259.1:0-9337 GCA_052147235.1 Occallatibacter sp.
GTTCCGACGCTCGCCAGGTTGCTACACGACACCAACGAAGACATCGGCTTTCGGCAACTCGTTGCTTGGGTCCTGGTGAAGATTGGGCCCGCGTCGATCCCGACTTTCGTGCGCTTGCTCAACGATCAGGACGAGCAAATGCGAAGCATCGCGGCCTGGGGCTCGGGGGAGATCGGATCCGAAGCCAGCTCAGAGGTTCCAGATCCCTCTACTCGGTTTACGCCAAATCGCCGATGCACTCATGGATATTCCAAAGCCAAGCTAGTACCGTTTCTGTCTCGCGGTAGTCTGCGCCGGAAATGTTAAGGAAAGGGATTCTAGTTTCTCGTCCCTGCCTTGACCGCATCCTTGCGCAAATGGCTGAATGCCGCCGGAGGCACGTCGGTCAGCGGCAGCGCGGGGCCTTCCCAGAGCAGGCGCGGCGAGCCTTGGCTGGCCGAGTGCAAGCCCTCCAGATGAAGTGAATGCTGGCCCGCGCGCAGGCCCAGCGAGCCGCGATCATAGCGCATCGCGTTGCCCAACGTACCGCAGACTTGGGCAAAGGGCGGGCCGGTTTTGGCCACTTCCATGCCGTCGATCACCAGCCGCGCGCCATCCCGCGCCATCAGGTGGAAGGTATAGCCGCCGTCGGCGGGAATGTCGATGAAACCGTCCCATGCGGCGGCGTAGCGAGTAAAGCCCTGCGCATCCGCGTGCAGGCTGGGCGACTCGCCGGCGAAGACCGCGCGCTGGGTGCTGAGATCGGGCAGCTCGGTCCATTCGCCGGGAAAGATTTGCCAACTGAGTCCGGGCAGCAGTGCGCCCATCGGGGAGAGAGCGTCGCGCCATCGACCAACAGCCACCACTCCCTGCGCGGCCCAGTCCTGATTGCCGGCGTCATCCTCCACGTGCAGCAGAACCCGGAAGCGCCCCGCACCCGTTGCCGCGCCGTCGAGCTGGGTTCCTTCGGCATCCGGAAAGCGATGGCGCGCGCGGCGGCCGGTGGCCTGCGTCCCGTCGCCAAAGAGCCAGGTATAGCGCGTCTTCGGCGCAGGCTGGGCGGTGAAGGTCACCTGGTCCCCCGGAGCGAAGACCGGCGGGTCCACCGTAAAGGCCGCCAACGGCCCGTGCGGAGCAACAAACTGAGCCTGAGACGCGCCGCCGGAGACCGCCAGCGGCAGCTCCGCATCGCTGGCCGCGCGCCTCTGGCCGAGCTTCACATTGTCGAAGATCACGCCCGCCACATCGCCGGTCATCGTGGAATCGGCCAGTGGCGGCTGGTCGAGCGCCCAGATGTTGCGGAAGGTAAAGCCCTGTAAACCGGGAAACTCCTGCTCCATCTGCGCCAGCGAGTACCAATTATCCAAAAAAAGATTCTCAAAGGTGTAATCGGCGTGGATGCCCTTGGCGCTATTTGCTCCCCAGAAGCCGAAGAGGCCGAAGGTTTGCCCGCAGGCTCCGATGCCAGCGTGCAGAATGTCGGAGTCGCGCAGGGTAAAGTTGCGCGAGTTGAAGGTCTTGCGCGGCCATCCGGCGCGAACGATGTTCGAGATGCTGGTGGAAAGCTCGCTGTGTTCGATGAGAATGTTCTGCACATCGTGGCCGGGGCGCAGAATCTCCTCATCGGTGTAGCCGTCCCAGTTGCCTTGCAGGGCAAAGACGTCGTCCGACGCGCGCAGAAAGGAGTCGCGCACAATGGCGTCGCCGCCACCCAGCCAGTCCATACCGTCCTGGTTGGCGTTGCCGGGGTTGCCGCCGATTACGCGCAGATCGTTGTAGACAAACCCGGTGGAATCCTTCATCTGGATCGACCACGTCCGGGCGCGCACGATGCAGGTCAGGCCGTCGATCTCGACATTGCGGGCCTCCAGAGCGCCGATGCAATGCCAGTCCGGCTTCTGCATCCAGCCTTCGTCACTGGTGGGGTCCTGGGAGCCTTCGTAGACAATCGTCCCCCGGCCCAGAATCTTGACGTCATGCACCTTCCACAGATTCAGGCTTCCGTAGAAGTACGAGCCGGGCGCAAGATAAAGGGTCTCGCCGCTCCTGGGATTGAGGCTTCCGTGATAGACGCCCGGCTCGTAGCCGTGGATCACCTGCTTGCTTGGGATGGGCGGCGGCGGCGTGCCGGCAAAGAGAAAAAGCATTTTGGCGTAATTCAAAAAGTCGCCGGGCCGGGAGATGGAGAGCTTGGCCGGCCCCGCGAACTGGAAGCGGATGGTCTGGCCTTGACGAATGGGCCGCAAACCCAGTCGCCAGGGCTGAATGTCCACGCCGCGATCCCAGAAGCCCGGTTCCGCGGCGGTAATCGCAATATCAAACGGGCCGGTCCCGTCGAAGCTGACATACTCATAACTCGCCGCGGCGTGGGCTACGTCCACTGTCTGGCCATTCACGGTGACGGAGAAGGCGGTCGAGCGCATCTCGGGCGGCACCGGTGCGGCCTGCACGCGCGAAGCGGCGTGGGCGACAGCCGGAAACGCGAGAACGGCCATGAGCAGTGAGCGATAACCCGGCAAGAATAGTGGCTCCGTCAACAAAGTGGGAACAAAACCACTGTAGCACCGGCGGTCTACAATGGAAGCGGATTGAACTTCATTCGCCACACCGATTGGCTGGGGAGCTCGCGCTTGGCAACCACCTGGGCACACGCGGTTTACTCCAAGGAGGCCTACGCGCCCTTCGGCGAGACCTATAAAGAAGCCGGCACGCCCGACCGCTCCTTCACCGGCCAGGATCAGGACGTGGCCCCCGGCGCGGGCGGCTCGGGGACGTATGACTTCCTCTTCCGCAAGTACGATCCGGCGGCGGGGCGCTGGTTGTCGCCGGACCCGGCGGGGTGGGGAGCTGTGGACCAAACCACGCCGCAATCGCTGAATCGGTATGCGTATGTGGAAAATAATCCGATGAGTTTGACTGATCTGTATGGACTGTATCCCGTTCCATGTCCGAATGGTTCAGGTCTTGTAGTATCTTCTGATGGTAGTTTTTATTCTGAAGCCTGCGATAGTTCTGGCAACTATAGCAACTATAGTCAATATGCTCCTGGATGTGATCCAAACGCGGATTATTTATGTTCATTGCAATACCAACAATTCACTCAACTGTCAAACGTATCATATAGTAATCTAAGTCTCAGCGGTGCCCCAAGTAACGGTTACGTCAGCAACTACCCAAGCTACAAGGGATTATTCTGCACAGGCGACGCTCTAGCAGCCAAAGGGTTGTCCATTGGGCTTGACGTTGTAGGAGCTATTCCGGGGCTTGGCAACCTGGTTTCGGCAGGTGCAGCGGGCGCTCGGGCGGTTGATGCCGTTGTTACATGGGGTGGTGGAGTCTTAGGGGCTGCTACATCTCTAGATGACCCTGTCGGGGCTGCTTCCTCGGGCGCTGGCCTTGGCCTTGCATTGGCAAACGTCACTATCCAAAGTACCAAAGTGATTCCGGGCATAGGCAATTTCATTTCTGCTGGCACGGGAATCTACGACGCTTATGGCGCATATAAGGCATACCGGAGCTGCATGTCGTCGTCGAAATACGACTGAGAGTGGGAGGAATAAGCATGTTTGACTACGAACAGCCTCCCACGGAGGAGAAGGCCCCAACCGACTACACAGGCCTCATTTTTGCGGCCATTCTGGCACCTATTTTTTTGTTCTTCATCTACATGGGCAAAGCAGAAATGGGTCTGACGGTCTTTATCGTCCTAGGAATGATGATGTTTGCCGTGAAGCTCCGCTGGAGACTGCGGAAGTATGTCTGGTTTTGGGCGACTATCGTTCTAATCTTGGCGCTCCATGTCCCCCTGTTTTTTATCCTTCAATGGCCGGACACCAAAGTCCCAACAATTGCTTACTCGCTGCCAATGGGAATCGTCGATTTTCTGCTCATCATGGGCGCTGTTGGACTTGCTGAAAGAATCTTCTTGAAGAATCCTCCGCCAGACGAGGAAGCATGAAACAGCCGTAGGCCGTCCTTCGGGGGCGGCCTTTGCAACTCCGGTACAGCTATGACGGGCAGTGAATTTGTTTACGAATACGAAGAAGTTTGGGTCGATTTCGGCACCGTTGTTGGCGGGTGGCGCACCCAAGTTTTTCAAGATCTTGACCATCCAACAAAGCTGGGTGCCCCATCCTTGAATCGTTCTTTGATTCAAGGGTGGGAACCACGAACCTCAACCGGCTTCCGATTGAATTGCCGGTGCCCACCTACGACGCCAACGGAAACCAGTTGACCAGCACTCCGGCCACGCTGACCTGGAATGCGGTGGCGCAGCCGGTCACCATCAACGGCACCACGGCCACCTACGACGCGCTGGGGCGCATGGTGGAGACCGGCTCCGGCTCGACGTACAAGCAGTTTTTCTTCCGGCCGGACGGGGCGTCGCTGGGCATCTACAGCGCCGGGCTGACCAAGGAGACGATTCCGCTTCCCGGCGGCGCGACGGCGGTCTACAATGGAAGCGGATTGAACTTCATTCGCCATACCGATTGGCTGGGTTCGTCGCGCTTGGCGACGACTTGGGCACACGCGGTTTACTCCAAGGAGGCCTACGCGCCCTTCGGCGAGAGCTACAACGAAGCCGGCACGCCCGACCGCTCCTTCACCGGCCAGGATCAGGACGTGGCCCCCGGCGCGGGCGGCTCGGGGACCTACGACTTCCTCTTCCGCAAGTACGATCCCGCGGCGGGGCGGTGGTTGTCGCCGGCCTTCAGATAACGCGTACGGATTTTCCAATAGAATGAACCTTCCTGATAGACTGATTCGACAAGCACAAGCGGTCTTTTGTTTGAGTGCAATCCAGATTCAGAAGCAGGAAAGTGGCATGAACATACGGTTTGCGCGCCGGATGGGCGCGATGCGCCCCTCGACGATTCGCGAGATTCTCAAGGTTACCGAGCAGGCCGATATCATTTCCTTTGCCGGAGGCCTTCCCGCACCGGAACTTTTTCCTGTAGAAGAAATCAGCGCTGCCTGCGAGCGCGTGCTGCGCGACGGCGGCGCGGGCGCTTTGCAGTATGGACCCAGCGAAGGTTTTGCGCCGCTGCGCGAGTGTTTTGCCGCAGAATCGCGCCGGCGCGGCATCCGATGTACGGCAGACGACATCCTCATCACCACCGGCTCTCAGCAGCCGCTGGACCTGGTCAGCAAGATTTTTCTCGATGCTGGCGATTGCGTTCTGACTGAAAGCCCGACGTACATGGCCGCCTTGCAGGCCTTTCAGACTTATGAGGTTCGCTTTGCCGCCGTGCCCACCGATGAGGACGGCCTGGTTCCAGAGGCCTTGCCGGAGCTGATCGAACGGGAGCGGCCCAAGTTCCTCTATACGATTCCCAGCTTCCAGAACCCCTCGGGCGTGACGCTGACCGCCGAGCGCCGGATCAAGCTCTACGAAATTGCCGCGCGTTATGGGCTGATTGTGCTGGAGGACGACCCTTACGGCGCTTTGCGCTACGCCGGGACGCCCATTCCTCCAATCAAGTCGCTGGACAGGGAAGGACTTGTGATCTATCTCAGCACCGTCTCGAAGACTATCGCCCCTGGGCTGCGGATTGGCTGGGTGGTTGCCTCTGAAGAGATTCGCCGCAAGCTGACGATCGTCAAACAGGCGGCAGATTTGCATACGTCGAGCCTGGATCAGCGGATCGCGCATCGCTATCTGACCGACTTCGACAGCGAGGCTCACGTCGAGCGCATCCGGCGGGCGTATGGGGAACGCTTCTCGATCATGGACGCGGCGCTGCGGGAATCGATGCCGCCGGGCTTTACGTGGACCCATCCCGAGGGAGGAATGTTTCTCTGGGTCACCTGTCCTGAGGGTGTGGATACGTGCGTGTTGATGCTGGAGGCGCTCAAGCGCAAAGTTCTCTTTGTGCCGGGGCGGGATTTCTTCCCCGATGCCAGCGGCCAGCACTTTATGCGGCTGAACTTCTCCAATGCAACGCCGGAACAGATTCGGGAGGGCGTCGGGCGGCTGGCGGAGGTTTGCCATGCGGCAGTCAACTCCGCCGTGATAGCCTCTTAAGCGGCGCAGCCCACACTGAGCTGGCTGCCGCAAATTCGATCCTGGCATGATCCACGGGCGCTCGATGTGTGAAAACGCGGGGCGAATTGCGCTGTTTTCAAGAGGAGATTCTATGAACTGCATACGTTTTGCACCTGTTCTGATTCTGGCTGCGGCTTCGGCGATGGCGCAGGCGCCTGATGCCTCGAAGCCCGCGCCGCCCACGGCCATCAAGAGCTTCGATGCAGCGGCCATCGACAAGACTGCCGATCCCTGCACGGATTTTTACCAGTATGCCTGCGGCAACTGGGTCAAGAGCAATCCCATTCCGGCCGATCAGGTGCGCTGGGCGCGGTCGTTCTCGCTGCTCGGCGAGCGCAACCGCTATCTGCTATGGCAGGAGCTGGACGCAGCGGCCAGTCATCCCAAGAGCGCGCTGGAAAAGCAGTATGGCGACTACTTTGCCGCCTGCATGAACACCAATCTGATTGAGCAGAAGGCTCTCCAGCCGCTAGAGCCGGCCTTCAAGCGCATCGCGGCCCTCAAGGATGCCCACAAGCTGGCGCCGCTGATGGGCGAATTGGAGGCCGAGGGCAGTGCTGCGCCGCTCTTCCGTTTTAGCGTCGAGCAGGACGATAAGGACTCCTCGAAGCAGATTGCCGCCATTGGGCAAGCCGGCCTCTCGCTGCCCGACCGCGACTACTACCTGGTGGACAGCAAGCGTTTCCAGGATATCCGCAAGCAGTACGTCGAGCACATGACCAAGATGTTCACGCTGGCCGGCGACTCTACGGAGCAGGCAGCTAAGGAAGCCGCGGCGGTGATGGAGATTGAGACGGCGCTGGCCAGGCCTCGACCAGCCGCACCGACCTGCGCGATCCGGAGAAGACCTACCACATTTATACGGTGGCCGACTTCCAGAAGCTGACCCCTGAGTTCGATTATTCGGAGTACTTCAAGGATGTGAGGGTGCGCCCGTTCGAGACGCTGAACGTAGCGACTCCTGATTTTTTCAAGGGGATCAGCGAACTGATCGCCAGTGAACCGATCGAAGCCTGGAAGTCGTACTTCCGCTGGCACGTCCTGCACGCCTCAGCCATCAATTTGCCCAAGGCCTTCTTTGACGAGAATTTTGCCTTCTTTGGAAAGACACTGGCGGGACAGAAGGAACCGACACCGCGCTGGAAGCAATGCACCAGCATGACCGACCGGGCGCTGGGCGAGGCGGTGGGACAGGATTGGGTGAAACAGAACTTTCCGCCTGCGGCCAAGGCCAGCATGGACCAGCTTGTGGCCGCTCTGGAGAAGAGCCTGGGCGACGATATCAAGACCCTGCCGTGGATGAGCGACGCGACGAAGAAGGCGGCGGAAGAGAAGCTGGGCATGATTCGCAACAAGATCGGCTACCCGGAGAAGTGGCGCAGCTACAAGGCGCTGAAGGTCAATCGCGACGACCTGCTCGGCAATTTGCGCCGCAGCTCGGTCTTCGAGCGCAACTGGAACCTTGATCACCTGGGCAAGCCAGTGGACGAAAAGGAATGGGGGATGACGCCGCCCACGGTCAACGCCTACTACGATTCTTCCTTCAACGACATTAACTTCCCGGCCGGCATCCTGCAGCCGCCGTTTTTCGACTTCACGGTTGACCCGGCGGTGAACTTCGGCGGCATCGGCGTGGTGATCGGCCACGAGATGACCCACGGTTTCGACGATGAAGGCTCAAAGTACGACGGCAAGGGCAACCTGCGCGAGTGGCAGACAGCGGAAGACCGCAAGGCTTTTACCGAGCGGACCGACTGTGTAGCGAACGAGTACAGCGGCTTTGAGGCTGTTCCGGCCAAGGGCGACACCCCGGCGCAGAAGGTGAACGGCAAACTCACCCTGGGCGAGAACACCGCCGACAATGGCGGCCTGCGCATCGCTTACATGGCCCTGCTGGATACGCTGGCGGCGCAGGGTAAGAGCATCAACGACAAGATTGACGGCTACACCGAGGCGCAGCGCTACTTTCTGGGGTTTGCCCAGGTGTGGTGCCAGAACCAGACCGAGCAGTCTGCCCGGCAGTCGGCGCTGACGGACCCCCACTCGCCCGGCCGCTGGCGCGTCAACGGCACAGTGCAGAACTTTGATCAGTTCGGCAAGGCCTTTGGCTGTGTCAGGGGCCAGCCCATGGCCCCGGTGAATTCCTGCCGGGTGTGGTAAATCAGCACCGGACTTAAAGCTGTGGCTCGGAACCGTGGTGTACGTCACGGCTCCTGGTCGCAGCTTGCACTTCCCGCGCTCCTGTTTCCTCAGGCGAGTGTGTTGACGTTTCCCTTCCTTCGGGAGTCCAATCCTCAGCCATGGCTCATAATGGAGAATTCCGCCCGACAAGCCTCGGTTTCTGCCTCGCCCGAGGCGGGGAAGGCCGGGAATAATATGCTGTTTTGCTGCGTTCTCAGCCAAAACTAGGCACAACCCGCCCTGGGCTTTTACAATGCAACAGGGACCCGTCCCAACCCAGCTCTGCTGTGGAACTTGCAAACCTGGCGGCGCAGGCCCGGCCAGGATGAAGGAATCGCATGAAGTTTACGAAATTCGGCAAGGCCCTTCTGATGAGTGCCCTCTCGGCTGGCATTGTCCTCAGCGTTACGTCTTGCATCCAGAATTATTCGGTTGGCTACTTGTATGTAACCGGGACAGTGACCGCCGGGACGAGCGGCAATGGCATTATCAGCGGCTTCAAGATCGACCACAATACGGGCTTTCTGACCCCCATCAACGGATTGCCCGTCTCCTCGGGCGGCGCCAACCCGGTGCGCGCCGTCCTGATCGACGGCAGCCGTTTTCTTTATGTTCTGAACCGCGGCGTCAACAAAGAGGGTAACGGCAACTGCACCACTGCGGATCCTTGCATGAACTCCAACATTACTCAGTTTGAAGTCGGCGCCAACGGCATCCTCACACCGCAGGAGATCTTCGCCACCCAGGGAGTCAACCCTTTCCGCATCATCTCCGACATCGCGGGAACTTACATCTACGTGCTGGATCATGATTCCCCGGACAACTATAACCTGTCGGGCAAGGACGGTTGCGCGCTGGCTCTGGGCGGTGTACAAACCTGCGGCGACATTACCGCCTTCCAGGTCAACCAGACCACGGGACGCCTGAGCTTAGTTGTGAATAATCAGGTAACCTCGACCATCGGCGGCGGTTCTTCCTCGCTGACTTACTTCCCGGTTCCCGCCAATCCGATTGACTTTATGACGACCGGCTCCTACTTCCTTGTGCTGAGCGGCACACCGGCGACTGGCGATTCGGTCTTCCCGTACAGCTACAGCCAGTCAAACGGGCAGTTGACGGTGAGCCAGAATA
>JBKQLG010000260.1:0-9158 GCA_052147235.1 Occallatibacter sp.
CTTCGGCGTATCGTCTCGCAGTACGTGCCGCTGCAAGAGAAAATCTACGAGAACGGCCGGCACGACACAAATGCCGAGGCTCTCGCGCTCGCCGAAAAAGAGGGACACACGGATGAATTTGTGTCGATGCTGCAGCCTCTCCGGGACCGCCTGCTCAGCGCGCAGCCCACGCCGGAAACCGTAGGCGCTCTCACCGCGCTTACCGATATCCTCGTGCAGTTGCGCGACATCGAGATCCGCCAGCGCGATTCAATTCTGGCTTCCACGGACGCGGAAATCGCGTCGTTTAATCAAAAGATCAAGGCAACGATCTCGGCCGTTGGCGCTGCTTCAACACTGAGTGCTCAGCCCGGCGCAAAACTGCTCTTCAAAGGCGCGCCGCGCTTCCATGAGTTTGTTTTGCAAACCGAGGAGGCTCCGGCGCAATGGACTCAGCGCCTCCTCGACAACAAGATCGTCGGCGGCATCTATTTAAGCCGCTGGTATCCCGAACTGCGCAATTGCACCCTCTGGTGCGCTACGGAAGTGATTACTCGCGCTAACATCGATACCGCGGCTAAAGTCCTGACAGCCTGGCCCGTGGAGGCATTATGAGTACCGACGCAATGATTCCCGCCACCGCGACCCTCGGCAAAGTCCGCGCGCACCAGACGCAGAACGAGGCTCTGCTCTTCGAGAAATCGTCGCCCGGCAAGCGCGCCTACAAGCTGCCACCGCTGGACGTGCCCGCTGTCGATGCCGCAGCGTTGCTCGGCGCGGCGCATCGAATTACTCCCGGCGAGTTACCCGAGTTGAGCGAGATCGAAATTATTCGCCACTTCACGCGCCTCTCGACGTGGAATTACGCCATCGACCTGGGAATGTATCCGCTCGGTTCCTGCACGATGAAGTACAACCCGCGCGTGAACGAGTTAGTCGCCCGCATTGAAGGCCTCGCCGAGGCGCATCCGTATCGTCCCGACTCGCTGGCGCAGGGTATTCTTGAAGTTATTGACCTGCTCCAGCGCTGCCTGCTGGAAATCACCGGCATGGACGCGATTACGCTGCAACCTGCGGCCGGTGCGCATGGGGAATTTACCGGAATCCTGTTAGTCCGCGCATGGCATGAGTCGCAGGGAAACGCGCGCAAGAAGATTCTTATCCCCGACTCGGCTCACGGTACGAACCCCGCCACGGCAGCCATCTGCGGCTACACGGTCGAGAATCTGAAATCTAACTCCGAGGGCGGAATCGACTTAGATGCGCTAACTCGGCAAGTGGATGAAGAGACCGCCGCGCTGATGCTGACCAATCCCTCGACCATTGGAGTCTTTGAGAGCCAGATCGCGCAGATCGCCGATATTCTTCACGCCAAGGGCGCACTGCTGTACATGGACGGCGCTAACATGAACGCGCTGGTAGGCAAGGCGCGCCCCGGCGACTTCGGCGTGGACGTGATGCATCTGAACCTGCATAAGACCTTTTCAACGCCTCACGGTGGCGGCGGTCCCGGCTCCGGTCCAGTGGCTTGCAAGGCCTTTCTGGAACCGTTTTTGCCGACGCCGGTGCTGGCAGGGACTGAGGGATCAGGAACTCACTGCCAACTGCATTGGGACTATGACCGGCCACAATCGGTAGGCCGGGTTCGCGCCTTCTACGGCAACGTAGGCATGTTTATCCGCGCGCTGGCTTACATCCTGGCCAATGGCCCCGACGGCCTGCGCCAGACCACGGAAGACGCGGTGCTCAATGCCAACTACATCCGCGCCAAGCTCGAAGACATTTATGAGTTACCTTACAAGACCGCGTCGATGCACGAGGTGGTCTTCAGCGACAAGCGGCAGAGGGCGCTCGGAGCTACGACCGGCGAGATCGCCAAGCGGCTGATCGACTACGGCTTCCATCCCTACACGGTCAGCTTCCCGATGATCGTCCACGGCGCGCTGATGATCGAGCCGACGGAGAGCGAATCGCTGGAGGAGTTGGACTTATTCATAGCCGCCATGCGCGCCATCGCCCGCGAAGTCGAGGAGACGCCGGAGTTAGTCAAGACCGCTCCGCACTCAACGCGCGTTGCAAAGCTCGACGAAGTGCAGGCGGCTCGCAAGCCGATTCTCCGCTGGAGGAGAACTGCTTAGAACACAACCACGATTTCAAGGCAGGAATGTATCATTTCCTCAGCGCCGTGAATTAATTATTTGTTTGGGAGGCGCGCTTTGCAATCGATTTTGTTGATTCGTTCGGCCCTGGCTTTGCGCCCGCGGGAGAATTCATCATGCACATAGTTATTGCCGCCTCGGAGTGCGTTCCGTTTGCCAAGACAGGCGGGCTGGCGGACGTGGTGGGGGCGCTGGGGCCGGAGCTGGTCAAGCTGGGACACCAGGTTACCGTCTACCTGCCGCTCTATGCGGGCGTGCGGCGGCAGCTTGCGGGCGAATTGACCTATGCGGTGCGGTCGATCACTATACCGTTTCAGAACTACAACCGCCTTGCGGGCATTGTGGACGGCGGCAGGCGCGGCGGAGTGCAGTACTACTTTGTGGATTGCCCGGAACTCTTCGAGCGGGAGGGGCTGTATGGAACGGCCGCGGGCGATTATCCGGACAACGCCGAGCGCTTCGCGCTCTATTGCCGCGCGGTGCTGGAGGCGAGTAAGCAGTTGGGCGTGCCGCAGGTTTTCCATGTGCATGACTGGCAGGCGGCGCTGATTCCTGTCTATTTGCGGACAACTTATAAATCCGACCCGGTGCTGAGCCGCGCCGCTGTGGTGCTGACGATTCATAACGCCGCCTACCAGGGCGCCTTTCCACCGGCGACGACCGAGCTGCTGCTCTTTCCCTGGGAGATTTTCACGCTGGACAAGTTGGAACAGTATGACCGTTTCAACTTCCTCAAAGGAGGCATCGTCTACTCCGACATTCTCACCACGGTGAGCCGCAAGTATGCCGAGGAGATACAGACAGCGGAGTTTGGTGAAGGGCTGGACGGCGTGCTGCGAGTGCGCTCTCAAGACCTGCGCGGGATTCTGAACGGTGTGGATTATGCGCAGTGGAACCCGGCTACGGACGCGAATCTCGAGGCACATTACACGCCGGAAAATCTGGAGGGGAAGCGCGCCTGCCGCGCGGATCTGCTAAGTGCTGTTGGATTGAAGAATGTGGAGGAGTCGACGCCGGTGATCGGTATTGTTTCGCGCTTTGCCGCGCAGAAGGGCTTTGACCTGCTGGAGGAGATCGCGGGGCGGTTGTCGGAGCTGGAAGTAGCGGTGGTGGCGCTGGGCTCGGGCGCGCCGGCCTACGAGAAGTTCTTCCGCGA
Source organism: Occallatibacter sp. (assembly GCA_052147235.1). GTDB lineage: Bacteria > Acidobacteriota > Terriglobia > Terriglobales > Acidobacteriaceae > Telmatobacter. The sequence goes on from JBKQLG010000260.1 coordinate 3,295, forward strand.
TTGGGCCTTCTGGAACAAGGCGAATGTGGCTGTGCGCATCGGCTATAACGACGCGCTGGCGCACAAGATCGAGGCCGGGGCGGATCTGTTTTTGATGCCGTCGCTCTACGAGCCGTGCGGACTGAATCAGATTTATTCGCTCAAGTACGGCACGGTGCCGGTGGTGCGGGCGACCGGCGGGCTGGACGACACCATCGAGGAATGGAACCCGCAAGAGGGAAGCGGGACGGGCTTCAAATTCAAGGGAGTAAGCGGCGGGGCGCTTCTGGCGGCGATTGAGCGGGCGCTGGCGGCCTTTGAGGACCAGGCCGGCTGGAAGCAGCTGATGCTGAACGGCATGGCGCGGAACTATAGCTGGGAGCAGCCGGCGCGGGAGTATGCGGCGGTCTATGAGGAAGCGACAAGCAGACGGGCGTGAAGAGGACTAAAGTAGAGTTGGGGGCTGGCAAGCCTCCAAGTTCCGGAAGCGCCGCAATGGAAAGAGTGGGATCGAAATGCCTGAAACAATTGATTGGCCCAAGTTGACTTCGCCGCCGCGCCGCAGCCACCGCGGATTGTTCTTCTTTATCGCCATCGTCGCCGTTGTCGTTTTCGGCAGCCGCGGCGCGATCTCCTTCTGGGTTGACCTGCTGTGGTTCAGGTCGCTCGGCTATGGAGAGGTTTTCTGGAAGACGCGCGGCCTGGAGTGGGGCATCTTCGCGGGCTTTTTTGCGCTGACGTTTCTTCTGTTACTGGGAATCTTTTACGCACTGAAGCACGCCCATGAGGACGATTTACCCGCGGATCACACCATCTTCATCGGCGGGCAGCCGATCAATCTCTCGCTCAAGCCGGTGCTTCGCATGGTTTCCATTGGCGGCTCGCTGGTAATCGCTTTGATTACCGGCGGCGCGATGGCCGCGGATTGGCAGACGCTGGCCCTCTGGTGGTATGCGCCGCAGGGCGCGGGCGTAGCCGATCCGATCTTCGGGCGGCCGCTGGGCTTTTATCTCTTCACGCTGCCGGCGTGGCAGTTGATCCTCGGCTGGCTGCTGACGCTCAGCGTGATCAGTTGTGTGCTGGCGGTTGTCTTTCTGCTGGTTTCGGGCAGCTCGCGCGCGCTCAGCGGCAGCCACGAAAGTCTCAGCGAACTGCCCTGGCGCGGGCTTTCCATCGCGGCTGCATTTCTGCTTCTCATCGTCGCCGGGCGCGTCTATCTCGGCCGCTTCGAGCAGCTTTTCGAGCACCATACAATCTTCGACGGAGTGACTTACACCGGCGCGCACGTGACGCTCACCGGAATGTTAGTGGTGTGCGTAGCACTTATTCTGGGAGCGGTAATCGCGATGGCAGGCGGCTTGTTCGCGCCGCGCGGGCGCTGGCTGATCGCCTCTGTCCTTCCGGCCGTGCTCTGTTACGCCGGGGTCGGGGTTGTGGGCTGGTATGTCAGCAGCTTTGTGGTCAAGCCCAACGAACTGGTTCGCGAGCAGCCTTATATTGCGAATAACATCGAGATGACTAGGCAGGCTTATGGCCTGGACCGCTTCATGCAGCGCGAGTTTCCGGCCGAGACGACCGTAGATGCGACCGATCCGGCCAACAATCAAGCCACGCTGCAGAACATTCGCCTGTGGGACTGGCACGCGCTCCAGGATACGCTGCGCCAGATTCAGGAGATTCGCACCTACTACGACTTTCCCGACATTGACATTGACCGCTATAACATCAACGGCTCGATGCGCGAAGTTATGCTGGCCGCGCGCGAACTGAATGTGGACAAGCTTCCGGAGAGCAGCCGCAACTGGATCAACGACAAATTGATTTACACGCACGGCTACGGCATTACGATGAATCCGGTGAATGGATTCACCTCCGAGGGGCTGCCCACGCTGCTGCTGAGCAATATGCCGGTGCAAAGTACTGCGCCGGGGCTGAATGTAACTCGGCCCGAGATTTATTTTGGCGAGCAAACCAACACCGATGTCTACGCGAAGACGCGCCAACAGGAGTTTAATTATCCGCAGGGCGACACCAACAACCTTGCCTACTATCAGGGCAACGGCGGCATCGAGTTAGGGGGCTTTTTGCGCCGCGCACTGATAGCCTTCGATCGCGGCGATCTGGCCAAGCTGCCATTCAGCGACGATGTGAACGCAGAGAGCCGGTTGCTGATGCGGCGCAATTTGCGCGAGCGCGTCGCGGCTCTGGCGCCGTTCCTCACCTTCGATCAGGACCCGTATATTGTTCTGGGCGAAGATGGAAAACTATCCTGGATTCTCGATGCCTTTACGCAGTCGGACACTTATCCTTACTCGACGCATTACTCGGTGGACGGCCAGGATCTTAACTACATGCGCAACAGCGTCAAGGTGGTAATTGACGCCTATAACGGGACGACTACTTTTTATATCTTCGATGCGCAAGATCCGATTCTGGCGGCCTATCGCGGCATCTTCCCCAGCTTGTTCAAGGATGCGTCCGAGATGCCGCCTGATCTGCGCAAGCATGTGCGCTATCCGGAGTTACTGCTCAAGCTGCAGGCTGAAGTCTACGGCCTCTATCACATGACCAATCCCGAAGTCTTCTATAACCGCGAAGACTTATGGACGGTTGCGACGGAGGTTGGCCTGGGTGAGGGCGGCGCGCAGCAGACACAGGCAATGGTGCCTAACTTCGTGCTGATGAAGCTGCCCGGCGAGAGCGGCGTCGAGTTTGTGGAGATTCTGCCCTTTACACCGGCCAATCGCAACAATCTTATTGGCTGGATCGCGGGGCGCTCGGACGGCGAGCACTATGGCACTTCTATCGTGTATGACTTTCCCAAGACGAAGTTAGTGGATGGGCCACTGCAAATTGAAGCGCGCATCGATCAAAACGCGCAGTTATCGGGCCAGTTGACGCTGTGGAATCAGCAGGGCTCGCACGTGCGTCGGGGAACGCTGCTGGTGATTCCTTCGGGGCGCGCGCTGCTCTATGCAGAGCCGATCTATCTGCAAGCCGATCGCAGCCCCATGCCGGAGCTACGGCTGGTGGTACTGGCTCTGCAAGACAAGCTCGCCTACGGACCAACCTTCGAGGCGGCGCTCTCGTCGCTCTTCGGCGGAAATATCTCGTCGCTGAGCGCGGCTGAGTCTCCGGCAGGGCCAGCGGCGGCGTTGGCAGGCGCGCCCGCTCCCGCGCAAGACTTGAATGCGCTGATCGCGCAGGCCAGCAAGGACTTTGACGAATATCAGCGGCTCACGGCGGCGGGGAAACTGGCCGAGGCCGGGGCGAAGCTGGAAGAGTTGAAGCAGGTGATCGGAAAGCTGGGCACGCGGGCGAAGTAATTTCGGGGTTTGTGGATTCCCAGGTCCGAAAATCCGGACCTGGGGCACCCGGCTATGGTATCGTACCAATATGCGAAAAACGATCTACTTGAAATCGCTTTCTTGCAGCTCACTCGTCCCGTATATTGGCATGCTCGCCTTGGTCTACTTACCGGTCTTTGCGCAAAGTAATCCGTCGCCTCAAAATGCACCCGCAGCGGCGCCTGCTGCCACAGAGTCGTCTCTTACTCCCCAGAAAAGAATCGATATTTCACCGCGCGTGGCGCTCAACGCGCGTGGCGCTCAAGATGCTGCTCAAGCACGATGCGCCGGAATACCCCACGGAAGCCATTGCAGCCGGCATTCAGGGCATGGTTGTACTTTGGGCACAGATCGACGTGAATGGCCGCGTCTCTGACCTAAAAATTGTCAACGGTCCATCTGTCTTCCAAAAAGTCGCTATGGATAGTGCACGGAAATGGATATATAAACCCTTCCTGGTTGATGGGAAACCCGTTGAGGTTAACACGAAGATTTATTTGGTCTTTACTATGGAAAACCACCGCGCGTCTGTTTATTCATCTGCTCCATGAATTGGGTTGGCGTAATACCTCAACCAACCTGTCTAACTCCTTTAAAAATTCCCAGGAATCTTTTAGGAACCCTTGATTACGTCATGACTGCATCCAATCATTCCGGCAGGGGCTAAAGCCCGGCTGTTTTTTGTGGCATTTGCGGCACGACTAAAGTCGTGCCCTGATACAAAGATGGCTTTTGAAATACATTTAGCGGGAATGTCACTTTGCGGGAAGGTCGAGTTATGGGAATGTCGCGGTCACGATCTGCTCGACCCGCCGCAGCCACGCGGCGCGCTGCTGGGGGGTGCTGGTGATGACTACGCTGAAAGTCTCCCGGACGACGTTCTTCACACCGCAGAAATCCAGGATGCATTTCTTCCAGAGATTGTCGAGCGGGTCTCCGAAGACTTCCAGCTCGCGCTCCGGCGGCGTGTTGGAGGTGTTAAAGATGAGCGCCGTCCGCACGCGCAGCAGGCCCACCGGCACGCCTTCGCCACCGTCGCCCTCCTCGAATTTGTAAGCCACGCCGACGCGGAAGGCGCGATCGATCCAGCCCTTCATCGCGGCCGGCGGCTGGCCCCACCAGTTGGGATGAACGATGACCAATCCCTCCGACCGCTGCAACTCGTCACAGTAGAGCGCCAGGTCCGAGGGAGGCTGAGTCTGCGCGTCCAGCTCGGCGGAGGGCAGCAGGGGATCGAATCCCTCTTCATAGAGGTCATGGAAGCGGACGGTGTGGCCGCCGCGCTTGAGCGTGCGGCAGGCGGCCAGGGCGATGGCGTGGTTGAAGCTGCGCCGCTCGGGATGCGCAAGAATAACGGAGATTTCCATAGATAAGGGCCAGCATAACACAGACTTTCCACGGTTTGAGCAAGACCGGAAGCCGGACCCGGTGCGAGGCGCATACGGGAATAACCTGTATTCCGCCGGGAGGGAGAACGTGATGCATCTCTTGACCGTCCTGAAAGTAATTCGTCGAGTAATCCACAGAATCGTGTGTGACGCAGATCACAGCCGACCATGGTTTCCGCTGCGTACCGTCTCTTACATCCACGGTGAGCCACCGGCGGCTTCCTCATGAGATGCTTTCGCCACCAGCGGCCCCGTGTCCTGCACGCAGAGTGAGGTAGGCATGGGTCAATCCATTTGGAATTCGATGCAGCAGAAGGGCTACAGCCGCAGAGATTTTCTGCAATTCTGCGCCGCGGCCGCAACGGTGGCCGGGTTCGGTCAGACCGGCATGGCTCAGGTCGTTTCGGCCTTCGAGAAGAAAGACAAACCGGCTGTGGTGTGGCTGCACTTCCAGGAGTGCACCTGTTGCAGCGAGTCGTTCATTCGCGCGTCGCACCCGATTGTGCTGGATGTGCTGCTGGACGTGCTGAACCTGAACTACACCGAGACGCTGATGGCGGCCTCCGGCTTCCAGGCGGAAAAGTGCCTGACCGACACGATTGAGAACAACAAGGGCAAGTACATTGTGCTGGTGGAAGGCGCGGTGCCGACGAAAGACGAAGGCGTCTACTGCATGATTGGCGGCAAGACGGCCGAATCGATCCTGCAAACGGTGGCCAAGGATGCTGCGGCGGTGGTGGCGTGGGGCAGTTGCGCCTCCAACGGCTGCGTACAGGCGGCCAAGCCGAATCCGACCGGCGCCACGCCGATTCACAAGCTGGTGGACAAGCCGGTAATCAACGTGCCCGGCTGTCCGCCCATTGCCGACGTGATGATGGGCGTGGTGACGCACCTGCTGGTGCTGGGACAACTCCCGGCGCTCGACTCGCAGGGCCGGCCCAAGGAGTTTTATGGCCGCCGCGTGCACGACACCTGCTATCGCCGCCCCAACTACGACGCCGGGTTGTTCGTCGAGTCCTTTGACGACGACGGCGCGCGCAAGGGCTATTGCCTGTACAAGATGGGCTGCCGCGGTCCGGTCACTTACAACGCCTGCTCGGTGACCAAGTGGAATGAAGGCACCAGCTATCCCATCCAGTCCGGCCACGGC
>JBKQLG010000261.1:0-5090 GCA_052147235.1 Occallatibacter sp.
GCCATCTTGCTTCCGGCTGTCCTGGCGGGACTATACCGGGCGGCGGAATCCAGGCGCTCTTTTCTCCCGCTCTGGCTGATAGCCGGAGCAGCGCTTATCGAGGTGATGGCCGGCACACAGATCACTACTCCTTACTATCTGTGGACAACGCCCGCCTGGCTGATCTGGTATCTCTACGCCACCGGAAGAATCGGCGCGCGCTCCGGTCAGACGCACAGCGATGCGGCCATTGGCGGATAAGGAACCTGCGCCGGAAAAGATCCGCCAAATTGCCCACAGGGCTTTCCTCAAGCCGCATCTTTGTGGCACACTTGCTCACATGGGAAGCAAAGACAAAGGCAGGAAAGAAGTCAAGAAGGCGCCCAAGCCGAAGCCTAAACCGGAACCCGCCCAAAGACGCGAAGGGTTCACGCCGGCCCCGCCGCCGAAGTAGGACCATCTCCGTTCGCCCGCTCGAGAGCGCCGCGATTGTGACGCGGAAAGGCTTTCTTTGCCTTGGGAGAGCTTTTTTGCGCTTCGGCCAGATTCGATCAACCCGCCACGACTACCCTGTACAGTTCTGACCCCCGTCACTGCAGATTCCCCTCGATAGCATTATCTTGAAGGATGGTCTTCATCAGGGGGTGTACCCGTGCGCTGGAAGTTCGCCTCGACCCTTCTTGCCGCCAGTCTGCTCTTGACCGCCGCCGCGGCTCAGCATCCCGCGCAGATAGCCCCGTCTCCGTCCGGCTCGGCGCTGCCCGCTGTTCAGCCGTCTGGCCGCGCAGCTGTTGGCGTCGCTCTGGAGGGCGGTGGCGCGCTGGGCCTGGCGCACATCGGCGTCCTGCAATGGCTTGAGGAGCATCACGTCCCCGTTGACCGCATCTCCGGCACCAGTATGGGCGCGTTGGTCGGCGCCCTCTACGCCACCGGCCACTCACCCACCGAGATGCGCGCGCTGGCCGTCAGCGATGCGTTCTCCCGCGTCTTCACACTGCAATCTCCTTATGCCGACGCGAGCTTCCGCCGCCGCCAGGACCGCCGCGAACTTCCCCAGGCGTTTACCATCGGTCTACGCCATCACCTGACCCTACGAAATGCGCTGCTAACCGATCGTGGCGTCAACGAATTTCTTACCGGCAACCTGCCCGACTACAACCGCCAGCCGCTGGACTATGATCAGCTCCCCATCCCCTTTCGCTGCGTGGCGACCGACCTGAATACCCTCGAATCGGTCACCTTTGCCGCTGGGCCGCTGCCCCAGGCGGTGCGCGCCTCCATCTCCATACCCGGCGTCTTCCCTCCGGTTCTGGCGCCGAACGGCCACTTCCTGGTGGATGGCGGCATCCTCGACAACCTGCCCACGGACGTACTCAAGCGCGACCTGCACGCAGACGCCATCATCGCCATTCGCCTGGAGGATGCTCCGCTTGCCAGCGCCGACACCATGTCCATCGTCGGCGTGCTCGGACGCGCTTTTGATGCAGGTATTGAACGCAATGTCGCGCAGGCCGAGCGGTTGGCCGATGTAGTGGTCTACGTGAAGGTCGGCAGCTTCTCTACCACCGACTACACTCATGCCGCCCAACTCATCGACGCCGGCTACAAGGCCGCTGAACAGAGCCGCACCGCCCTGCTGCGCTACGCTCTCGACGCCGACGGCTGGAAGGCCTATCTGGCCGCTCGCGAAAGCCGCCGCCGCCCGCAACCCGGAGTGCTACGCCAGGTCCGCGTGGAAGGTGGATATCCGGGCGCTGTCCGCGAGGTTCTCGCCGACCTGAAGCCCATCGAGGGCCGGCCCATCGCGCCTGTAACCACGCGCGGTGCGCTGCGCGACGTTCAGTCCAACGACAGCGTCACCGCAACCTGGGAGACCTTTGCGCCCGCGCCAACCTCCGCCACGCTGCCCGCGCCCGGCTCGTCCACGGCAGGCCCGCCCGCACCCGACACAGGCCTGTTGATTCGCCTCAGCAACAACCGCTCCGGCCAACCTTATCTGCTCATCAGCCCCGAGCTGACCGCCGCCACCTCCAACATCAGCCGAGAAGAGATGATTTTTCGCCTGGTCGATCAGAACCTTGGCGGCTTCGGCTCCGAACTGCGCACCACTGCCCTCATCGGATACATGACCGATCTCTCCGCCGAATATTACCGGCGGCTCGTTCCCGGAGGTTATTTTCTTGAGCCTCGCACCGGCATCCTGCGTGCGCCGGTCTACATCTGGGTCAACCAGAAGCGCGTCGCCGATCGCTTTCTGCAAAATCTCGATGCGGGCCTCGAAGCCGGCCGCACCTTCTCGAATCAGTTGCAAATCTCTGCCGAGTGGCGCGCCGAGGACACGCGCTGGAGCCTGACCACCGGCTCGGACGGCGGGCCATACCTCACCGGAACCGCGCAGACCGGTCTGCTGCACATCAACATTGACAGAGCATCTTCCGGCGCCATCTCGCCCAACGGCTTCCGGCTGACGGCCTCGGCCGGCGCGCTCTACCACGCCGTGGCAAGCTCGAACGCGCCACTGGTCAAGCTCTCCTTCGGCGCGACCCGCTCCTGGAAGGAAGCCAACATCTTCGGCGTAGGCGGCGAAGTCAACTCATACCTGCGCGCGAATGTTGCCCAGCCTTACCGCTTCACGCTGGGCGGGCCGATGCGCCTGTCCGCCTCCTCGTTTGACGAGTTCCGCGGCACCGATACATATCTCGCCCGCGCCGGCTACCTGCACCGCCTGGCGGTTATGCCCACCGGCCTGGGACAAGGGCTCTACAGCTTCTTCGGTTATGAGGCCGGAGAAGTCTGGTCGCCGGAGGCGCGGGCGATGCTCCGCCAGGACGGATTCGCCGGCCTGGTCGCCAACTCGCCCATCGGCCTGTTCACCTTCGGCGTCTCAGACGGCGACGCCGGCCATCGTAAGGTCTTCCTTACGCTGGGGCGTTTGTTCTGAAAATGTTTGCGATACATACAGCTCGAACGCACCAAGGCCCTCCCTTTACAGGAGGGCCTTCGTGCGTTCAAACAAACCGACGGCTTACGCCACGACTTCAATGCCCATGGAGCGAGCAGTTCCGCGGATGCTCTTAATCGCCGTCTCGACCGATGCTGCGTTCAGGTCGGGCATCTTCTGCGTGGCGATCTCGCGCACCTGCTTCTCGGTCACCTTGCCGACCTTGTCCTTGTTGGGCGTGCCCGAACCCTTGGCGACGCCAGCCGCTTTCATCAGAAGGACCGCGGCCGGCGGCGTCTTGGTGATAAAGCTGAAGCTGCGGTCCCCATAGACCGTGATGACGACCGGAATGATCAGCCCGGCCATCTCCTTGTTGGAGGTGCGCGCGTTGAACTGCTTGCAGAACTCCATGATGTTGACCTGCGCCTGGCCCAGCGCGGGGCCGACCGGCGGCGCCGGCGTAGCCTTGCCGGCCTCGATCTGCAGTTTGACGTAACCCGTAATCTTCTTCGGAGGTGCCATTGGTTCCTTTGGAACCAGCTTCTAGCTTCTAGCTCCTGGCTATTGGCCGGTATCTTTTCAGTTCAATTTTTGGTGACGCATCCTCTGCATTCGCAACCAACCGAGGGCAGCTAGATACCCGGTCGGCTAGAAGCTGGAAGCTAGTAGCTGGAAGCTGCGTTACTCAATCTTTTCCACTTTGCCAAACTCCAGCTCGACCGGTGTGGAGCGCCCGAAGATGGTCACCATGACCTTCATCGTCTCGCGATCTTCGTTGATCTCATCCACCACGCCATTGAAGTTGGCAAACGGCCCGTCGGTAATGCGGACCTGCTCGTTCTTTTCAAACTTGATCTTGAGCCGCGGCTTGTCCTTGGCGGTCTCGGAGCGGAAGAGTATGCCGCTCACTTCTTCCTCGTTCAGCGCCACCGGCTTATCGCCCGTGCCCAGAAAACCGGTCACCTTGGGCGTGTCCTTCAGGACGTGCCACAGGTTGTTGTCCAGCTCCATCTCCACCAGCACGTATCCGGGCAAAAAGACCCGCTCCGTGGTGCGCTTCTTGCCGTTGACGATCTCGGTCACCGGCTCGGTGGGAATCATCACCCGGCCTACCTTGTCGCCCAGCCCGAAGGCCTGGACGCGGCTTTGAATCGACTCGCGCACTTTGCGCTCAAAGCCCGAGTAGGCATGCAGGATGTACCACTTGAAGCGCTCATTGCGCTCCGGCGGGGCCTGTTCGGCAACTTGTTCGGCTTGTTCAGCCTGTCCCAATTCTTCTGCCATCGTCTGCTCTCGTTTCGCGCTTCAAGGCGCGTTAGCCGCCCAGCTTCTTGTAAAGGGCTTCCATCACCTTGCTGAAGATCGAGTCCACCACAAAGAAAAACAGACCAAAGATGAAAACCGCGATGATCACCACCATGGTTGTGGATTTCACTTCCTTCCACGAGGGTGTAACTACCTTGCGCATCTCCGCGCGCACGTCGCTAAGAAATTGGGCGAATTCCGTCCACTGCCCAACCACATTGTCGATGAACTTCGACACGGGATTCTTTCCCTGCCGTTTGATCTGCCGATCATCGCCGTTCGCCATTGCTAACCTCGTTGCCATGCTTGCAATTCCTTCGCGCGCGGCGCCGGGCCGCACATTTCCTGACTCAATCAGGAATCAATCTGGCAGGGGCGGAGGGATTCGAACCCCCAAGTTCGGTTTTGGAGACCGACAGTTTAGCCGTTGAGCTTACGCCCCTAATAGCCGCTTTCAGCTTTCAGCCGTCAGCTATCAGTTTTTCTCCCGTACTTGCATGGGATTAGCTGATAGCTGAAAGCTGACGGCTGTTCGCTGCTCTACTTCGTTTCCTTGTGCGGCTGGTGCTTGCGGCAGCGGTTACAGAACTTCTTGAACTCGAGACGGCCCGTGGTCGTCTTCTTGTTCTTCGTCGTCGAGTAATTCCGCTCCTTGCACTCAGTGCACTGCAATGTAACAATTTCCCGCATTTCCAAAACCCTTCCAGCTATCAGCCTTCAGCTGTCAGCGCCTACTTGACAATCTCCGATACCGTGCCCGCGCCCACCGTGCGGCCGCCTTCGCGGATCGCAAAGCGCAAGCCCTTCTCCAACGCCACCGGCGTAATCAGCTCCACCGTCAACTGCACGTTGTCGCCCGGCATCA
>JBKQLG010000262.1:0-4107 GCA_052147235.1 Occallatibacter sp.
CCGCCGCGAAATGAGATGGCTGCCCGTCAAGGGCCGAATGCCCAGGGCGAGATGAGCTCTCACCCGCCCTCCTCTGTCAAGCATCCCGGGAAACATGCCCCCTTAACCATCCCTAGCCCCAATACTGTTCACTTAAGTTATGGTCACGGAATAGGGATTCTGGTTGCAGGCGAAGCCCGCCTGGGAGTGCGCGCTAAGGGAAAGCGGCAGACCTCACTGACGGAAGGCGGCGTCGCAAGTGGTCCGCAGCGCAGGTTCCTCGATATTCGCACTGTCCGCAGGAGATTGAAGGGATCCGTATAAATACCCGGCGATCGGGCAGGCCAAAAACACGTCCCATTGCGAGATAAATTTGACGCTCATCAAGATCGCAAGTCGCTGTGCGCCGCATCAACAGCGGGCACGCGATTTTCTTTTGACAAACAAATCCCGCGCCAAATATAATTCTTATTTCTGGGGCACATTCTATGCAAAGTGAAGATGATGGTGGTGAACCAGAAATCTTCAGGACTCTCTTCGCGCACAGGCCCCGGATTATTGCTTTGGCTGACAATACTCCTTTGGCTGGCGTAACTGCCGGCTCGGATTTCTTCCCTTCCCCAGTGTTCATTCCCGGGGGCCTCGGGCGTACATAGTTCGGTGAACTACCGCGACGCGGTGTTGGGGAGAGATGGGGTAAAGCACGGGGCAACCTTGGGTTAGGTCGACTCCCCGGGGGAATCCAGCAGGGCTCGAAACGTCCGTTACCGCCTTTCCGGGGAAGTAACACAAGTGGGACCGGCGCAACGATCGCGACCGGGGTAAAGTTCCCTCAGGGGCGTCAGGCAAAATCGTTCGATGGCGCAAATCTTCCATCGCAGCACCAACACGATCTCCAAGGTGACGATCTTTGGCGCGGCCTTCATCCTGGGAGGGCTGGGGTATCTCATTTTTGCCGTCAACCAATCTCCCTACTATACCGACGTCAACGTGGCGCGGCAGCAGCCGGTTCCCTTCAGCCACAAGCACCACGTCACCGACGACGGCCTCGATTGCCGGTATTGCCACACGTCGGTGGAGAAGTCTTCCTACGCGGGCATACCCACCACGCAGATTTGCATGAGTTGCCACTCCAAGCTCTGGCTGAATAGTTCCATGCTGGAGCCCGTGCGCGCCAGTTACTCGACGGACAAGTCGCTGGAATGGACCCGCGTCAACGCCGTGCCGGATTTCGTTTACTTCGACCACAGCATTCATGTGAATAAAGGGATCGGCTGCACCACCTGCCATGGGCCTATCGGTGAGATGCCGCTGACTTACCGCGCCAATACGCTCTACATGCGCTGGTGTATCGATTGCCACAATCACCCGGAGCGCCACGTGCGCCGCCGGGAAGACGTTTTCAAAGCTGATTACGTGGAACCGCCCGACCAGCTCGCTTTGGGCCGTCGGCTGGTGAAGGAATACAAAATCAAGGAGCCGAAACAGATTACCGATTGCTACACGTGTCATCGGTAGCAAGCGGACAGCCTATAGCTGACAGCTCACTGGGAAGCTGACAGCTTACAGCCGACAGCTCACAGTGGCCGCCGGCGGTAGGGTTCAGAAAATTTCAGGTTCGAAAGAGCATCCGGTAGTTCGTTGCGGACTATTCACGGAAACTGAAAGTTGTTGTCTGAATGCTATGAGCTGTCGGCTGTTAGCTGTGAGCTGTTAGCCTTGTTCTTTATGATCCGTAATCCAAAACGCGGAAACGCCCTCGACCTGGTGCAAATCCAGGCGAAGTTGAAACAGTCGCCGGAAAAGCGCGTTTGGCGCGGCCTGGAAGAATTGGCGGGCACGCCGGAGTATCGCGACTTTCTCGCCTGCGAGTTTCCGCACGACCCGCGCGCGGAGGCGAAAGTTGTGAGCCGCCGCAGCGCCCTGAAGCTCATGGGGGCATCCGCAGCCCTGGCGGGCCTCACGGCCTGCACCAAGCTGCCCACGGAAAAAATCGTTCCCTACGCGCAGCAACAGCCGGAGGATTTTGTTCCCGGCAAACCCCTGTTCTATGCCACCGCCATGCCCCTGGCGGGGTACGCCACCGGGTTGCTGGTGGAAAGCCACATGGGTAGGCCCACGAAGGTGGAAGGGAATCCCGGCCACCCCGCCAGCCTGGGCGCCGCCAATGTGTTCGCGCAAGCTTCCGTGCTGAGCCTTTACGATCCCGATCGCGCCCAGGTGGTGGTTTACCGCGGCCGCATTGGGGACTGGAGCACGTTCCTCACTTCGATGGACCAAAAACGGGCCGATCTCCTTGCCCTGAAGGGTGCGGGGCTGCGCATTCTGACGGGTATCGTGACTTCGCCCGCCCTCGCGGACCAAATCCGGTCAATCCTCGCGCAGTTTCCGCAGGCGAAGTGGCATCAATATGAGCCGCTCAGCCGCGACACGGTCCGCGAAGGCTCGAAGCTGGCCTTCGGCGAGTCCGTCAACACCGTATACCACATGGATGGGGCGGACGTGATCGTCTCCCTCGACGCGGACTTCCTCAGCGCCGGACCGGGCGCGGTCCGGTACGCGCACGACTTTGCGGATAAGCGGCGCGTCAGCGGCCCCGAGTCTACCATGAACCGCCTCTATGTGGTGGAGAGCACGCCCACCGTTACGGGAGCGATGGCGGATCACCGCCTGCCATTGCGCGCGAGCGACGTGGAAGCCTTTACCCGCGCTTTGGCGGAAGGACTGGGGGTCAAAGGCGCAGCCGGTGGAAATGCCGCCCCTGCCCGTGTGGTGGCCGACTGGATCTCCGCTCTGGTTCGCGATCTGGAAAAGCACCGTGGCGCATGCATCGTGGTGGCCGGCGAGCAACAACCGCCCGCCGTCCACGCCCTGGCCCATGCGATGAACGATGTCATGGGCAACGTGGGCAAAACCGTGCACTACACGGACCCCGTGGAAGCGAACCCGGTGAACACCCTGGCATCGCTCCAGGAGTTGGTGGCTGACATCCAGGGGGGCCAGGTCGGCACCCTGCTCATGCTGGGGGTGAATCCGGTTTACAACGCCCCGGCGGATTTGCGTTTCGGCGAGAACCTTCTCAAAGTGGGAACGCGAATTCACCTCAGCCTCTATGAGGACGAGACCGCCGAGCTCTGCCATTGGCACGTTCCGGAAGCTCACTTCCTGGAAGCGTGGGGTGATGCGCGCGCCTACGACGGAACACTCAGTATTATCCAGCCTATTATTGCGCCGCTGTACGACGGCAGGTCGGCGCATGAAATCCTGGCGGTGCTGGGAGGACAACCGGGGACCACCGGTCACGATGTTGTCCGCAGCTATTGGCAGCGGCAGAAGCCGGGGGCCGATTTCGAGAAGTTCTGGCAGACCTCGCTGAATAACGGTGTGATCGCGGATTCAGCCTTCGCTCCCAAGCCGGTTAAGCTCAGCCCGTCGCTCTCGACTGCGGCGGCAAAAACGGGCGCGGCGAACGCGGGCGGAATCGAAATCGTGCTGCGCCCTGATCCTTCAATTGGGGATGGCAGTTTCGCGAACAATGGCTGGTTGCAGGAAGTGCCCAAGCCCCTCACCAAGTTGACTTGGGATAATGCCGCGCTGGTCAGTCCCGCGAGCGCCCGGAAACTGGGGGTGACCTCGGGCGATGTGGTAAGGTTGAGCGGGCACGGGAAAGCGGTGGAGGCGCCCATTTGGATTACGCCGGGCCACGCCGATGATTCCCTTACCCTGCACCTGGGCTACGGACGGCGCCGGGCCGGCCACGTGGGCACGGGCAAGGGCTTCAACGCCTACCTGCTTTCGACGACAGAAAACACCTGGATCGGCAGCGCCGCGGTCGAGAAAACGGGAAAGACTTACCAGCTGGTCACGACGCAACACCACCACATCATGGGCAAGGAAGGCGAGGAGCGCGAAGAGGAGAGCGTGGCGGCGCTGCAGCGCAAGCTGGTGCGTGGCGCGACGATCGAGGAATTCCGCAAGAACCCCGAGATGATCCATGAGGAAGCCGAGGAAGACGGGCCTTCCATCTACCCTGGGTACAAATACGAGGGCAACGCCTGGGGCATGTCCATTGATCTGAATAGTTGCATTGGATGTAATGCCTGCGTGGTTGCGTGCCAGTCCGAGAAC
>JBKQLG010000263.1:0-34088 GCA_052147235.1 Occallatibacter sp.
CCGTCGGGGCTCCAGACAGCGCTGGCCTGCACAAAATGGGGATCGTCGGCGCCGGGCAGCGGTTGAAACTTTTTGGTCTCGCGGTCATACCAGGACAGGATGCCGCGGGTGGGATAGAAAACCTGCAGGAAGCGATAGTCCTTGAAGTTGGCCACATAATAGAACGACGAGCTTTTGGTTCCCGGCGGCCGGATGGTGGTGACCACATAGCGGCCATCGGGCGAGACCTGGGACATGAAGCCGATGCGGACCGGGCTGCCCGACTCCGTGGGGAATGAGGACCAGGAGATCATATCCTGATTGCGAATCGTCATTTGCTTATTGACCGGAACCATCGCATACAGTCCCTTGTCGTTCTGCGGTCCATCCATATCCAGGCCAAGAGTCTTTCCGTTGGCGGCGAACGAGTGGCAGTTGGCGCAGGAGTGCAGGTCGGTCATCACGACATGGCTTTTGGTATCCGCTACATTGCGCATGCGCCACTCGATCAGTGGAATCGCGCTGGAGGCAAGCGGCTTGATGAAGCCCTTTTCCGTCTCCGAGGGCATCAGCGGCACGTCGCGATAGAAGATCGGCGCGCCCACCGGATCGGTCGAGATGCTCAGCTTCATGCTGCCGCTGGAGACCGGAACGGCGCCAGTCGCAAAGCCGCGTATGGTGATGGTGGCGGCAGCGGCGACCGCATGCTGGCGGATGGCGGCCCAGGTGGCGGCGTCGGGCCTGAAGGTATGCGCGGCGGCCTGCTCGGGGGTCAGTACAGGCGGCTTATTGGTGTCGGCAACGGCGCGCGGGTCGATTGCGCCGATGTGCATGGGCTCGCCCTCCGACGAGAGATGAAGAGCGGAGGAACCATCCGCGAAGGAGACTTCGATCTGCCAGGAGTCCGCGTCGGGCGCGGTGTCGCGCCACTGAAACATGGGAGGAGCCATGTCGGGCGGGAAGACCGAACCTTCAAGGGGATAGTCAATGGTGATGCGAGCCGGCTCGTTCTGCGCGCTCACACCGATGATGCCCCGTCCCGCAAGAAGGCCGGCCGCGAGAAATATGCCCGCCGTGGTAGATACAAAGATTTTCCTGTTCATTTTGTAGACTCCCGACCCCACTTTGCCGGCTCTTCCGCGCCCGTCCAGCAAGGGGATACTGGCGTTCGCTCATGGGCGCTGGCACGGCGATTTTGATTCCTGTTGGATCTGCCTTCCGCTTTCCCGCTCCGCGTCAGTATACTACCGGCCGCCTTTCCTTTGCGTCCTTTGCCCACGCGGCTCTCCCGTTGGTTAGACTTGAAGGTAGACCATTCCGGGAGCCACCGTGATAGTAGAAAGCATCATTCGTCCGGCCCGCAACATTTACGGCAGCCTGCGCCTACCCGGCGACAAATCCATCAGCCACCGCTACGGAATGCTGGCGGCCTTCGCTGAAGGCACATCGCGCTTCACCAATTTTTCTACCGGGGCCGATTGCGCCTCGACCCTCGTCTGTATGGAGGCGCTGGGCGCGAAGGTGCGCCGCCTCGAAGACGGCTCAGTGGAAGTGACTGGTGTGGGCGGACGCGTGACGCCGTGCGATGCTCCGCTCGACTGCGGCAACTCCGGCTCGACAATGCGCATGATCAGCGGCTTGCTGGCACCGCAGCAAGGCTGCTTCACGCTGGTGGGCGACGAGTCGCTCTCACGCCGCCCGATGGAGCGGATTCGCAAGCCGCTGGAAGCGATGGGAGCGCGGCTGACGCTCACCGAGGGCCATGCGCCGCTCGTGATCGAAGGCTGCGCGTTGCGGGCCATCGACTACGCCACGCCGGTGCCCAGCGCACAGGTGAAGACCTGCATTCTGCTTGCCGGCTTACAGACGGCAGGCACAACCACGGTGCGCGAGGCAGTGCGCACCCGCGACCACAGCGAGCTGGCCCTCAGGGCCTTCGGCGCAACGGTCGAGCGCTCTCTGGACTCGGTTTCAATCAGCGGCCCGCAGAAGCTGCGCGCTATCGAGGCTGCCGTTCCCGGCGACATCTCTTCGGCGGCGTTCTTTCTCTGCGCGGCGGCCTTGTTTCCCGGCTCCAGCCTGGTGCTGGACTTCCTCGGCCTGAACCCCACGCGCGCCGCACTGCTGGACGCGCTGACGGCTCTCGGCGCGCGCATTTCCGTTCTCAATCTCGAGGAGAAAAACGCCGAGTTGGTGGGGACGGTGCAGATCACGGCTCCGCCGGAGGGGCTTGGATCGACCGCCATCAGTGGCGCGCTGGCCGCGCAACTGATCGACGAGCTGCCGGTGCTGGCCGCGATTGGGCCGTTCACCAGCGGCGGCATTCGCATCCGCGACGCGCGTGAGCTGCGCGTGAAGGAGTCGGACCGGATCGCGCTGGTCGCAAGGAATCTACGCGCAATGGGCGCCGAGGTTGCCGAATTCGACGATGGCCTCGATGTGCCCGGCGGGCAAACGCTGCATGGCGCAATGATCGACTCCGGCGGCGATCACCGCATCGCGATGGCCTTCAGCGTGGCCGCGTTGCACGCCGAAGGCGAGACGCGGATTCAAGGCGCGGAATCGGTCGCTATCAGCTTTCCTGAGTTTTTCGATCTGCTGGATCTGGTGGCGGAGCGATGAGCAGTTGCACAAACGTCTCTTCGATCAGGCGGCAGGCTTCGGGGAGCGCGGCGGTCACCGCGTCGCTGAAAGCTTCTCCAAACTCGATTGAGCCTGCGCCGATGGTCAGCAACTGCGCGTTGCGTGGCAGGGAATTGTAGAAATCGCGGGCCAGTGCGAGAAGCTCGGCTGCGTTCTGATGATGGGTGTTGATTCCCTGGCCCGCGGCGGCCGGCTCCACGGACGCAAGATGGAGTGATCCCGGGGCCGTATCGAGAGAGCAATCGATAAATAGAACGTACTGAGCGCGGGCAACGTCCTCGGCCAGTTCAGGGGTCCATTGATGGTCGGCGATGACACGCACGCCGGGCTGGCCTGCGAAGCGCCGCTCCGCCCACTCGGCAAGCCAAAGCCCGACGCCGTCATCCCCGCGCATTGTGTTGCCGCAGGCGAGAATGAGGCATCGGACTTTGTTAGAACTCATTGATTCAGTCTAGCGGATGAGCTGGTCCACAACCTCGCCGTCGGCGTTGACCAGCGTCATCACCAGCGACATCTGGCCGAAGGCGTGCGTCGAGCAACTGAGGCAGGGATCGAAGGTGCGGATCACGGCCTCAACGCGGTTGAGCGCGCCCTCGGTGAACTTGCCGTCCTTGACATAAGCTTTTGCGGACTGTAGAACGCCCAAGTTCATCGCTTTGTTGTTGTGGCCCGTGGCAACGACCAGGTTGGCCCAGGTGATCTTGCCGTTCTCGTCCACCTTGTAGTGGTGGTTGAGCGTGCCGCGCGGCGCCTCGATCTGGCCCGCGCCTTCGAGGCGGTTGACGCCGGCGGTAGAGCGCACGTGCTTGTCGAGGATGAGCGGATCGGCGAGAATGCGTTCGATATTCTCGACGCCGTAAAGAGCCTCGACCAGCCGCGCACGATGATAGTGGAAGGAGCTCTCGACGGGTCCGGCGCTCATCTGCTTGAAGAGGGCCAGCTCCGCATCGGCCTGCGGCGTCCCCATGGACTTGACGATGTTCAGGCGCGGCAGCGGGCCGACGCGATAGCTGCCCTGCGGATAGCCGAGCGGCTTGTAGTAGACGAATTTGGTGTAGCTGTAGTTCTCAACCGCCTCGCCGATCACTTCGGTGAAGCGATGGGCGCTCATGCCGTCTTCGATGATTGCGCCGGTGGGATCGATCATCCGCAGCGCGCCATCGGTGAATTCAATCGACTCGTCCTCGTTGATCAGGCCCAGGTAATTCGACGGGAAGTTGGCGAAGACCTCGATCTCCTGCTGGAAGCTGTCGGCGATCTGCTTGTAGGCAGTGAGAGCCAGCTTGACGTTGGCATAGGCCTCGGGCAGCATGGCCAGAATCTCGTCGCGGTGAGCAGCGCTGAGCGGCTCGGTGACGCCGCCCGGCACAACCCATCCGGTATGAATGCGCTTGGTGGCGAGCAGCTCGATGATGTGCTGGCCGAAGCGGCGCAGGCCAATGCCCGCCAAGCCCAGGTCGGGCCGCGCGGCCGCCACGCCGAAGATGTTGCGCGCGCGGGGGTCCGACTCCATGCCCAGCAACAGATCGGGCGAGGAGAGATGGAAGAAGCTCAGCGCGTGCGACTGCACCATCTGCGCCATATTCAACAGGCGCCGCAGTTGCGCTGCTGTATGCGGAATGCGCACCGCCATAATGGCCTCGCAGGCCTTGGCCGAGGCCAGCAGGTGCGAGACCGGGCAGATGCCGCAGATGCGCGCCATCAGGCTGGGCATTTCATAAAACGGCCGGCCTTCAGAGAACTTCTCAAAGCCGCGCACCTGGGTGACATGGAAGTGCGCGTCCTCCACCTGGCCCTGGCTGTCGAGCATGATGGTGATTTTTCCGTGGCCTTCAAGGCGCGTAACCGGATCGATGGTGATGGTCTGGGTCATGACGTCAAGCTCCAAAACGGGTAAGGGCTGAAATATCCAGCGGCGCGCCGGTGACCAGCGCGGTCAACGCGGTGTAAAAGGTGTCGGCCGAGGGCGGACAGCCGGGCAAAAAAACATCGACAGCGACGAACTCGTGAATGGGCCGCACGATCTTGAGCAGCTTGGGCACCACCACGCAGGGAATCTGCTGCTGCGCGCTGGCGTTCTCGATGTACGCCCGGTCGAGGATCTTCTCCGGGCCGATGGGATTGCGCATCGAGGGCACGTTGCCGGCCACGGAGCAATCGCCCATCGCGATCAGCGTCTTCGAGTGAACACGCACCTTTTTGATTTTCGCTTCGTCGTCCACTGAGGCTACCGCGCCCTCGACCAGGGCGATGTCCACCTCGTCGGGGAAGACCTTGGCGTCCACGATGGGACTGTAGACCACGTCGATCAGCTCCGCCAGTTTGAGGAGCCGCTCATCCATGTCGAGAAAAGACATATGACAGCCGGAGCAACCGTCCAGCCACACTGTTGCCACTTTCAATTTGCTCATCGTGCTTCCCTCATCAGGTTCAGGTAAGGCAAAAAATCAGGATACTTGGGGTGGTCGGAGCCGATCTTGCTCTTGTCGAAGAGGGCTCCGGTGGGGCAACATTGCACGCATTTGCCGCAGCGGGTGCAAGCCGAGCTTCCCCAATCATCGTGCAGATCGGTGATGACGATGGAGTCGATGCCGCGGCCCATCACATCCCAGATGTGCGCGCCTTCGATCTCCGCGCAGGCCCGCACGCAGCGTGTGCACAGGATGCAGCGGTTGTGGTCCACTGTGAAGCGCTCGTGCGAGGCATCCACGCTCAGCGCGGGGTTGCGATAGGGCAGGCTGATGTGGGTCAGGCCCAGCTCTTGCGCCAGCGCCTGCAACTCGCAGTGGCCGTTGGAGACGCACACCGCGCAAATGTGATTGCGCTCAGCGAACAATAATTCCAGAATCATGCGGCGATGCTTCTTCAGCCGCTCGGAGTTGGTGACAACCTCCATGCCCTCGTGAATATTCGCCACGCAGGCGGGCAGCAGCTTGTTGCTGCCTTTAATCTCCACCAGGCAGAGGCGGCATGCGCCCACATTGCTCAGGCCCTCCAGATGGCAGAGAGTGGGAATGTTGATCTCGTTCTCCCGCGCCACTTCCAGGATGGTCTGGCCGGCGCGCGCGCTCAACTCCTGGCCGTCGATGATGAGAGTTTTGACGCCCATGGTTTCGCTCATGCCAACACCTCCGCGGAGACAGCAACGGGCGCTTCCCCATGCGAATCCATGTCACAGACCCCCGCCGGACAGCGCTTATGCACAATGTGCTCAATGTATTCGTTGCGGAAATACTTGATGGTGCTCAGCACCGGATTGGGCGCCGTCTGCCCCAATCCGCAAAGGCTGGTTTCCTTGATGGTCTCGCACAGGCTGATCAGCAGTTCCAGATCGTCCATGGTTCCAAGCCCCGAGCAGATGCGCGTCAGCAGCGTGTGCATCTGCGCCGTGCCCGCGCGGCAGGGAACGCATTTGCCGCAGGACTCGGTCTTGCAGAACTCGACGAAGAACTTGGCCACGTTCACCATGCAGGAGGTGTCGTCCATCACGATCATGCCGCCGGAGCCCATGATGGAGCCGACCGCCATCAGCGCATCGTAGCTGACGCCCAGATCCAGCATCTCGGCCGGTATGCAGCCGCCGGAAGGTCCGCCGGTCTGCACCGCTTTGAACTGATGTCCATCCGGCACGCCGCCGCCGATCACCTCGATGATCTCCCGCAGCTTGATGCCCATCGGCACTTCCACCAGGCCGGTGTTGGCGATCTTGCCGGTCAGCGCGAAGACCTTGGTGCCCTTGCTCCGCTCCGAACCCATGTTGGCGAACCACTTGCCGCCGTTGCGCACGATCGGCGCGATGTTGGCGAAGGTCTCCACATTGTTGATGAGCGTAGGCTTGCCGAAGAGGCCGCTGACTGCTGGGTAGGGAGGCCGCGGCCGGGGCGTGCCGCGCTTGCCTTCGATGGAGGCGATCAGCGCCGTCTCCTCGCCGCATACAAATGCGCCCGCGCCGAGGCGAATCTCCACGTCAAAATTAAAAGGCGTATTGCAGATGCCGTTGCCCAGCAATCCCCGCCGCCGCGCCTCGCGGATCGCGGTCGTCAGCCGCGAGACAGCCACCGGATACTCGGCCCGGACATAGATGAAGCCCTTGCTTGCGCCCACCGCGTAGGCGGCGATGGCCATGCCTTCAATCACGCGATGGGGATCGCCTTCCATCACGCTGCGATCCATAAATGCGCCGGGATCGCCCTCGTCGCCGTTGCAGACCACGTACTTCAACTCGCCCGAGGCCTTGGCCACCGTTCCCCATTTCAGTCCGGTGGGATAGCCGCCGCCGCCGCGCCCCCGGAGGCCGCTTTCAGTGATGCGATGAATCACGCCGTTGGGCGTCATCTCAGTCAGCGCGGTCAGCAGAGCCTTGTAGCCGTCGCAGACAATGTAATCGTCGATCTTCTCCGGATCGATGTACCCGGCATTCTCCAGCACCACTCGCACCTGCCGGTCGAAGTGATCGTTCAGGTCGCATTGCAGTTCAGGGACGGGCGAGCCGCCCATGCTGGCCACAATGGCATCGGCATTGCCGGCCTTTACATGGTGATACAGGTGCTCCTCGGGGTCCACGCGCACCAGCGGGCCGCTGGAACACGGGCCCATGCAGCCGGTACGGCGTACCAGAACGTTCTTGCCCGATGCTCCGGCTGCATTCTCCAGCGCCTCCCGCAAATGGTCCGCGCCCTGGCTCATGCAGGCCAGGTCCATGCAGACATTCACTTCAAAATCGTATTTATCGTTCTCCTGGCAGACGCTTTTGGCAACCTGCTCGAGCTCTTCGATCGTCATTCCACCGCCCACCTTTCCAGTTGCTCGAGCATCGGCTCAGCGGCCATCTCGCCGACCACCGCGCCGTCGCACAGCACCACCGGCGCGCGGCTGCATGCGCCCACGCAGCGGGCCGTCATCAGGCTGATTTGGCCGTCTGAAGTGGTCTGCCCAGAGGCAACACCCAGGCGTTTTTCCGCCGCGGCGATCAGCTTGTCGGAGCCCTTGATGTAGCAGGCCGTGCCGGCGCAGATGGTCATGGTGTGCTTGCCCGGCGGCTTCAGGCTGAAGTAGTGGTAAAACGTCACCACCCCATAGGCCTGGCTCAGCGGCACGCGCAGCGAGAGGGCTACAAAGCGAATCGAGTCGTCGTCCAGGTAGCCGAACGCGGATTGCACTGTATGCAGCGTTTCAATCAGCGCATGACGGGCAAAGCCATTCTTGCGCATTGTGCCGTTCACGATCTTCCAGCGTTTATCGTCGCTGGGCAGCGGCGGCGGTGTGAATGCAGGCACGAACCCTCCCCTTCACAAAACAGAACGCGCAACGATGCTGCCGCGTCCGGCTCGGTGTCTATCTATCTTTTACGGCTTCGGGGCGGTTTTCATCGGTGACCACGGTCACTTGCAGTGGGAACCTCTATCACCTTGTGTCACAGACGGATTATGTTCTGGTTTGAGAAAGAAGATTGGCCAGCTCATCCATCAATGGAAGATGGCCGCGGAGGCGTTCATATCGTCCCGGTTCGGCTCCGCTTAACGGGCGGGATTGAGTTGAATCCGGTAATCGCGATAGTCGATGGTGACCACGGTCTGGCCAAGAAGAACGCTCTCTGAAACGGCTCGAGCGTGTGTGGCCATGCCAAAGCCGTTGACACTCACGTACTGGCGCATCACCTGAGCGGGTCCTGTGAAGATGGATGGACTTTGGGTTGCGCTTCCCTCAATGCGTACGATCTCTCCATCCCGTGCATCCACCCATAAGGTTCCGTCGATCATATTGGTGCCCTTGCGCCTGGGGCTGATGGCCATGGCGTAGCACACCCGTCCGTCCATCTGCACCACTCCGCTCTGCTTGAGCTTCATCTCGTAATTTGCCGAACTGAACCAGGAAGCTTCGCGAATGCCGGGAAGATTGATCGTTTTCTCACGATCGAGAAGCGGCCCCAGCACGTATTTCCGGATGAATTCCGAGCCGCTTTGCGAGAGAATCGTGTAACTCTTGCCGGTCTCTTTGCGGTACTCTGTTTTGACCGTCATTTCAGCCACTGGATGGCTTTCGTCGTGGTTTCTGTATACGGCGTAGTGTTCAGTTACATTGTAAGCGGCAATGTTGTCAATCCGCGCTTTGACCGCCGCGTCAACGCCGCGAATCACGGCGGACTCGTCAGGCTGCTCGACTTGAGCAGCGGCGATTCCAAGCACGGCCAGGACACAAACCGCCGCAACCGCCCCTGCCGCGCCCACTCTTCTGCTGCTCGTCATGTTGCAACTCCCCGCATTCCTTCTCTTACAGATTAACCTCATTTTGCCGAAAACCTGTGCTGTATAAGACATGGGCTGGGCTTCTTCATTGGGGAAAATGAGTGGCAATGCGCTATGCTGGTCTCCGGTAGAGGCTTTCTTCTGATGGCGCAAAACCAGCCAAATCGAGTACGGCGCGCAGCGCTGATCCGCGGTGTGGTGCAGGGCGTTGGCTTCCGTCCGTTTGTTTACCGGCTCGCCCTGGAGGAGGGTCTGGCGGGCTGTGTCGGCAACGATACCGACGGGGTGACCATCGATATTGAAGGACCTGAAGAGCACGTGGCGGCTTTCCTTGCCCGCCTGCGCTCCGAGCAGCCGCCCATGGCGCGTATCGATTCTGTGACGGTGAGCGAACTAGTCGTGACTGGCGATGCGGAGTTTCGGATCGTTGCCAGCGAGGTTGTGGGCCGCGTGAGCACTGGAATTCCCGCCGATGCGGCCACTTGCCCGGATTGCCGGCGTGAGTTGTTGGACCCAAACGACCGCCGTTACCGCTATCCCTTCCTGAACTGCACCAACTGCGGGCCGCGCTTTACCATCACCCGCAGCATTCCCTACGACCGTCCGCAGACTTCGATGGCGAAGTTCCCTATGTGCTCCGCCTGTCAGAGCGAGTACGACGATCCGCTGAACCGCCGCTTTCATGCGCAGCCCAATGCCTGCTGGGTCTGCGGGCCGCGCGTTTGGCTCGTGATAGCCAACACTCCCGGCCTGGCGATCAATTCCGCGAACTCGCGAACTCGCGATTTCCGCGCAGCGGAAGCGAACTCGCTGCATTTGTCAAAACCGCTCCTCACCTCGCAGGCATCTTCAGAGAATGTAAAGAAGGCCTCGCCTGTCAGACCTGAAGATCCCGTTGAACAAACGATCAACCTGCTTCTCTCCGGCCAGATCGCCGCCATCAAAGGCATCGGCGGCTTTCACTTGAGCGTCGATGCAACCAGCCAGGACGCGGTGATGCGCCTGCGCGAGCGCAAGCGCCGCTACGGAAAGCCGCTGGCGGTGATGGTGCGCGATCTGGAAGCCGCGAGGGAAATCTGCGCGATGACCGCCGAGGAAGAGTTGCTTCTCTCGACTTCTGCGCGACCGATTGTCCTTGCGCGGCGTCGCGAAGGCTGCGCCATTGCCGACGCTGTGGCGCCGGAGATTCCCTGGTTGGGCCTCTTCCTGCCTTACGCGCCGCTACAGCATTTGCTCTTTGCCGACTCTCGTGTGCGAGCTCTGGTGATGACCTCGGCCAACCTCAGCGAAGAGCCGATCGCAATCGACAACGACGAAGCTCTTGCGCGCCTCGGTAAAATCGCCGACGCTTTCCTGATGCACGACCGCGAAATCCTTCAGCGCTGCGACGACTCGGTGGCCGCAGTCGTCGATGGCGCGCCGCAACTGCTCCGCAGAGCGCGCGGCTTTGTACCGCTTGGAGTTTCGCTGCCCTTCGATGCGCCGCCGCTTCTGGCCGTCGGCGGCCACTTGAAAAATGTCTTTGCGCTGGCGCGGGGCCGCTTTGTCTATGAGAGCCAGCACTTGGGCGATCTGGAAAACCTGACCGGCCTGGAGTTCTTTCGCGAGTCGCTCTCGCACCTGATGCGTACCTTCGAGATTGAACCTCAAGCTGTCGTTCACGATCTGCATCCGGGCTACCTCTCGACCACCTGGGCACGAGAATGGGCGCATGAACGCGGCCTCCCACTCATCGCGGTCCAGCATCATCATGCCCACATCGCCGGCTGCATGGCCGAGCATGGACTCACAGGCGAAGTGATTGGCCTCGCGCTCGACGGCACCGGCTACGGGACGGATGGAAGGATTTGGGGCGGCGAAGTATTGATCGCCAAACTGGACAGCTTCGAGCGCTTCGCGCACCTCGAATATGTGCCGATGCCGGGCGGCGAGAAAGCCATCAAGGAGCCGTGGCGCATGGCTTTCTCTCATCTGCGCGCGGCGGGTTTCGATCTTGAATCGGCCGCATCGCTTACAGGCGCAACCACGCAGCAGGCGCAACTCCTCAACCGCATGACTGAGCGCAATGTAAACGCGCCGCAAACCTCCAGCCTGGGGCGGCTCTTCGATGCGGTAGCCGCGATTGTGCTGAATCGCCGTGTTGTCGATTACGAAGCGCAGTCCGCGATTGAACTCGAAGGCATTGCCATCGACGTGGATGATCGCTTACACCACCAGGAATATGTACCGGAGTTATGGGCAGGTGAAGATTCTCTGATTTTGAAGACAGGGAATATCTGGCGTAGGGTGATAAAAGATGTGCAGAGTGGCCGGTCCAAGGAAAAGATTGCTGCGGAATTCCATGCTGGAATCGCAGAAGGATTCATTGCAGCAGCAGCGAATGCGCGGAATGAGACCGGCATCAAGCAAGTGGCAATGTCAGGTGGCTGCCTGCACAACCGCCGCCTGGCGCGTCTGCTGCGCGAAGGGTTTGAAGAAGAAGGTTTCGAAGTCTTTCAGCACCGTAGCGTCAGTCCCGGCGATGGCGGCCTGAGTTACGGGCAAATTGCAGTCGCGGCGGCAATGCTGAATCTATCAGCCGGCAAGATGAACTAGCTGCTGGGCTTCCTCGCGCGGGCCGAGCAGCGAGACGCGGGGGATGCGTCCGCGCACCATCGCCACCTCATCGCAGCGATGCAAACGCGGGCAGCTCTGGCAGTCTTTGAAGATTTTGTCGGGCAGCTCGGACTTGTCTTCGACAGTGCGGAATCCATAGCGGAAAAAGAAGTCGGGAATGCGCGTGAAGAGGCAGATGGATTGAATGCCGTGCTCTTCGGCCTCTTCAATCAACGCTGCGAGTATGCGGCTGCCCGCGCCCTTGCTCTTGGCTTCCGGCTTGACCACGATGGAGCGCACCTCGCACAGATGCGGCCCGTAAAAGTGCAGCGCGCCGCAGCCCAGAAAGACTTCGCCATCGGATTCGGCGACGGTGAAGTCGCGAATGTTCTCGCAGATCTCGGCGAAGGAGCGCTTGAGCAGCGTGCCGTCGCCGGAGAGCGAATTCACCAGGTCATAGACCTTCGAGGCGTCCTGTAGCAGCGCCTTACGCACCAGCATGAACGGCCTCCTGCTGCAGTGTGGCTATGCGAGCAGACACTGCGTGAAGCGCTTCGCGCACACGCTCCCTCGCGGTTCCTCCGATCACGTTGTGGCAATCGAGCGTAGCCGCGAGCGTGACGGCGGCGAAGAAATCCTCGTCGAACTCTTCACCGAATTGCCGCAGTTCATCGAGCGAGAGCGCGTTGAGTTCAACGGCTTTTTCTATTGCAAAGCGCACTGCGTTACCCACCTTCTCGTGTGCTGTCCGGAAGGGTACGCCCTTATGAACGAGGTACGTAGCCGCAGCCATCGCATTCAAGTAGCCTGACTGCGCCGCTTCATTCATGCGCTCGCAATTGAACTGCAATGCCGCGGTGAAGCGAGCCACCAGCCTGAGCATCTGCGGAACAAACTCGACGGCGAAGGCCGGCTCCTGGGTCTCCTGCATGTCCTTATTGTAGGACAAAGGCAGGCCCTTGAGCAGCAGCGTGACCGCTTCGGCCGCGCCGTGAATGCGCCCAACTTTGGCGCGAATCAGCTCAGTGAGATCGGGATTTTTCTTCTGCGGCATCGCACTGGAACCGGTCGAAAATGCCTCAGGCAGCGTGACAAAATTGAATTCCGCCGTGGCAAAAAGCGTAATCTCCTCGGCAAAACGGCTCAGATGCAAACCAACAATGGTGAGCGCCTGCAGATATTCCAGAATAAAATCGCGATCGCTGGTGGCGTCCATCGAGTTGGCCGTAGGCGCGGTGAAACCCAACTCGCGCGCGACAAGGTTGCGGTCCAGCGCCAGCGTTGCGCCGGCTACCGCGCCCGAACCCAGCGGACAGTAGTTGAGCCGCACACTGCAATCCCGTAGGCGCGCCGCGTCGCGCAGAATCATCTCGACATACGCGAGCAGCCAGTGCGCCACCAGTACCGGCTCGGCCCGCTGCATGTGCGTGTAGCTGGGCATCACTGCATCGCCGGCGGCGCGAGCCTTCTCGACCAGCGCATTGGCCCAAGCGGCAAGAGCTTCCACCGTAAGTCCGATTTGCTGGCGCACATAGAGCCGCAGATCGGTGGCGATCTGTTCGTTGCGGCTGCGGCCGGTGTGCAGCTTGAGCCCCAGCGAGCCGATACGTGCAACTAATTCAAGTTCCACAAAATGATGAATGTCCTCGGCCGTCGCGTGATCGCGCACCAGCGCCTTGCCCGCCTCGGATGCGTGCTCGGCGGCAATCGCATCGAGTGCTTCACGCAGCGTCACAGTCTCATTTTGCGTGAGAATCTTCGCGGCATAGAGAGCGGACGCGTGCGCCTTGCTCGCGGCGATTTCTTCGTCGAGAAGCCGCCAATCGAAGACAATCGAACGCTGCCATGCTTCGAACTCCGCGTCCAGAGGCTCGCGGAAACGGCCAGACCACATCATCACGGATTGTTGTTCGTTCGGCATTGAATTCAGCATACCTCGCGCTATTCCTTCTCCTTACCGCTGTTAAGCTGGGGCATTTCGCTGCCTTTGCTGAGGGTGAGCAGGCCGGCCGCGGCGTAGGTCAGCAGCTTATCGCGCGTGTCAGTGATGTCGAGATTGCGCATCGTGAGTTGTCCGATGCGGTCGCGCGGGCTGAAGGTGGATTCGGTCTTCTCCATGCTGAGCCGCTCAGGATGGAAGGTGAGGTTGGGCGACTCGGTGTTGAGGATCGAGTAGTCGTTGCCGCGGCGCAGCTCCAGTGTGACTTCGCCGGTAATGGGTTTCGCGACCCAGCGCTGGGCGGATTCGCGCAGCATGATGGCCTG
This sequence comes from Occallatibacter sp., assembly GCA_052147235.1. Classification (GTDB taxonomy): domain Bacteria; phylum Acidobacteriota; class Terriglobia; order Terriglobales; family Acidobacteriaceae; genus Telmatobacter. Next base: position 13,728 of record JBKQLG010000263.1, read on the forward strand.
GGAGTCGAACCAGCGCCCCTGGTAGAGCAGGCGGCCCAGCTTGCGGCCATGGTCGCGGTACTGCTCGATGGTGTCCTCGTTGTGAATGCCGGTGACGAGGCGCTCGTAGGCAATGAAGAGCAAGGCGAGGCCGGGCGCCTCGTAGATGCCGCGGCTCTTGGCCTCGATGATCCTATTCTCAATTTGATCGCTCATGCCGAGCCCGTGCCGTCCGCCGATGCGATTGGCTTCAAGCAGAAGTTCGACGGGGTCGCTGAACTCGCGGCCATTGAGCGCGACGGGAGATCCCTCTGCAAAGCGGACAACAACCTCTTCGCTCGTGATTGCAACATCGTCGCGCCAGAAGGGCTTGCCCATGATGGGGACGACGATTTTGATAGACGAAGAAAGATGCTCCAGGTCTTTGGCTTCGTGCGTAGCGCCGAGAATGTTGGAGTCGGTGGAGTAGGCCTTCTCGGCGGACATCTTGTAGGCAAAGCCGTGGCGCTGCATATACGCAGACATCTCGGCGCGGCCGCCAAGCTCGTCGATGAAAGTGGCGTCGAGCCAGGGCTTGTAGACCTGGAGGCTGGGATTGACGAGCAGGCCGTAGCGATAGAAGCGCTCGATGTCGTTGCCCTTGTAGGTGGAGCCGTCGCCCCAGATGTTTACATCGTCCTCCTTCATTGCAGCCACCAGCATGGTGCCCGTGACCGCGCGGCCGATGGGGGTGGTGTTGAAGTAGGCGACTCCAGCCGTCGTGATGTGGAAGGCGCCGGCCTGCAGTGCGGCGATGCCTTCGCGAACGAGCGGACCGCGGCAGTCGATGAGGCGGGCCTTTTCGGCACCATACACAAGAGCCGCTCTCGGGATGGCGTCGTAGTCGGTCTCGTCGGGCTGGCCGAGGTTGGCCGTATAGGCGTAAGGGATTGCGCCCTTCTGCTTCATCCAGTGCAGGGCGGCGGAGGTGTCAAGCCCGCCAGAGAAGGCAATGCCAACCTTCTGGCCGATGGGCAGGGATTCGAGAATTACAGACATGCTTGAGAACCTCTGATTAAGTCGATGCTTTGAAAGGGCACGACTTCAGTCGTACCGTAAATGCCGCAAAATGAGGTGGGCTTTAGCCCCTGAGGGATTCTTCTCTGCGACCCGTTGCGATTTATAAGATGGCTTGCGGTCATGTGCGCCCCCAAAATCACTTCTTGCCCGGAATGTTTGAATTGAACGGGGGAGGCTCGCCAAACTCCTTTCGGTACGTGCCAATTGCTTCTGTCTCTTTCGCCTTTACGTCGTCGTTGGCTGACAAGTAAAGAACGCTGACCTGCAAGCTATGATTGTGCAAGCTATGATTGGGCGGCAAGGCGTCCTTAAACCGCTCGTACGTTTCAGCGCCGCTGTGGTATCTCCGGAGCCATTCTTTCAACCGGCAGACCACGGTTCGTTGCCCACACAACCCAGACCGACCGATGTAGACGACTCCTAATTCATCGCACTTCAACATTCTCCCTAAGCGGATTTGGTTTCCGCTCGCATCGACAATTCGTATTCGGTAAATGCCGAAGTGTGCTTGGAGTTCGCTTGGGAAGGTTCCCTCGCTTGTCGGCTCAAGGTGGTACCAGCATGTCCAATCAGATGTTTCGTCCATTAGAACCTTCCCTCTGGGGCTAAAGCCCGCATCTTTGTTGTTGCTTTGCGGCACGGCTAAAGCCGTGCCCTTTCAAAACATCGACTCTCTTAAGGCCTCCGCAAACCAAAACTGAGAACTGACGACTGAGAATTGTTACTTCAGCCCGCCGAGCAGCAACAGCAGCAGCGCCTTCTGCGCGTGCAGGCGATTTTCGGCCTGATCGAAGGCGATGGATTGCGGGCCGTCGAGCACTGCATCCGTCACTTCGGCGTTGCGGCGCGCGGGCAGGCAGTGCATGAAGACCGCGTGCGGCGTGGCCTTCGCCATCAGCGCTTCGTTCACCTGGAAGGGCCTGAATATCGGCTCGCGCTTGGTGGACTCGTGCTCGAAGCCCATGCTCACACAAACATCTGTATAGACCGCATCGGCTCCTTCGACGGCAGCCTGCGGGTCTTGCAGCAGGCGCAGCTCGCATCCATTGACTTGCGCGATGTCGCGCGCCTGCGTGACGATTTCAATGTCCGGCGAGTAGCCGCGCGGCGTGGCGATCATTACATTCGCTCCCAGTTGCGCGCCCGTGAGCATCAGCGAGTGACAGACGTTGTTGCCGTCGCCTACATAAGTAAAATTGAGTCCGGCGACGTGGCCGTAGTGCTCGTCGAGCGTCATGAAGTCGGCCAGCGCCTGACAGGGATGTTCGAAGTCAGAGAGCGCGTTGATGACCGGCACACGCGAGTTGGCTGCCATCTCGGTGATGGTGTCGTGCGCGTAGGTGCGCAGCACGATCACATTGACCCAGCGCTCGACATTACGCGCGATATCGGCAATGGATTCGCGCTCGCCCAGCGGCGAGCTGGTCTGATCGACGAAGATCGCATTGCCTCCCATGGTGTTGATGCCGGCCTCGAAGCTGAGGCGCGTGCGCAGGCTGGCCTTCTCGAACATCAGCACCATTTGTTTCGCGTCGAGCGCATGGCGGTACTTTTCCGGATGGCGCTTGACGTCGTGGCCAAGCTTAACAATTGCGCGCACTTCGCCGCTCGAAAGATCGGCGACGGAACACATATCCTCGCCATTCAAGCGCTCGGCGGCGGCAAGAATATCGGGGTCTTTCGCGACCTGTACTACGGGCGCTTCGATGAGAATGTTGCTAGCCATTGCTCTTTCCTCCTGCGGGTGAGTTCGCGGCATAAGCGGTGAAGACCTTGTCCAGCGCTGCGATGGTGGTGTCAACATGAACGCGCTCGAAGACGTAAGGGGGTAAAAAGCGCAGCGTTGTATCGCTGGTGCAGTTGATAACGACGCGGTGCTTAAGCATCTCCGTGACGGCGTGCTTGCCCAGATCGGCGGAGTTGAGTTCGGCAGCGATCATCAGGCCCTTGCCGCGCACCTCGGTGATGCACGAGTGGCGTTCGGCCAGCTTGCGCAACTGCTTCTGGAAGTACTCGCCGATCTCCGTGACATGATCAAGCAGGTTTTCTTGTTCGATGTAATCAATCACGGCAGTTGCGACGGCGCAGGCGAATGGTCCTCCGCCGAAGGTGGTGCCGTGCATTCCCGCATGGAAGGCGCGCGCCACCTCGTTGGTGCAGAGCGTGGCGCTCATGGGGATACCGCCGGCCAAGGGCTTCGCCAGCGTAGTGATGTCGGGCTTGATCCACCCCACGGACGAAGACCCGTCCGCGGGGGCCCCGGGAATGCCGTAGTGCTGATAAGCGCACCACTTTCCAGTGCGTCCCATACCGGCCTGAATCTCATCGACGATGATCAACGCTCCGGTCGAATCGGCCAGCGCACGCGCCTCGGCGAAGAACTCCTGCGTCAGCGGGCGCACGCCGCCCTCACCCTGAATCGCCTCAAGCAGAATCCCGCAGACTTCATGGGAAAACTTCGCGCGCAGATCTTCAATGTCGTTAAAGTTCACAAACTCAAAGCCGGGAACAACGGGTTCGAAGGGTGCGCGGTATTTTTCCTTGTAGGTAGCCGAGATGGCGCCGAAGGTACGGCCATGGAAGCTCTGTTCGAGAGCGAGGAACTTGGTGCCGATCTGCTTGCCTTCTTCGCGCAGAATGCCGGCGTGCGCGCGCGCCAGCTTGAGCGCGCACTCGATGGCCTCGCAGCCGGAGTTGCCGAAATAGACGCGATCCATGCCGGTGATGCGCGTTACGCGTTCGGCCAGACCTGCCATTTTGTCGTTGAAGTAGTAGTTCGACGCGTTAATCAACGTGCGGCTCTGTTGGGCGATCGCATCCTGAATTACCTGGCTGCTGTAGCCTAGCGCGTTGATGCCGATGCCGCTGAGCAGATCGAGATATCGGTTGCCATTCTCGTCGATCAGATGAACGTCTTCACCGGCCACAAACATAACAGGAAAGCGATCGTACGTGTGGATGAGCAACCGCGCTTCGGCGGCTTGAATTTCTTCGAGCTAGGTCATTTCTGCCAGTATCATCCTTTTCTCCTTAGGCCACCATCACTTCGGTGCCGTATGCTACGCGGGAACTGCACAGGTCGGGCAACGAACCGGCAGCCTCCGCGGGTAAAATGCGAACGCGCTTGACGCCGTTCAAAAGGGCTTCGCGGCAGGCGCCCAGCTTGGGCAGCATACCGCCGGAGATCACGGCGCTCTTGGCCATCTCCGCAATCTGATCGATGGAGAGCCATCGCATGACCGCGCCCGATGCGCCTTTCACTCCGGGCACGTCGGTGAGGAAGACCAGCGCATCTGCGCGGCAGGCTACGGCGCAGGCCGCGGCCATTTCGTCCGCATTGATGTTGTAGTACTCGCCATCAAAACCGAGCGCCATCGAGCAGAAGACGGGTACACTGTTCGTCTGCCATACGGCTTCGATCAGGCGCGCATCGCTGGAGGCAATTTCGCCCACGTAACCGAGGTCGGGCGCGGTGCGCTTTTTGCGCGCGCGAAAGCTCAGCCCGTCTCCGCCGGAGAGTCCCACGGCCGGCTGACCGATCGCTCCCAGCGCGGCGACCAGCGTTTTATTCACCTTACCGGCAAAGACCATCAGCGCCACATCGCGCGTCTCAGCGTCGGTGACGCGCAGTCCGTTGATGAACTCACTCTGCTTGCCCAGCGCTTTGAGCGTGCGCGTCAACTGCACGCCGCCGCCGTGAACTACCAAGACTTGGTGGCCGTCGCGCACAAGTTCGGCAATGGCGCGCGTGCAGCCTTCCAGCAGCGACGGAGTCTCCAAACCAGCTCCGCCCAATTTGACGACGTACTTCATTTCTGACCTTCCATAGCGTTTTTCATTCCAGGCCTTCGGCCTCAGGCCAGCCGAGCATCACATTCAGATTCTGTACGGCCTGGCCGGAGGCGCCTTTCAGTAAATTATCCAGGCAGCAAACGACCACCGCACGCTGGCCGTCGGCGTCGAGTTGGAAGCCGATGTCCGCGTAGTTGGTGCGGACAATGTGCTGAATCTGCGGCAGAGCTTTGTCGTAAAGCCGGACCATGGGACTGCCCGCGAAAAAATCGTGAAACGTCTTTGCGATGCTCGTCTTGCTCTGCGCTTCGCGGAAGTGCACATACATCGTGGAGAGAATTCCGCGCGGAATCGGCAGCAGATGCGGCGAAAAAATAAGTTCGCTCGCGTCGAGGCCGACCTGCTCCAGCAGCTCTCCGGTGTGGCGATGCGTGAACGCGCCATAGGCAGAGAGATTGTCAGCCGCGTACATAAAGTGCGTCTTTGCGGTGGGCGCTTTGCCCGCGCCGCTCACGCCACTTTTGGCGTCGGCGACTATGCCGCGCGTGAGGTCCACCAGTCCCGCGGCTACCAGCGGCTTGAGCGCGAGTATGACCGAAGTCGCATAGCAACCGGGATTGGCGATCAGGCGCGCCCCCGCGATCCGCTTACGATGTAACTCCGGCATACCATAGACGGCCTGCTCCTGGGTTTCTTCCGCCAGCTCCGTGCCGTCGTCCTCGAAGGCATAGACGGCGCGATTGGCCGCTTCTGTCAAACGCCACGCACCGCTCAGGTCGATGACACGCATACCGCGCTTGAGCGCCTCCGGAACCCACGCCCGCGATTGTTCGTGCGGCGTGGCCAAAAAGAGTACATCTACGTCCAGATCGCTGAGCAGCTCCCAGGAAAAGGGCTGCTGCCGCAAGGCTCCGTGGCCTTGGCTGTCGGCCAGTTCCGGATGAATCTCGGCCAATGGAATGCCGCCCCGCTCCGCGTCGGCAGCGTCTATGCGCCCCGCGAAGACCGGAGGCTTGCCCTTGAGGCGGGGATGCCGCAGCAACAGCCGCGCCAGCTCCGCGCCCGCGTATCCGGTTACTCCCACTACCGCAGTTTGCACCGTTTCTATCATGACTCCAGCATCGTCCTCAATCGTGATTCGACCTCGCTTGCGCGGCGAATGTCGGGGCAGATCACCAGAACCGTATCGTCGCCCGCGACCGTGCCCACAATCTCAGGCCAGCCTTCGTAGTCCAGCGCCGCGGCCAGTGGCTGTGCCCCGCCCATCACCGTGCCCAGAACTACTTGATTCATGGCCTGCTTCACGCGCAAGCCGAAACTTTCAATCATCTCGGCCACCGAAGGCGGTCTATTGTCCTCGGCCACCTGTCCTGCGGCCTTAAATAAAGTGTATCCGCCGGGGCCTTTGGAGAGGCGTAGCTCGTGGATGTCGCGCGAGAGCGTGGCCTGGGTCACGGCAAAGCCCCGTCGTCGCAGCTTGCGGCGCAACTCGTCCTGGCTGGCTACCAGCGAGTGGCCCACTAGTTCACGAATCGCATTGTGGCGTAGATCCTTCATAAACCCTTCGCTCGGCGCCCGGCTTAGCGTCAATGCATAAATATACAACATAATCGCATAAGTATGCAACTCTATCGCGAAATTTGTGAAATAAATGCCGCCCATCAGGCCAGGAAACCTGGTGGAATTCTGAACTCCGGCGCAACTCGCGCCACGCTCCATGCGTTGATTGACACTGTCTGCGCGGACTCGATAAACTCTAAGTGCGTATTTTTTCAATCACTAGAATGGGGTAAAGATTATGTTGCCTAGCTTCATCCGGCGATCCAGGCTGATCTTTTTTTATAAGCGAATGGCAGCGAAGCCGGATTATCTGTTTTGGAAGCTGAAAGGATCGCCCCGTCCGAGAGTGCCTCATCTGATCAAGCAGAGAACGCTGCGCGAATACGCCATGAGATTTCAGCTTCCGGTTCTGATCGAGACGGGGACGCAGTTCGGGCAGATGATCGACGCCGTGAAGAAGTATTTTCGCGAGATCTATTCCATCGAGCTGGATGACGTCAATTACGCGCTGGCTGTGAAGAACTTCGCCGGCCATGCGCAGATTCATCTGCTGCATGGCGATAGCGCAGTGGAGCTGCCGAAGCTGCTTCAGTCGATATCCGAGCCTTGCCTTTTCTGGCTGGACGGACATTCGGACGAGACACCGATCATGGAGGAGTTGCGCGCCGTTTTTACCCATGGGAGCTACAAGCACGCGATCTTGATTGATGACGCAAACTGTTTCGGCTCCAGCCGGTTCTATCCCACCATGGAGGCAGTGAGAGAACTGACCTCCCAGCTCTGGCCGGGAGCTGTGGTGGAAGTGCGGGATAACATCATCCGGATTCATCCGTCCTGAGCGCGTCTGCGCGAGTCCCGTGGCCGGGAACGGAAATGAATGGTTTCGCGGATGTGGCTTCGCGCTGATACACTCTCGAAGTGATTGCGGCTGAAGACTCTCCGCTTTCCCCATTTGACTGCATATGACACAGAACCCACCGCTCACTACGATCAATGATCTTTTCCGTCGCGTTGCCGCGGCCGCCAATCCCCGCGCCATTCTCTGGCAGGACGAGTTTGGCCTGTGGCAGCCCATCTCCTCTGACCAGATCTATCAGCGGGTCCGCGCGCTGGCCCAGGCCTTTTTGAGCTGGGGCGCGCAGAAGGGCGACCGCATTGCGCTGATCGCCGAAAACCGCTGGGAGTGGGCAGTAACGGACTTTGCCGCACTGGCCATCGGCGCGGTGGATGTCCCCATCTATCCCACGTTGACCGGCGATCAGATCGCCGTGCTGGTGGCCGACGCCGGCTGCCGTATCGCCGTCGTCTCCACGCGCCAGCAGTTCGACAAGCTGAACGCGGTGCGCGGGCAGACTTCACTGGAGCGCATCCTGATGATGGATTCCGGTGTGCCGCCCGAAGGGGCGATTGCCTTCAGTGAAGTGATGGCCGACGCCGATGACCGCGGCGCGGAACGCGACCCGGTCTTCGATGCGCTTATGCGCACAGTCGAGCCAAAGGACCTGGCCACGCTGATTTACACATCCGGAACCACCGGTGAGCCCAAGGGCGTGATGCTTACCCACGGCAATATAGCCGCTAACCAGAGCTGCGCCCCAGCGGAATTTCGTTTCGACTCCACGGACGCTTTGATCTCCTTTTTGCCTTTGTCGCACGTCACGGCTCGGGCGCTGGACTACATCATGTACTGGTTTGGGGTGCAGGTGGCCTATTGCTCGAAGTTTGATAAACTTCCGCAGGCCATGCGCGAGATCAGGCCTACGGTCTTTGTCGGCGTACCGAGGGTTTTTGAGAAGATTCACCAGGAGATAGAGCGGCGGGCTGGCCTGTCGCCGGTGAAGAAACGCCTGCTCGCCTGGGCGATAGGCGTGGGCGCAGGTCATATTGATACGGTATACGACGGCCGCCGGCCCACATCGCCGCTGTGGAAGCTCTCCGACAAGCTGGCCTACTCCAAGGTGCGCGAAGCATTTGGAGGACGGGTTAGGATCTTCGTACCCGGCGGCGCGCCCCTGGGCATCGATACGGCGAAGTGGTTCGCCTCAGTGGGAATTGCTCTCTGGGAGGGCTATGGTCTGACCGAGACATCGCCGGTCATTGCACTCAATACGCCGATCACCCACCGCATAGGCTCCATCGGCAAGCCCATCTCCAATGTTGAAGTGAAGCTGGCGGCGGACGGGGAGTTGCTGGTCCGCGGTCCTTCGGTCTTCTCCGGATATTGGCAAAAGCCGGAGATGACCGCTGAGGCTTTCGACCCGGCGGGCTGGTTCCGCACCGGCGACATCGCCCATATGGACGCGGATGGCTTTCTCTACATCACCGACCGCAAGAAGGAGCTGCTGAAGACCTCGGGCGGCAAGATGGTGGCGCCTCAGCCGATTGAAAACAAGCTCAAGAACAATATGATGGTGGCGCAGGCCGCGCTGGTGGGCGACCGGCACAAGTTCATCTCGGTAATCATTTCACCCAACTTTACGGCACTGGATGAGTGGGCCCGCCACCACGGCATCCTGGCAAAGAATCGCGCAGAACTGGTAGCCGACAGCCGCGTGGTGGCCCTCTACGCCGAGATTGTGCGCGAGGTGAATGGCAGCCTGGCCAACTTCGAGAGTTTGAAGCGCTTCTGCGTGGTGGCGGACGAGTGGACGCAGGAGACGCGCGAACTGACGCCCTCAATGAAGCTCAAGCGGCGCGTGATTACGGAGCGATACGCGGCCCTGATTGCTTCACTTTACGAGGACGAAGCAACCTCACGAGGCGAATAGGGAAGCTCAGGCCCCGGCCCAGTTCCTTGCCAAACAGAGTTCGCTTGTCCCATATGCGGACCAGTCCGCGGAAGAACGGCGCGCCCCACGCGCCCACGGCCAACAATGCGCCAAATAAGATGACAGCGTCGATATTGAGCCGCCCAGCACTTGACCAGTAAGCGTCGGGCTCGAGGTCCAGCCAAATCGAAAACTCGTCCAGCGTCAGCGCCGCGCCGACACCATAACTGACCGACATCAGCCGGCTGAAGAAGATCGACAGCGGCGTGTGCGACCGTCCCAGATCGAGCAGCCAGCCGTAGCCCACGAGCAGCAGGATCAGAATCCCCCAGACCAGGTGATGAATGTGCCGTCCATGGATTACCACCCACTGAAAATGCCCCTCATGATTCACGATGCGATGGACGAGAATCCGTACTCCCACAAAGGTGACCAGGAAGGCGACGGAGGCGATGAACATGCGCCGCCTCGGGCGGTCTGGAATGGTGGCGCGGACCAGGTACCCCAGCCGCGTCAGTTGCAGCAGCACCAGCAAGACCACAACGACCAGGCTGGCAAAGGCCAGCAGAAATAGTGCTCCAGTTCCGGGCATAGCTCTATTGAAGCACTACGGGGCGTCTTCTTTCCAATGCAGGGATGTAACCTGGGTGGAGTGAGCGCGGTCACGATTTGTCTTTACAGCCGTGGAGTAAACTGGTTAAGGCGTTGAGTCCGGCGATTTTCCTTTCTTGACGCACAATTCAGCGACATATTCCCGGCCCTGTACCTGCGGCCGCGCAAAATTTGATGAGGAGATTTTACGATGCGAGTTGCTTTATTGACCGGCGGCGGCGACTGCCCCGGACTGAATGCGGTGATCTACGCGGCTGTGCGCAAGGGCATCAACCACTATGGCGATGAGTTCATCGGCTTTCTTAACGGTTGGAAGGGCGTGCTGGAGAACAGCTTCATTCCCCTTACACTCGAAACCGTCGACGGCATCCAGTTGAAGGGCGGCACCATCCTGCACTCTTCACGCACCAATGTGAAGAAGATTCCCGGCGGCATTGAGAAGGTTCAGGAGGTGCTCAAGGCCAACAAGATCGACGCGCTGATAGCCCTGGGCGGCGACGACACACAGTCGGTCACACTCTTTCTCACCGAGCACGGCGTGCCCGGCGTCGGCGTTCCCAAGACTATCGACAACGACATCAGCGGAACCGACCAGACGTTTGGTTTCGACACCGCCGTGATGATCGCCACCGAGGCCGTTGATCGCATCCACACCACTGCCGACTCGCACAACCGCGTGATCGTCGTCGAGGTAATGGGCCGCGACGCCGGCTGGATCGCCTATGCCTCCGGCGTGGCCGGCGGAGCGCACGTCATCCTCGTCCCGGAAAAGGAGATCGACATCGACCATGTCTGTAAGCTGCTCAAGTACAACTACGACCACGGCAAGCACTACGGCGTCGTCGTCATCGCCGAGGGCTGCCACTTGCCCGATGTTGGCCAGGTGATCGACGAGTCGAAGAACCTGGATTCCTTCGGTCACGCGCATTTGTCGGGTGTTGGCGAGGCGCTGGCCCAGCTGATCGAACAAAAAGCCGGCTTCTCGACCCGCTCCGTCAACCTGGGCCACACCCAGCGCGGCGGCGTTCCCACGGCCTACGACCGCATTCTCGGCCAGCGCTACGGCCTGCATGCCATCGACATGGTCCACGACCAGAAGTGGGGCCGCATCGCCGTGTTGAGGGGCCTGGACATCACCGACATCCCCATCAAGGATGCCATCGCCACCAACCGCCGCCTCGATCAGCGCTTCTTCGACGTGATCGCCGACCTGGAAGCGAAGGTCTAGTTCTTTTCGTTCCTACTATGCTGGGTGACCCAGGTCCGGATTTTCGGACCTGGGATACATCGAGCCTCGGAGATTCAGAGTACGAAAAGCCGCAGGTTGAAGTTCATAGTCTCCCACATCTCAAAATCGAGATGTGGGCCACCCACCACCCACACGGGATGGTTTTTGCTTTCCGCCTGCCGTAAAGTTGGATTGTGTTGTACCGCCTGTACAAGCCCGAAGATTTCGACGCACTTTACGCCCTCGAAGAACTGTGTTTTGAGCCGCCCTCGCGCTTTGGCCGGCGGTATATGCGCCTGCTTGTCAGCCGCACAAATGCGGCGGCCTGGATTGCCGAAGAGGATGGACGGCTGTGGGGCTTCGCCATCGTCGAGTGGGGCGAAGAACGGCGCGGCATCACGGCTTACATCCAAACCATCGAAGTTGCCCCGGAGATGCGTGGCCGCGGTGTAGGCGGCGCGCTGCTTGGCAGCATCGAGGGCTCCGCGCGTGCGGCGGGCGCTCGCCTGATCTGGCTGCACGTCGAGGCCACAAACTCGGCCGCTATCCGCCTCTACGAGGCGCAGGGCTACGCCTGCGACGGCCGCCAGGAGAACTACTATCCCCATGGCCGCGCGGCGCTCATCTACGTCAAGCGACTCTCACTGTGAGAGCCTCTTCAGCCTGGCCTCGAGGTCGGGGACGTAGCCGGGCTGGGCGTCGGGTTCGAGTTGCCTTGCGGAGGCCAGCGCGGCTTGCCAGGCCTTGCGGGCTTCATCCATCTGGCCGAGCCGTGCGGCAAGATTGCCGTGCGCGCTCTGGGCGTCGATTCCTTCGGGGTCGAGTGCGCCGGCTTCGCGGGCCATGGCCAGCGCTTCTTCGGCCTTGCCCTGGCGGAGCAGTGTATAGGCGTTTTGCGCACGGCTCAGCGCGGCGGCCTGATTCACTGCAAAGGTTCCGCGATAGACGAAGACACTCTCATCGATGGACTCCGCCGACTGAAGCGGCTGAAAGACAGTGTATGGATTCAAGCGGCTGCTGGGCCACTCACAGCCGCTCAAATCGCCGGCGCTGATCAGCACACTGCCTTGAATCGTTGCGGGAATAATCTCCGCTCCGCCCAGCCAGAAAGTGTCGAGCGTTGGCATCCTATGGCAGTGGATGCCGTAGACGGCCGGGTCGATCTCGGGGTAGGCGAAGTAAGCGAACCAGCACTCCTCGCCGGGGTGGTGGTCCTGCCAGTCCTTGACCTGGTAAAGCTGCTGCGCCCAATCCACGTTGGCGTCGCTGAGCAGGTTGTGGACGTTCTTCGGTCCGCCCCAGGCCTCGTTGGCGTAGGCCATTTCGTTGGGGAAGACGGCGAGCGCAGAGGCTATGTGTGCAAGGACGAGCGCCGCTCCCACCCAGGTTGCGATTCTCGCCCAGCGCCGGTTCGAGGCGGCCAAAGCGGCCAGGCCAGCACCGACGAGAATGACCGCCATGACATCGACCGGCAGCAGATGGCGCGCGCCGATGTTCATTCCCGAAAGAATGGCAACAACCATATAGAAGACTCCGGGCAGAAGCAACCAGGCCAGTTCCCTACCCTTGCGCAGGTAGCCGGTAAGAATGGCAACGGCCGTCAGCGCCAGCAGAGCGAGCAATCCGAGAGTGGTCTTGATGAGGATGACCACGGGAAAATACCACCACTGGCCGCTGGCGTAGACCTTGCCGAAGATGAAGGTAGGGTAGTACTGGGCCATGCGCTTCACGTCGACCAGACCCATCAGGTAGGACTCCGGCAGCAAGCGCAGGTGGGCGATCCACATGACCGCTGCGGCGTTGAAGTGGCTGAGCGGCGAGACATAATCGGCCAGCGAGGAACTCAGCGCGAGGCCCGGCGGACGGGCTGCGTAGCGGAAGCCGTAAAAGGCCCACAGCACCACGACGCCGATCACGACGATCGCCGCAAAAGCGCCACTCAATCGCAGCGCCAGCCGCCCGCGTGTGTCTTTTGTCGCGGCAATAAGCTCAAAGCCAATCAGCAACAGCAGCATAGGCGCCAGCAGAACGCCGGAGTGCTTGGTGGCCAGCAGTAGTCCGGCGGCAACACCGGTCAGCAGCAGGCGGAGGAGCGAGGGCTGCTTGACGTAGCGATAAAAGGCGTAGAGGCTGGCCAGAAAGAAGAGCGAAACGCCGATGTCCGTAGTGACCAGCGCGGAGTGGGCCAGCAGGTTGGGGTCGAAGGTGGCCAGAGTGAGCGCGATCAACGCGGCGGGCGTGCCGAACCACTCGCGCGCGGCGAAGAAAATCAGCAGCGAGAGCCCCAGCGCCAGCAACCCTGCGGTGAGCCTCATGCGGAAGACCAGCCGCTGGCTTGCGCCGTCATTGCGCGCCAGCCAGTCGCGGCCGTCCAGATAAGCCTCGGCCTTGAAATCGCGGCCCCGCAGCGGTGGAATCCACAGCTTCTCGCCCAGCAACGGCAGCGTGGCCAGCAGCTTGACCAGCGGCGGATGCTCGGGGTTGAGGCCGTAGTCGCCGGTCTTCCACATCATGTAGCCGGCGAACATATGGTTGTCTTCGTCCCAGGTGAGCGACTCGCGATGAATCATGAACACGACCTGCGCTGCCTGAATGGCAAGAAGAACAAGGACTGCGGCCGTTACCCATCTCTTTGTCAATAACATGCGTCTTCTTTCGATTTTGAATTTGTAATATTACAGATTAAGCCTCTGCCTGGCGCGGACTGTCCATGCAGCGATGGCCGCCAACTTCAATATCGCCAGCTCGTCAGGTCCGCTCCCGGAGGCGCGGTCTTCTTGATCTGCTCCAGAATCTTCGGCAGGTACATGGTGTTGTAATGCAGCCGCGAGTAAGCGTTGGGCAGCGTGGGATCGCCGTTCCAGCAGTGCTCGGCGCGCGGGCCGTACGTCACTTCACCGCCGTAGGGAGGATTCTTCGTTGTTTTGAGGAAATCTTCCATGCGATAAACCGCGTCATTCAGGAAATATGTGTCGTCGGAACCCACATAAATGTGGATCTTTCCCTCCAGCTTCGGCCCCAGCTTCGCCCAATTCCGCTCCAGAATCGCCTCCAGGTCATATTTTTTGCGCCAGTACTCGGCGACCTTGTGATCGATCACGCCGGTCGCCTTGTCGAAGATCGGCTGCGGATAGCCGTCCGCGCCCACCGGCCCGCAGACCGCCTGCCAGATGTCGAACTGCTCGCCGGAGCGGCCATGATCGCCCAACGCCAGCTCGTAGCCGTTGATCTCCTCAGTGGTGATGAAGGTGTGGCCCAGGTAATCGCGCATCGCCGGCTGCGCCACGCGCTTGTGCGCGCCTTCCAGATAAAAGGCGTTCTTGTCGTTGTAGAGATCGATGTTGGTGAAGGCGTGGAAGTCGATGGGGTCGGGGCAGGCGGCAAATGCGCCGTTGTAGTGATCGGGATAGAAGACCTGCACGGCCAGCGCCTCCCAGCCGCCGGTCGAGCCGCCATAAGTGAAGCGCGCCCAACCCTGGCCGAGGCCACGAAACTGCTTTTCAATCGCCGGAATCAGCTCGTTCTCGATGGCGTCGCCGTAGGGGCCGACGTTGGCCGAGTTCACCGCGTAGGAGTCGTCATAGTAGGGGTTGGCGTGCTGAATCTTGACGATCAGAAAGCGCGGAAAGCCGGGCGCAATCCACTGCTGGTAGAACTTGTAGCCCTCCTGCTGCTGGATGCGGTTGTAGCCGGCCAGATGAAAGCGCTCGCTGTAGTCGGGCTTCAGATTCGGGTCGGGAGGCGTGGTGCGGAAGTTGCCGAAGTCGGCGGCAAAGTGATCGTGAAAGATCATCAGCGGGAAGCGCGCGTTGGGGTGCTCGTCGAAGCCCTCGGGCACCATCACGATGGCGCTCAAAAACATCGGCCGCCCCCAGAACCTGGTCAGCAATGCGCTCTGGATGCGGATGTGGCGCACGTATTTGGTGTCGGCCGGCGTGGCGATGGGCGGAATCACCCCGGTCAGCGAAACCGCAATCGGCGCGCCGCCCGACTTCACGGTGATCTTCTCCGGCTTCGAGATCAGGTTCCCCGGCGAGCGGTTCCACAACTGCCCCTCGCCCTGGTCCATGTGCAGCTTGATGGTCTTGCCATCCGCGCGGTGAAAGGTCTCGTACTTGTTCAGCACCGCCTGCACGGTATACTCGCCGGCGGGCACGTCCTTGAGGCTGCGGATCGGATAGCCCCAGGCGCTCGCGTCCACCAGCGCGGGCTGGCCCGGCTGCCAGCCGTCCACCGTCAGGCCGAAGACGATCTGCGAGCGCGGCGAGTCGTCGATCTGGTTGCAGGGATCGTCGCTCGGATCGGTCGAGAGGCAGAGCAGCAGCCGTCCATCCAGGCGCTCCGCGCTTGTTTCTTTTGGAAAAGTGACGATGAACGACTGGGCGGCGGCGGCAACGGAAAACGACAGAGCGAGAGCAAAGGCGAAGCGTTTCATGCTCGTTAGTCTACCGCGCGGTGCGGCGGCCGGTCGAGAGGAGCGCGCCGCCGGCAAACGGCCTCCGGTTGCGCGGGATAGATGCAACTCTCGATTCAGCACTTGGTTGCGAGGATGTGTCCCTGCTTGGCATAATCCAATAGTTTTCCGTCGCGCGTGATAAGGCATAAGCCGTAGAGGCGCGCCGTGGCTGCGATGATACGATCTGCAGGGTCTCGGAGCGGTGTTCCGGGCAGTGTAGTTGAACTAATGAGCAGCTTGGGGGTGAGGGCTGCCAGCCTGACACCGGGTATTGCTAACAGGGATTCAAACCACGCTTCGGGCGAGAGCGTCAGATGCAGCCGTCCCTTGGCAACCAAAGTGCCAATCTCCCAGGCTGTAAACGGCGATAGATAGATTCCCAGGTTGGCCGTTCGCGCAGCGCGGATTGCGGCGCGGCTGGGGGTTGAAAGATGGTCGCCGCCCATCAACCAGATTGTCGCGCAGGTGTCGAGGAGAACCGGGTCTGCCATCTACTGCTCCGCATCCCAGATTTCGCCTGTGGGTTCGGTCAGATCAACGCCCGGAAGAATCGTCACCGTTCCGCGCATCGCGCCCCAGAGATCGAAGTCCTCTTCCACATCCTCATGAATGGGAACGACGGCGGCAACCGGGCGATTGTGCTTGAGCAGAACTATACGGCCGGTCTTCCCTTTGGCCACATCGTCAATCAGCCCCAGGCACTTTGTCTTGAAGGCCGTCACGCCGATAGTAGTGCTGTTTGATGTAAGAGTGGGCATCCTGATCTCCAATATGGTCCATTCTATATGGTCCATATTGAAATTGCAAGGCCTTCCTCCTATCAGCCTTTTCTTCTGCGACACACTCTTGGAACCCAAACGTCAGCCAGAACCGCTAATGGAAGATCTACTCCGGATGGTCGGAGGTCATCAGGCAGATGTCGGGCAGGTTACGGTAGCGCTCCCCGTAATCCATCCCGTAGCCGATCACGAAGAGGTTGGGAATGGAGAAGCCCACGTAGTCGGCTTCAATCTTTTCCAGCCGGTGCGAGGGCTTATCGAGCAGCGTGGCGATGCGCAGGGTCTTCGGCCTTTGCTGCAAGAGGTGCTTGCGCAGGTACGAGAGAGTCAGGCCGGTGTCGAGAATGTCTTCGACCACCAGCACATTCTTGCCCTCCACCGGCTCATCCAGGTCCTTGATCAGCTTGACCGCGCCCGAGGAGCGCTGCCCGCTGCCGTAGCTGGAGGTGGCTACAAAGTCGAAGGTCGCGTCCACATTGACGGCCCGCGCCAGGTCGGCCAGAAACGGCGCAGCGCCCTTCAGCACGCCCACCATCACCAGCCTTTCGCCGTTCAGGTCATGAGTAATCTGCGCGCCCATCTCGGCGACGCGCTCGGCAATCTGCTGGCGAGTATAAAGAATCTCAAGGTTCTGGTGCAAATCGGCGGCCATGCACTTAGTATCGCCCGAAGCCGGGGCTGGGAGGCAAGCGCGGCGATGAAAATTCAGAGCAATCGTGTCTGAATGCTGGCGGTGAAGGATGGGGGCTGGGTTGACAGGATGCTCGAACGGGCGACAGGCCAGGGCATTCGGCGCCGCATCAAAATCAATCTTCATCCGCCGTGTTGGAGCACTCCGCTGCCGCTTATGGCCTCACTGCTTGGGCGCGAAGTAACCCTTCTTGGCTCGCGCCACATAGCGCCGGTCGTTGCAGAATAGATAGATGGGACGAAAGGCGCCGTTGTACTTGAAGTCGGCCGGAGTGTAGGTCAGCGCGTATTGGCTGCGCAGTTCTTCTTCGATGGATTGAAAGCTGCTCGTCATCTCCTCGATCGAAGGCGGAAAAAAGACCTGTCCGCCGGTTTCCTCCGACAGCTTGGCCAGCACTTCGTCGCCCTTGCCGCGGCTGGGCGTCCAGTTGGTGCTGATGGAATAGATAATGGTCTCGGCCCGCTGACATTCCTTGATGGCCTCCTCCTGGTAGACGCGGCTCTGGTTGTCGTCGCCGTCGGAGATCAGCACAATGGCCTTGCGCACCGGCTCCGGGCCGCGCTCGGTGAGCAGCTTGTCGCGGCAGGCGGTGTAGACGGCATCGAAGAGCGCCGTGCCGCCGCCCGGACGCAGCCGGTTCACACACGACTCCAGAGCATCGATATTGTTGGTCCAGTCCTGTTGAATCGTCGGTGTGGAGTCGAAGCCCATTACGAAGGCGCGGTCGCTTTTGGCCTTGAGAATCTGCAAGAGAAACTCGGTCGCTGACTGCTGCTCGAACTGAAAGCGCGAGCGAATCGAGGTGCTGGCGTCGATGACCACACCTACGCGCAGCGGCAGATTGATCTGCTGGTGGAATGAGGTCACCTTGTACGGCGCCTTCTGGTCGTCAAGCAGCGCAAAATCGCTTTGCCGCAGATTGGGAATATAGTGCCCATGCCTGTCGGTCACGGTGAAGATGAGGTTGACCTCATTGACGCCCAGCCGGATGGTGGGCTCACTGACGTCAGGCTGCTGAGCGGCCGGGGCAGATTGGGCCGATGGCGCTGGCTGGGCTGCCGGCGAGGCAGCTGGTTGCTGTGCATGCAGCGCGGAAAACGCAAACGCCATCGTAAAAACAAATCCCGAAAACTTACTGATCATAGCTCCTTCATTTTATCAATCTTGCCTCAATTTTGCGCCAGTCCTGCTCCGTTCATTCCGTCGAAGGAGCTTGCCCGTCTTCCAGCCGGGTTAAGAACTCCTCCAGCTCGGCGGGCAGTGGCGCTTCCAGTTGCAGCAGCTTCCCGGTGCGGGGGTGAGGAAACTCGAGCTGCGCGGCGTGCAGGAAATTCCTTCCCAGCCGCAACTTTTCCGGCTCGGATTTTCGACGGGCGGCTTTGGAGGTCGCGGCCTGCGAGGCCACCTGATCGGTCAAATGACCCGAGCCGCCATAAAGCGTATCACCCACCACGGGATGGCCAATCGACGCCATGTGCACGCGAATCTGATGCGTCCGCCCGGTCTCGATGCGCACCCGCACCAGCGTGAATTTGCCAAAGCGATTCGCGAGCCGCCGGACGACTTCGTAGTGCGAGACCGCCGCGCGGGCGTCGCCCAGGGGTTTTGTGGTCATGCGCGTGCGCCGCTGCGGGTCGCGGCCTACGTTGGCGTTGATGGTGCCCCTGGCCCGCTCGACGGCTCCCTGGAGCAGCGCAATGTATGTCTTCTTGATCTGGCGGCTGGAGAAGAGCTCCGCCAGAGCCGCGTGCGCGCGGTCGTTCTTGGCCACCACGATCAACCCGCTGGTCTCTTTGTCGAGCCGATGCACGATGCCGGGACGCAGATCGCCGCCTGTCGCCGAAAGCGCCTTGAAGCGATAGAGCAGCGCGTTGACCAGAGTTCCACGATTGCGCGCTTCTTCACTCTGCCCCGAACCGGCATGAACCATCATCCCGGCCGGCTTGTTGATCACCGCCAGGTCGGCGTCTTCGAAAATCACGTCCAGCGGAATCTCTTCCGCCGTGGCTTTGAGCGGCGCGGGATGCGGCTCGCCGGTAATGTCGATGCGCTCGCCTCCGCGCAGCTTCAGCGAGGCCTTCTCGCGCAGGCCATCGACCAGCACATCGCCCTGGTCGATGAGCATCTGCACACGCGAGCGGCTCACACCCTCAAGCTGCGCGGCCAGGAACAGATCAAGCCGCTGCCCCATTGCCTCCGCCGGTGCTTCGATGGTGCGCAGTTCAGTCATGTGCAGCCTCGTTATCTACTTCCGCCCATTCAACTCCCCGTGCCCCATCCTTTCGCCTTCTTTCGGGCGAAAGGGTGGGATACTACGACCCTCAACTGGATCGGCGCGTTCCAGTAGCGCCAGCCCGCCAATCACCACCAGCGCTACCGCCACTGCCTGCGGCCCATTGAGCGCGCCGCCCAGCAGCGCGCCACGCCCCTCGGAATCGCGCCAGAACTCGGTGATAAAAACCACCACTCCCGTGCCCAGCAACAGCAACCCCGCGACGTCACCCGGCTGTCGGCGATAGGACAACCTGGCGAATCGGAAGAGCCCAACAATCTTTCTCACAGGGGCTGAAGCCCCATCGTTTTTTTGCAGCATCGGCGGCACGACTAAAGTCGTGCCCTGACACAATGCCAGCAAAAGAATCGAAAGCGTAAGAAAGCCCAGCGCCGCGTAGGCCTGTACCGGATGCACGGCAACCCCCAGCGGAGTTCCGCTCCAGCGCGCGGCCAGCGGATCTATATAGGTGACGGCCCAGCGCGCCGCTGTTTCGGTTCCATAGCCCGAGCCGGCCAGCAGCGCGCCGAGTTGCTCGAAGGCCATCCCCAGGGCCACGGGCGCGGCCAATGCATCGGCTGTGCTCCATAGCGGGAGCCGCTTCCAGCGTCCATACAAAACAGCCGACCCAGCCGCGACCAGCGCGCCGAAGGCCCCCAGCAGCGGATGATGAATCATCGCCAGCGTCAGCATCCACGCAGGGTGAAGGCGCAGGGCGCTCCAGTTGAGCGCGATCAGCAGCAGCCGCGAGCCGATGAGCGCCGCAAAGAGCGCGACCGCGCAAAGATTCCACACCGCGCCGGCATTGAGCACCGCCACGCGCGCCGAGCGCTCAGCCAGAAACAACGCCAGCAACACGCCCAGCGCTGTCACCGCGCCATAGGACGGAATCAGAATTGAGCCGAGATGAAAGAGGACTGGGTGCACCAGTGTCAGAATACGGCATCTGCGCTTGTCGGGATCCCCGATGAGCGATGGATGCTCATTGGAGTGAATGGGCGTGGCTGCCGCAATCCTGCGGGAAGGTAGAATCCGGCCCACGGGGCCGTGTTGGATGCGCCGGTGAACCCTTCCTAAGAAGGTGGAGCTCTCCGCGGTTCATTAGGCATTCCGGACTGGCGGACACGGCACACAGAACCGATTGTCGAGTTGAGCCCCTGTTCAT
>JBKQLG010000264.1:0-9175 GCA_052147235.1 Occallatibacter sp.
GCCCTGGTGGTCGAGCCGGAAGTCCTATTCATGGATGAGCCCTTCAGCGCCCTCGACGTGCTGACCGCCGAGAACCTGCGCAGTGAGCTTTTGGAACTGTGGGCCAACAAGACCATGCCAACCAAGGCTGTATTCCTCGTTACCCACAACATCGAGGAAGCGGTTTTGCTGGCCGACCGCATCATCGTACTGGGAAAGAATCCCGGCCACATCCGCACAGATTTCAAAGTCCAGATTCCGCAGCCCCGCGACCGCAAATCGGAATCGTTTACTCAATTGGTGGACTACATCTACAAGGTGCTCACCAAACCCGACGTCGTCCCCGCCGAAGCGCCCGATCATCAAGCCGAACCCAAAATCCGCGACCAGCGCCAGATGCACTACCAGATGCTGCCACATTCGCGCCCAGGCGGTATCGCCGGCCTGCTTGAATTGCTGCTCGACAAGGGCGGCCGCGACGACATCTATCGTTTGGCCGACGACCTCAGCTTCGAGATCGACGACCTGCTACCTATCGTGGATGCCGCCCAGTTGCTCGGCTTCCTGAATGTCGAAGAGGGCGACGCGGCCATTACGGAAAGCGGCACGGAGTTCGCCAACTCCGAGATTCTCCGTCAAAAGGAACTCTTCCGCGACGCCGCCGTGGCCCACGTGCTGCTGCTCCGCCAGATTCGCCGCGCCCTCGAAGCCAAGAGCGACCACACCGTTCCGGAGGACTTCTTCATCGATATGCTCGACGAGCAGTTCAGCGAAGAGGAGTGCCAGCGCCAGATCGAAACCGCCGTCACCTGGGGCCGCTACGCCGAGCTCTTTGACTACGATGCTGGACACCGGCGCTTTGTCCTGCCCGACGCACAGGACGAGGAGATTGCCCCCAGCGAGGACAGCAAGTGAAGATCGAACATACCCTTGCCCGCCCGCTGGTCGCGGACCGCACCTGGCCGTTTCTCATCGATGCGACCGTCATCCTCTGCGGCCTTGCCTTTTTCTTTGCGATGATCCAGTTGGGAAGCTACTGGATGGCGCGGCCGATGCCGGCGGTCGTCATCTCACTCTCCGTCCGTGCGCTGCCGCTCTACGCCTTCTACTCGGTCGCGCGCATTGCCATTGCCTACCTGCTCAGCCTCATCTTCGCCGTCTCCTACGGTTACATCGCCGCCTACAATCCCCGCGTCGAAGCCTGGATGATCGCCGTCCTCGACATTCTCCAATCCATCCCGGTGCTCAGTTTCCTGCCCGGTGTGATGCTGGCGATGATGGCCCTGATTCCCGGCCACCAGCTGGGCATCGAGATGGGCTCCATCCTGCTCATCTTCACCGGCCAGGTCTGGAACATGGCCTTCAGCTTCTACTCCTCGCTCAAGAGCATTCCCCGCGAGATGATCGAAGCCACTCGCGTCTATCGGTTTTCAGCGTGGCAGCGCTTCTGGCAACTGGAGATGCCCTTTGCCGCCATCGGCCTGATCTGGAATTCGATTGTCTCGGTCGCCGGCGGATGGTTCTTCCTGATCGTCTGCGAGATGTTCGCCTTCAAAGGAACCAGCTTCCGCCTGCCCGGCCTGGGCAGCTACCTGCAAACCGCCGCCGACGCCGAGAATATGCACGCCCTGCTCTGGGGGTTGTTTGTGCTGGTGCTGATCATTGTCGCCACCGACCAGTTGATCTGGCGGCCGCTGATTGCCTGGAGCGACAAATTCAAATTCGAGCAGACTGAATCCGCCACTCGCGTCACCTCGCCCATCCTATCGCTCTTACAGCGGCCCAGCGCGCTCACCCGCCTGCCCTCGCGTATGTGGGGAAGCATCGAGGAAGGCGTCTACCGCCGGCTCGCCAAATCCCGCGAATGCCGCGTCGTCCAGCCCATCGATGATGATGCGGCAAAAGGCAGCCGTTTGTTCCCCATCATTCTTGGCGTCTTTGTTGCTCTGGCCATCCTCTGGGGACTCTCCCAGGCCATCCGGATTGTCCACGGCGTTACCTGGGCAGACATTCGCCTGCTGCTGCTGTGCGCCGGCGCCACCTGGCTGCGCGTCAACACTGCCATCCTCCTGGCCGCTCTGTGGACCATCCCCGTAGGCGTTACTATCGGTTCCAACCCTCGGCTGGCTCGCTATCTGCAGCCGATCACACAGGTCGTAGCCTCGGTGCCGGCCACGGCTCTGTTTCCCGTGCTGATGCTGGGGCTGATTCACGTCGGCGGGGGGCTCGGCATCGGCTCCATCGCTCTCATGCTGCTGGGAACGCAATGGTACATCCTCTTCAACGTAATCGCCGGCGCGATGGCCATCCCCTCCGACCTGAAAGAGGCCGCCGCGGTCTACCGCTTCACCCGCTGGCAACGCTGGACCCGGCTGATCCTGCCGGGAATCTTTCCCTATCTCGTCACCGGCATGATCACCGCATCGGGCGGCGCATGGAACGCTTCGATTGTCTCCGAATACTTCCACATCGGCGATCAGACTCTGCAAACGCTGGGCCTGGGAGCGCAGATCAGTGCCGCCACGGACAATGGAAGAACCTCCATTCTCCTGTTGGCCACCGTGCTGATGGCCACCATGGTGGTCACGATGAACCGGCTGGTCTGGCGGCGGCTCTACCGTCTGGCTGAGACGCGGTATAAGCTCGAAGGCTGATCAACCGGGGCGGACCCGGTCATAATAGAGAAATGATCTACGCCAAAAGCCAATTGGCTCGCTACCAAACACGCTTCTCTGACGGCGTGCACGAAGGCGTCGCCGACACGACTGCCGACAAAGGCGGGAACCATTCCGGCTTCCGGCCCCACGACTTGCTGGAGGCAGCTCTGGCGGCGTGTGTGAATATGACGGTGCGCATGGTTGCGGACCACCACGGAATCCCCCTGCGCGGCGTGACCGCCAAAGTGAGCCTGGACAGAACTCATCCCGATGAAGTGATCTTTCGCTACGATCTCGAACTGGACGGTGAACTGACAGAGGAGCAACGGGACAGGCTCTTTCAAGCCTCCCGCGCCTGTCCCGTCCGCAAAACGCTGTCGAAGAGAATCAGGTTTGAGCGCGGCGCGGGTGCTTGAGCGTGCAGCGAAATCATCTACGACTGGAGCCGGGAGCCGAAATGAAGTTGGATTGTGCTTGTTGCAAGCTGTTTCTATAGGTTCGTCTTAGCCGCTGCGCTCCCCGGCTCCTTCTCCACCAGCGGCACCCAGAAGCGGAAGCAGGCGCCCTTTCCCGGAGCGCTCTCGACCTCGATCTCTCCGCCGTGCGCGGCCAGGATGGCGCGGCTGATAGCCAGGCCCATCCCCGTTCCCTTGCCTTTGTTGACGCCCTTCTTGCCGCGGTAGAACTTGTCGAAGATGAAGGGCAGATCGACGGCGTCGATGCCCGGACCGTCGTCCTCGACGCGAAACTCCAGGCGCTCGCCCACACGCCGGCTGCCCAGCAGGATGCGCCCGCCTGCCGGCGTGTGCCGCGCCGCATTCTCCAGCAGGTGATGCAGCACGCGGCCCAGCAGGTGCGGATCGAACCAGACGGAGTTGTCTTGCCTATTCGGCTCGCCCGTCTCTTCGGCGGCGATCACTACTCGATGCGCCGCCAACGTCTTGCGCGACTCCTCGACGGCTTGCTCCAGCAGCGCGCGCGGATGCTGCGGCACAGGGCGGACCGCTACGACGTTGGCGTCGATCTCGGCCATCTCGACTGCTTCGCCGATCAGACGGTCCAGTTGCGCGCTCTCCTCATCGACAATGGCGGCCAGCTCCCGCCGCACGGGTTCATCCAGCCCCTCGCCCTCAACCAGCGTGCTGGCGGCGGCGCGGATGGCGGTCAGCGGCGTGCGCAGCTCGTGGGTCAGCGAGTCGATCAGCGCGGCGCGCAGCCGTTCTCCCTCGCGCGCCGCTTCCATGTGAGCGGAGGCTTCAACCGCAGTGCCGCGAGTGAGCGCAATGGCCGCCTGCGCGCTGACCGCAGTGGCCACCTCGTAAGAAAGCCGCGCCGGCCGCAGGCCCAGCGCCCCCACCGGCCTCAGGCCCATCATCAGCGTTTTCACCGTGAAGGCTCCCGGAATGACCTGGGTTGGATTCTCGCCCAGGGTCATCGCCCGCAAGCTGGCATGGATGCTCATCGGCAGGTCGGTGGTCGAAGTGTAGAACTGGTCCTGGTCACGGACATACAGCACGACGCCGTCCAGCTCGAAGATGCGCGCGATCATCCGCGGCAGGTCGCGGATCAGGCCGGCGGCATCCTCTTGCAGCATCATCTCCTGCGAGAGTTCGTAGAGCCGCTCTACGTCGGCGCGGCGCTCGTCGGCCTGGCGGGCCTGGCTGCGCGCCCGCTCGGCCACGCGGCCCACCACCAGGCTACTGATTAAGAACGAGACCATGGCCACCCACGCCTGCGCGCCCTCCAGCCGCATCGTGCCCACCGGGGGAAGAAAAAAGTAGTCGAAGGAGAGTGCGCAGAGCAGGGTGACATAGAGCGAGAGCCTGATTCCAGCCTGGGCGGAGACCCACACCACCAGCACCAGGAAGACCATCCCCGCGGTCGTCGAATTGGCGCCCAGCCAAACCATCAGCAGGGTAGCCGATGCTGCCATCATCGTTCCCACAAACCAGTGAAGAATTCCTCGCGAGTCGGAGAGCCCGTCCATGATCTTCATGCCAAAAATCATACCCGGCCAGCCCGGATGATGTAATCTTTTATCGAAAGAAGAAAGATATGCCGGGAAGAATTCTGGTGATCGACGACGAGCCGCAGATCACGCGAGTACTGCGTGCCTCGCTCTCCGCGCAAGGCTTTGACGTGCGCACCGCCAACGAGCCGGAGGAGGGTTTGCAGGTCTTCAAGGACTGGCCGCCCGACCTGGTTATCACCGACCTGATGATGCCAGGCATGAGTGGCATCGAGGTCTGCCGCGCCATCCGCGCCCAATCCGCCGTCCCCATTTTGGTTCTGTCGGTTCGCGACCACGAGCGTTCCAAGGTTGAGGCGCTGGATGCCGGGGCCGACGACTACGTGACCAAGCCCTTCAGCATACAGGAGCTGCTGGCGCGGGTCCGCGCCCACTTGCGCCGCGCTCCAGAGCGGACGACCTCGGCGATTGAGGCCGGCGACTTCGTGGTGGACGCAGTCGCGCATTCCATCACCGTGCAGGGCAAGGCGATCCACCTGACGCCCAAGGAGTTCGACCTGCTGCTGCATCTGGCCCGCCACTCGGGCAAGGTGATGACCCATCGCGTGCTACTGACCACAGTGTGGGGCGCGCAGTCAGCCCACCAGCCGGAGTACCTGCGCGTCTTCGTAGGCCAGTTGCGCAAGAAGCTCGAAGCCGAGACCGGCAAGCAGTACATCCAGACCGAGCCCTGGGTGGGCTACCGCTTTGTCCCCGAGGGCTGGACCGGCAACGAAGAATAAAATCCAACAAATCAATTGTGAATAAATAGGAATAAATTCACTCCGCCGCTCCAATCTTCCGCAATATTATTGCCCAGCGTTCTTCTTTACGCTTTATTTAGGAAAGTTTTTCGATACTTAAACGAGGCGAGAGCCAGAATCATTCTTGAGCAGGCGGCTTCCCCTATAACCTGCTCATCGAAATGCGGGAGTTGCCATGCAAGATGTTGTGATGTTGCTGTTCACGGTCGTATTCTTCGCCCTGGCGTTTCTCTACGTCAAGGCCTGCCAGAAGCTGAGGTAACCCATGCAAACCGACCTCATTACCGCCATTGCCCTGATTCTGTCCGTGCTGCTGTTTGCTTACCTGACCATCACCCTGCTCTTTCCGGAGAAATTCTGAGATGACCGCCAACGGCTGGTTGCAATTTGGCCTTTACTCGCTGATCCTTCTCGCTACCGTTCGTCCGGCGGGCGCTTATATGGCGCGCGTTTTTGAGGGTGAGCGTACCTGGCTGGACCCGGTGCTCCGTCCCATCGAGCGGCTCATCTACAAGCTGTGCGGCGTCCACGCTGACAAGGAGATGAACTGGCGCGAATATGCCTATGCCATGCTGGGCTTCTCCGCCGTGACCATGCTCCTGACCTACGCCATCGAGCGGCTGCAGAACTTTCTGCCGTGGAATCCGCAGCACCTGGCCGCGGTGGGGCCGGATCTGGCCTGGAACACTGCCGCGAGCTTTACCACCAATACGAACTGGCAGTTCTATACGCCCGAGAGTACGATGAGCTATCTCACCGAGATGGCGGGCTTGGCGACGCACAATTTCTGGTCGGCTGCGGCAGGCATCGTGGTGGCCGTGGTGCTGATCCGCGGCATCAAGCGCACGACCTCAGCAACCATCGGCAACTTCTGGGTGGATATGACCCGGACCACGTTCTATGTGCTGCTCCCGATCTGCCTGGTCTATGCGTTGGTTCTGGTCTGGCAGGGCGTTCCCCAGAATTTGAGCGCCTACACGGCCGTGCACACGCTGGAGGGCCAGACGCAGACAATCGGACAGGGGCCGGTGGCCTCGCAGGAAGCGATTAAGATGCTTGGCACGAACGGCGGCGGGTTTTTTAACGCCAACAGTTCCCACCCGTATGAAAATCCCACACCTTTATCTAACTACATTCAGATTGTCTCCATCTTTCTTATCGGCGCGGGTCTCACTTACACATTGGGCACGATGACCGGCTCGCCGGGCCACGGCTGGGCGGTCTTCGCTGCCATGTACATACTCTTCGCCTCCGGCTTCGCCGTTTGTTACTGGGCCGAGTCGCATCCGCATCCGATGATTCATGGCGCGGCGCAGACCGGAAGCCTGACCGCGCCGGCAGGCAACATGGAGGGCAAGGAGGTGCGCAACGGCATCGCCGAATCGGCCCTCTTCGCCACCATTACCACCGACGCCAGTTGCGGAGCCGTCAACGGCATGCACGACAGCTTTACGCCGTTGGGCGGCATGGTTCCGCTGGCCAATATCATGCTCGGCGAGGTGGTCTTCGGCGGCGTCGGCTCCGGCCTTTACGGCATGCTGGTCTTTGTTGTGCTGGCGGTCTTCATCGCCGGACTGATGGTGGGCCGCACACCGGAGTATCTGGGCAAGAAGATCGAATCCTACGACGTGAAGATGGCGATGCTCTACGCGCTCATCTTTCCCTTCATTATCCTCACCTTTGCCGCGATCTTCGTGCTATTGCCGGTTGGACAGTCGGCAATGTCCAACCCCGGGCCGCACGGGTTTTCCGAGGTTCTTTACTCCTTCGCATCGGGGGCGGGCAACAACGGCTCGGCCTTCGCGGGCCTGGGCACCAACTGGTGGTACAACGTGGCGATGGGCTGGGACATGCTCATCGGGCGGCTTCTGATGATGATTCCGGCGCTGGCATTGGCTGGCAATCTGGCCAGCAAGAAAAGCGTGCCGCCGTCGCCCGGAACCTTCCCGGTGAACACCGCGCTCTTCGCCGTGCTTCTGATCGGCGTGGTATTGCTGCTCGGTGCGCTGACCTTCTTCCCGGCGTTGAGCCTGGGACCGATTTTGGAACATCTGCAGCTTCATGCGGGCCAGCTTTACTAACCGAAACCGCAACAGGACAAGGCGAAACGGACTGTCATGCTTGAAAAAAAGAGTCTCTGGAATACGGAAATCATGGCCCAGGCGCTTGTGGACGCATTCCGCAAGCTCGATCCCCGCGGCATGGCCAAGAACCCGGTGATGTTCGTTGTCGAGGTTGGCAGTGTGCTGACTACGGCGCTGCTGATCGACAACACCATTCACCACAGCGCAGGCTTCGGCTTCAATTTGCAGATCACCCTGTGGCTGTGGTTCACGGTGATCTTCGCCAACTTCGCAGAGGCGATGGCCGAGGGCCGCGGCAAGGCTCAGGCCGACACGCTGCGCAAGGCCAAGGGCGAGACCATCGCCAAGCGCTACACCGCGGACAATCAACTGGAAGATATCGCCAGCGGCCTGCTCCGCCTGGGCGACATCATCTATGTCGAGGCCGGCAGCTATATTGCCGGCGACGGCGAGGTGATCGAGGGCGTAGCCTCGGTGGACGAGTCGGCGATTACCGGCGAATCGGCCCCGGTGATCCGCGAGGCAGGCGGCGACCGCTCAGCTGTCACCGGAGGCACCAAAGTCTTGTCGGACTGGATCAAGGTGCGCATCACCTCCAATCCCGGCGAAACCTTTCTCGACCGCATGATCGCCTTGGTCGAGGGCGCAACCCGACAGAAGACGCCCAACGAAATCGCGCTGAGCATTCTGCTCAGCGGATTGACTATAGTGTTTCTGCTCGCGGTGGTCACATTGCAGCCCTTCGCCATGTACTCCAAGGCTCCGCAGACGGTTTTCGTTTTGGTCTCGCTGCTGGTCTGCCTGATCCCTACCACCATCGGCGGACTGCTCTCAGCCATCGGTATCGCCGGCATGGACCGGCTGGTTCAGTACAACGTGCTGGCCATGAGCGGGCGCGCCGTGGAAGCCGCCGGCGACGTGAACACGCTGCTGCTGGACAAGACCGGAACCATCACGCTGGGCAATCGCCAGGCCACCGAGTTCATCCCCGCGCCGGACGTGAGCCACGAACGGCTGGCCGACGCGGCGCAGCTCTCCTCGCTCTCCGATGAAACTCCCGAGGGCCGCTCGATTGTTGTGCTGGCCAAAGAGAAGTACAACCTGCGCGGGCGCGACATTGGCGGCATCCACGCCGAGTTCGTCCCCTTCACCGCACAGACCCGCATGAGCGGCGTCAATCTGCCCGGCGCCCGCATCCGCAAGGGTTCGGTGGACGCCATCGCCCGCTTCCTTGAAGAGCAAGGCTCCTCGCTGCCCAGGAAGGTCGCCGAGCAGGTCGAGGAGGTTGCCCGCCAAGGCGGACCGCCGCTGGTGGTGGCGGAAAACTCGACGGCTCTGGGCGTGATTCACCTCAAGGACATCGTCAAGGGCGGCCTCAAGGAGCGGCTGGCGCGGCTTCGCGCGATGGGCATCCGCACCATTATGATCACCGGCGACAATCCGCTGACCGCCGCGGTGATTGCCCGCGAAGCCGGCGTTGACGACTTCCTGGCCGAGGCCAAGCCCAAGGACAAGATGGATCTGATCAAGCGCGAGCAGGGCAAGGGCAAGCGGGTAGCCATGACCGGCGACGGCACCAACGACGCGCCCGCGCTGGCACAGGCGGATGTGGGCGTGGCCATGAACTCCGGCACACAAGCCGCAAAGGAAGCCGGCAACATGGTGGACCTGGACTCGAATCCG
>JBKQLG010000265.1:0-31767 GCA_052147235.1 Occallatibacter sp.
TAAGGATCAAAGAGTTTTTCAGAGGTTCCCTAGAGCGTACCGCTTGCCGTTGGCTCCATTCCAATAGCTCGGCGGTGCAAGAACCTGGCCTGCATACAGCGTTGTTCCATTCGGAAGCGCCGCAAATGCAGTGTCCGAGTACAGAAGATTGGAAGCGTGAATGCCGTACTGCCATAACTGGCTGATGTTCAGGTCGCCGATGATCTGCGCTGGAGAAGTCGATGTGGCTGGGCCTACGTTGGAACTTCCTATAGAAGGAGCATAGGTGAGCAGCGGAGTCCATCCGCTGGCTCCAAGAAAATTGCCCCGTGAGAGCCCTGGTATCCCCATAAATGCCGCTGTAGTGTTCGATCCCGTTCCGCTGCCAAACTGGCTATTGGATGCGCTCAACACCAGCGCCTTATCGTTCGCCGGCGACATGACAAGCGATGGGAAATTGAATCCCGCTGTGCTCTGGGATGCTGGACTCACCCATGTTGTATCGAAACTGAGTAAGAACTGTTCGCCAATTCCCTCGGATGGGCAGTCATAAAGTGTAAACACGCCCAGCCCCTGAGTTAGCGACGAATTGACCTCGACTTTGACGTTCCTGGAAGTAAAATTGATGATTCCGCAAGCTGCTTGATTATCCAGCATCACCGCGGCTCCGCTGCTTGAAGAACCATACCCGCCGCGGTTGTTGTCCACAGTTCCGTTGGCTATGCCAAAAGAGTCGCCGCCGCCCACTCGCCAGTAGATTCCTGCAATTCCGGCTCCGTCAGATCTCCACCCCTTATCAAAATCAATGTTAATGCCGCCGCCGGAGAAATAGTAGCTATACTCCGTTGCCCCCGCTACTTCACCATGCCATACCCTCGTGCCCGTATCTACACGCGATCCAAAGTAGAATCCAACCTGAAATGTATTAGTTTGCGTAAGTGTTTTGTTTCCAAGCCCTATATTGCTGACTGCTTGCTCATATCGGGCATTGGCATCGAAGGCGATAAATACATTCGCCACCGTTGCCGTTCCCGTGTCGGTATATGTTCCCGGGGTAACTCCGAAGGGCACAACAACTGTAAAGGTCGTGCTGGTTGCAGATGCCACCTGGAGAACTCCCCTGTTCAGGTTCATGCCGCCTTGCGTGCTTAAGCCTTCTATGTCCACCCACTGCCCGGCTGCCAGGCTATTGTTCGCAGTAAATGTTGCAATGTAGGGCTGAGGATACGGGGCCGGAGAACTTGATGCATAGACCGGCGTCGTGTTGGCCGCGATGATGACGCTTGATAAGTTGTAGATAGCGCCCGGAGTCGGACCGTTCCATAGTAGTGTTGGAGGGGAGTATCCTCCTGCGGCATTGCCGACTGTTCCTTCGATCTGGCAGCCATCGTAAGAGTTGATCGTCGATGATACAACGTAGTTATGATCTCCGGGAAACTCTATGATTCCGCCATGTGGAAGGCCGCCATTATTCCAGCAAGCGTTGAATGCCGACTGAATCGCAAGAGTATCATCTGTTGATCCGTCACCCTTCGCGCCAAAAGCGGCGTTTGTAACATCGTAACGCGGCCCGATGCTCAAGTTGTTCGCCACCGAGAGTGTGCTGGAAGCGTTCACCGGCCCGGTAAATGACGCTCCCGTCAGCGCAGCCCCGCCCAAATTCGCCAGGGCGCCAGACGCGGAGGAAGCCCCGGTGCCTCCTGCTGTGATTGAGACCGTGTTCGTGCCCGATATGGACGTGCCCGTGCCGCTGTAATAGGCTATCTGCCCGCTGGTTCCCGCGTTGACCGTTCCGTTGCTGCTCCCAGCGCCGCAGGCTGCGCCCGTATTGGTGATATACCCGGAGTTATCGATTTGCAGGCAGTTATGGCCGCTGCTCGCTGCCAGTCCTGGAAACTTGATCGCTGTTGTGCCCGTAAAGCTCGCATATAGGCTGCTGCTGCTGCCGCCGTAGATATTGAATCCCGTACCGGATCCTGTTTCATAGTTGACGCGCACAACCCCGGAAGCGTTGGAAGCATTAATATAAGTGTCGCCGCTGTTGGTGCTCTGGTATGCCTTGAAGCTGTCCAGTCCTCCGGTTGCGGAGTTGAGCGCCCAGTTATTACTCGCATCCTTCACCATGTACCATTGGCTATTGCCATTCCAATCTTTGTAGATGAAGGATTCTTTCTGGCTCGTCGTCAATCCCGCCCACAAAGTTGCATCAATCTCCGCATCCGCCTGGTTCTTTACCGTTGGCGTGCCGATGAATGTGGACGTCCCGCCCACCTGCAACGTTCCGTTGAACTGCGCGTTCCCGGCATTGTTGATCGTCGCCACTGTGGTTTCGCTCGCTCCGCCCGACCCGATCACCACCCCGCCGGTCCCGGAGTTATTCGACCCATTCAGAACCACTGCGCCGGTCCCTGCCGAATTAATAACCGTCTGGTTGTTCGTGCTTGACTGTCCGTTGTTATACTGCCCGATCGATAGCCGGTACACATTGTTCAGTTCATCCAGAATTTGGTAAAACTGCACTCCTGCTGTCGCATCGCTCAAGCCCATCGTCCACCGGTAGCCGTAGTCGGTTTGATAGCGGTTTAGCAAGCCGCGTTCATTGCCCGCCCCGATGCCAATGCGATAGTGGTTGGTGACTGTGGCGTCCTTCTGACTCCCGTACCAATCACCATTCAAGCCATTGAAACTCCTGTGAAATGTATCGAGGAAGCTGTTGCGCGTGCCGTTGTCCGTCAATGCTCCCGTGAACATTGTTCCACCGGTTATCCAGTTGTTGTACGCGCTGCCCGCGTCCGTCACAACCTGGTTGATCGAGTTTTCGTTCCGCAGCCCAATGATTGTGTTGTTCTGCGCGTTCGCCCCCAGGTGCAATGCCGTCGAGCATCCTTCAACGTCACCTCCGGTGATCGTGTTTCCGTCACCCTGTTGCAGATTGATGCCATAACTCCCGCTGATCGGGCTTCCCCCGCTTGTCGGGCAGTCGATGTGCAGCCGCACAAACGTGCTCGCGTTCAGCCAATCGGTCGTCGCGGGATTCGATATCTGGTGCCCGATCGCATTCACAGCCGTCTGGAATCCTATAAATTCGTCATCATAAAACGTTCCTCCCGTATAATTCCCGGTCCCATCCAGTGTCATGCCCGTCTGGTTCGAGTTACCCAGAAGATACAGGCTTTCCAGATCCAGCTCCTGCGTGCGGTATGCCAGAAATCCCTGCGCCGTCGCGCTCGCCGCCGCCTTGGTATTGATGACCGCATTGTCCAGGTGAAAGCCCATCGTATCCGCCGCATAGGTCGGGTCGCCCACCTGCACCATCGCCCCTGTTCCCGAATACAGAAACACCGTACCGCCCTGGCTCCCGCTTGCTGCGCTCGCGCCGCGCAATGCGCACCCCCGCAGCGATACATTCCTGGTTCCCGCAGTCACAATGATTTGGTTGGCCGTCGAAATCGTGGCGCACGGTAGTTGCACGGTAGCATTCGCAGTCGATATCGTCAGGTTCGATCCCATCGACAGTGTCCCGGAAAAATTCCGCGCATCGCACGTCCCGCCTTGCGTCTGGCTCAGTCCGCTCAGGCACGCGCTCAGCTTGGCTCCAAAATCTGCCCCGGTAAATTGGTCCACCTGATACATGGCCCCAATCTCTATACTCGTCAGCGGCCCCGTCAGCGTCCCCCCGCTCAACGGCATCGCCAGAGCAAAGTTTTCATCCACATAATGCTTGTCTGCCGCCTGTAGTGGCTGCGTCGGATCACAGCACAAAGTCAGCGGCCCGGTCATCGTTGCACCGGATACCGTCAGTACCCCGCCCTCAAGCGCCGAGATCGCCTGATCCACATACGCCTTGCTCACCGCCTGCACTGCCTGCGCCGCCGGCATCAACTGCGCCTGTACCTGCCCCAGCGTCGCCTGAGCCCCCGACGGAATCACCCAATACTGGGTGCTCGTCGTCCCATCGCTCAGGTAGTAAACCGCCGTGTAATACAACCCCGCCGGCGTCGCCCCCAGGTTCGGAGCTAGATTCACGCTTACAAATCCATCCGGCGCAATCGTCACGGTCGTACTATCCGCCGCCACTAGCTGGCCGCTCGCCGTTGTGAACGATGGCCAGCTCAATACCAGCGTCCCCATGCCTGGCTGACCATTCGCCAGATACACCGTTCCCTGAACCGTCGTTGTGCTGACCGCCTGCGCATGAGCTGCGCTCCCCAACCCCATGCCCGTCAGTCCCATCACAATCGACAACAGTCCCAGCCATCCGCCGGCGCACAACCACTCGTGATTCGTGAGCTTCATCCGTCTCTCTTCTTTCTTCCTGGGAGTAACGCAAAGAAGCCTTCCTTCTCTGCCGTCATCCCTGCAAAGTCTTGTCTTCAGCGATAATTCGCTGACTTACTGACTCGCTGGGTGCCCCATCCTTGGCGCATTCTTGTTTTTACGCCAAGGGTGGGATACCACGACGCTCAATCCGCCCTGTTCGTGAGCCGCGAACTCGAGGAACCTGCATTGGATCGTCTCTGAGTGCAATTCAATCGGGCCGGATCGTCTACCCTCCGGCACGCATCATTCGAAGCTATGCCGTGGCTGCTTCGATCTCCTCGGAGCTGCTCTCCGGTTCCGCCGCCAGCCGCTCTGCAAGGCTCACAATATGCTGAACGGCGACTTCGTCCTCGCAATCGATTTGCCCATCTGCAAGGGCTAACAGCAGCTTTGCGCTGGTTACATTTCCGCCCAGTGTGCTCATCAGCAGCGTATTCGCTATCTCCACGCTGTTCATCTCCAGAGCCTTGTCTGCCGCCGCGTTCATACTTGCTTTGCCGCGGTTGACCACAATCTTCTGGGCTCCTCTTCCATGTGGTTTCCTCACCACCGGATGCATCTCTCGTGCCTGCTCCATTTGTCCGCCAATCCCGTCCCGCCATTCCACGGCCTGACTCACGACTCCGTAGAAAGGGAAAGGGGGGCAATTCCTTATCGGAATCACCCCCCGCTTTCGCCGAATTGGTCCGTTGGTCGCCGCGAAGGTCTGCGGCTTCATCTAGTTTCTGAGGAAGCCGTCTTGCTCAGCCCCTCGCTGCTCCGCTTCAACTCGGAGAATGCCCGAATCGTTTCAAGAGTATGCCCTGCCAGAGCCATTCCGCCTCTAGCCGCTTACGCCACTTCCCTGTGCGGCCCTTCGCTAAGGTCAAAACACCCTCCTGGTCTCTCGAAGTGCTCTCAGTCTCTCCCCACGCTTGCGAATCCGCGGAAGTTGTCCGAATAAAAAATCAGGAAAGCCTCGTCTTCTCTCTCCTGTCGCTCTGTTTCTCGTTGAATGTTCTTAGCATATCGAATCGATACGGAATTCCATGCAATCCAAAATATTATGCTTATCCACTGTTATTTCAACCACTTAATCAAGAATCTGCTCCCAAGTCTCTTTGACATGGTTTCCGAAACGGAACAAATCTTATCCAAACTGAGTGCTCCGACTCCACAGAATGCCAATCCTTACCATCTGTGGGATCGGTTCAATTCCCCCCGACCCAGCAGGACCGGAAATCGGTGCACTATGACTTCAAAAATGCTGGGTGCCCCATCCTTGCGCCTTTTTTCTGGTGCAAGGGTGGGAAACCTGGACTTTAATCCGCCAGTCCATAAAGAGTGAAGCAAGGCTTCAACTCGCCTTATTTAGCCCGCTCGAAGGAGAGCGAAGCTGAGTTGATGCAGTAGCGCAGGCCAGTGGGACGCGGTCCGTCGGGAAAGACGTGGCCCAAATGGCCGCCGCAGCGGGCGCAGGTGACTTCGACGCGGCGCATGCCCAGGCTTCGATCCTCGTGTTCGGCAACGGCCGTCGAGTCGGCAGGCAGCATAAAGCTGGGCCAGCCGCAGCCGGAGTCGAACTTGGCCCCGCTCAGAAATAGCAGCGCCCCGCAGCCTGCGCAGTGATAGTTCCCTGTCTCGTGGTTCTCGGTCAACGCGCCCGTGAAGGCCCGCTCGGTAGCCTTTTCGCGCAAGATGCTGTACTGCTCCGGCGTGAGCAGCGCGCGCCATTCCGCCTCACTCCGCACAACCCTCTCCGGCCCCTCGCTCATGTAGCCTCCTGGACATCCCTCCCATGGGATGCGCTCAGGCGGGCCAAGGCGGCAGGAACTTCGCATTCAAACTTCCGCCACCAGTTCGATCTCCACCAGCACGTCCTTGGGCAGCCGGGCAACTTCGACGGTGCTGCGCGCGGGTAGTGGCGCGTCCTCCTGCTCAAAATAGCTGGCGTAGACCGCGTTCATCGCGGCAAAGTCATTCATATTTTTCAGAAACACCGTGGCCTTGACCACCTGCGCCAGGCTCGATCCACCGGCTTCGAGGATAGCCCTCAGATTCTCGAATGTGCGAGTCGTCTGCTCGGTAATGCCGCCCGCGACCACCTGTTGGGTCACCGGGTCAACTCCGGCTTGGCCTGCGGTGAAGATAAGATTCCCTATCCGCACGCCTTGAGAATAAGGCCCGATCGCGGCAGGAGCTTCGTCCGTTGCGATGACTTGTTTGCTCATGCACCAATTGTAGCGGCAAATCGACCCGCAAATCTCAATGCCAAGCCGCCAGCAAACAGCCGCTGCCCAACAGCGCAGCCAGCCAGTAGCCGCTGTTGATGGCGTAGAGCTTCCAGGGGCGCTGTTCGTAGATCGTCTCCGCGAGCAGTGGCGCCGCAATGAAGCCCAGCCAGCAGATGAACCCAATCAAAGCGCCCCAGCCAATGGTTGCCGCGCCGGACCAGAGCACCACATGCGCCAGCACAAACGACAGAATCAGCCCGCCAACGAACGACGATATCATGCCCACGACGGCGCCCTTGGGCCGCGATCCGGCAACGTGGCCGGTCAGCGCCATCCACGGCTTGACGAAGAACAGTGAGTACCAGAGCGCGCCCAGTATCCACTGATAGAAAGCGGATACCAGCACAGCAAGGTGATTGAAGTGAAGATGATGCATCGAAGAACCTCCCGAATACCAAAGATATCCTTCTCAAAGAGCCAGCGGCGTAGGAAAATCCGGGGAAATCTCCGTCCGCTCAAAAAGGAGCCGCACAGTTGACTCTGCCGCACGCCAGAAGCAGCTGTCAAGCAGAATTGCGCAGCTTTATATCAGTGGTCCTCCGGTTTCGCCGACCCGCGATGGGATGAAACAGTCTGTAACATATCTCCCGGAGGGAGAAGCGTGAATAGCCCAGGACAAGTGTAGCGCAGTCCTGGGTCAGCGTTTCACAAAAGACCATCCGTCCCGTTGGGACGGCGTGAAATCCGCCTCAAAATCTTCTTCTTCTGGAATCAACAATATGAGTCATTCCAAGAAACCAGTTTTTTTTAGGGCACAACTTCAGTCGTGCCGTAAGTGTAACAAAATGAACGTTGGGCTTTAGCCTCTGAAGGAACGCAGCTTCGCAGCAAGAACCCTCACCGCCGCTTCAGCCCCTCCAACTCCTCCAGCGTCCGCGGCCAGTCGGCCCCCAGCAGCCGCGAGAGCCCGCGGTCGGCCAACACCTTGCCGCCGGTCTGGCAACGGGCGCAGTAGTTGGTCTCGTTGTCGGCATAGCGGATGCGCTGCACCTTCTCGCCGCACCGCAGGCAAGGCAACTCGTAGCGCCCATGTACCGCCATCTCCGGCCGAAAGGCGGTGACTTTCTCCGGGAAGCCGATCTCTGCTTCGGCCCGCAGCCTCTCGATCCACAGCGTGAGAGTGGCGCGCGCAGCCGCGAAGAGCCGCTCCCACTCCTCCGGCTTCAGCTTGTGGGTGAGCGCGATGGGCGAGAGCTGGGCGGCGTGCAATATTTCATCGGAGTAGGCATTGCCGACGCCGCTGATCAGCCGCGGATCGGTGAGGGCCCGCTTGAGGGTGCGGTTTTCGCCGGTCAATGCGGCACGGAAGCCGTCGAAATCCGTCGAGAAAACCTCTACCCCACCGGGATCGATTGTGCGCAAGGCCTCTTCGCCACGGAGCACGTGCAGCGAGGCGCGCCGCTTGCTCCCAGCCTCGGTCAGCACCAGCGAACCGGAGGCAAAATCGAAGGCAGCAAGCGCATTGCGCCCCGCCAGCTTTGCCTGCGGCGTCCGCCAGTGCAAGCGCCCGGCAATCATCAGATGCAACACCAGCCACAATTCGCCTTCCACGCCAATGGCGATGCGCTTGCCGAGGCGCCGAATCTCCCGCACCCTTCGACCCTCCACGCTCGCCAACGGAGGCTCAACGGTGCGCAGCAGAAAGATGCTGCCCAGTCGCACTCCTTCCAACGGTCGCTCCAGAATGCGTGCTTCGAGCGCGGTGATGTATGCGGCGATGTCAGGCAGTTCGGGCATTGCATCCAGCTTGCAGCCAAAACACGTGGTTCCGCAATGGGATTCATACTGAACAAACAACTCGTCGCGGCTAGGAATGTCCAGAGTCGAACGAAGGATAGAGGTAAAACTACCGGCTAATCCGCGAATTAGCTAACCCGTTATCACAGCGAAGCAGTGACTAGCTTGCTATCTTTTCAACAATATCGATCTTTGATTCCAGTCCTTTCATCAGGAGGTATGCAATGGACAACATTAGCCAAGAATCGTATTATCGATAAGCCGTGTAGCACCCACCCAGGCGGCCACGGCAAAAAGGCTACCCGGCGCTGCAATCTCCACCGACACCAGCGTTGCCCAATTCACCAGCTCGATATAATCCACCTGCACATCCGGTTCGGCGGCGAAGCTTTGCCGCGCTGCCTCGATCAATGCTCTGGAACTCCGCTCGCCCCCTGCAACTTGCGCTTCTACCTGCCGAACCGCCCGGCTAAGCGTCAGCGCCTGGCTACGTTCCGCCGCGCTGAGATAAATGTTCCGCGAGCTGAGCGCCAACCCGTCCGGTTCGCGGATAATGGGGCAGACGACGATCTCGGCAGCGAGCCGCAGGTCGGCCACCATGCGCCGAAGTACGGCCACCTGTGCAGCGTCCTTTTGCCCGAAGAAGGCGCGATCTGCCTCCGAAGCAATCAGCAGCTTGGCCACCACCGTTGCCACCCCGCGAAAGTGCCCCGGCCGCGAGGCGCCGTCCAGCCGCTGGCTCAGCCCCTCAACCTCTACAAACGTCGCTGCGCCGTTGGGGTAAAGCTCCTCGACCGTCGGAGCGAAGACCACGTCTGCGCCCTCGGCTTCGGCCAGATCGCAATCAGCCTCAAACGTGCGCGGGTAGCGCGCATAATCCTCGTTCGGCCCGAACTGCGTCGGGTTCACGAAGATGCTCACGGCCACGCAGCCCACCGAAGCGCACGCGGCACGAATCAGCGAGGCATGTCCGGCGTGCAGCGCCCCCATGGTGGCCACCAGGCCGATGGTGTTTCCGCCATCGTTGCGCTCCTCGCGCGACCATTGGCGCAATTCAGCGACTGTGCGCAGAATCTCCATTAGACCTTTCTCAGCATCACTGTCTTTTCTGTCGCTTCCAAAGCTCGGCGCTCCGGCTCCGGCAAATGGTAGCTCTCCTCGTCGCTGGGAAAGGCCCGCCGCTCCACGTCTTCCCGATACTCTTCGATGGCCAATCGAATCACCGCCCCGGCATCCCCGTAGCGGCGCACAAACTTTGTCGCCGGAGCAAAAGTCAGGCCCACCAGATCATGAAAAACCAGGATCTGGCCGTCGCACTCCGGCCCTGCGCCGATGCCTATTGTAGGAATCGGCAGCTCGGCGGTAATCGCCGCGGCCACCTCGCGCGGAACCCCTTCCAGCACCAGCGCCCCCGCGCCCGCCTCGGCCAACGCCTGCGCATCGGCCCGTAGCTTCAGCACGGCATCGGCGGTGCGCGCCTGCACCCGGTAGCCGCCCATGCGGTGTATGCTCTGCGGCGTCAGTCCCAGGTGACCGACAACGGGTATTTCGGCCTCGCTGAGCGCGCGCGCCAGTTCAATCCGCGCCCCTTCGATCTTCACCGCCTCCGCGCCCGCCTCTTTCACAAAGAGAATCGCATTAGCCACTCCTTCGCTCACCGTGCCGTGATAGCTGCCAAAGGGCATATCGGCCACCAGCAAGGCGCGCCGCACCCCCCGCCTCGCGGCCCGCGTGTGGTGCAGCATCTCGTCCACGGTCACGGCGAGGGTATTCTCGTGGCCCAACACCACCATCGCTAGCGAGTCGCCCACCAGGATCAGATCAACGCCAGTCTCATCCGCCAACCGCGCACTTGAGTAGTCGTACGCTGTCAACGCGCAAATAGCCTTGCCCTGCCGCTTCATCTCGGCCAGTGCGGGCATGGTGACTTTTAGAAGGGAAGCGCCTGTAATCAAAGCGCTGGGCGTTGCGTCATTCGCACCGCCGGGAAAGTTGGTAACGCTCATAAGCTCTCCAGTGCCGCTCCGAAGACCCAGGATGCAGCCCGATCAACCGTAGTATACGCTGGATGGCAAGCCCGCACACAAGGCTGACCTCCCAATTCCTGCGCTGATAGCGGAACGGAATTACAACTGCAAAGAATCTTGGCCTTCGGGGCTCTGTCGCGGAGAGCGTGTGTCTGTCGCCAAAGGCGGCCAACTCGCTAACTTGCCGCATTTGTCAGAAATTTTCCATAGCGTCCCATCCAGGAAGTGCAGTTTTCTTGCCCTTCATGCCCCCCACGCTGCACACTGAAAGACAGTATGTTTTCCCCATTGGCTACAGAAATCTCCGCCGGACTAATCACCGCAACCGCTCTTGGCTTGGTAGCGGGTGGTTGCGCCTATGCGGCTATGTGGCCCACCTCGCAGCTCTTTGGCCCCACGCTCATCGCTCCGCCGCGCCCCGGCGAACTGGCGCTCACCTTCGACGACGGCCCCAATCCCGTCTGGACGCCGCGCCTGCTGGACCTTCTCGCCAGCCACGATGTTCACGCAACCTTCTTTATCGTCGGCGGCCGCGCCCAGGCCCAGCCCGCGCTGGTCCGTCAGATCGTCGCCGCCGGGCACCTCATCGGCAACCACTCCTGGAGCCATCCCAACCTGGCGCTCTCCTCGGCCCGCCGCATTGGCGAGGAACTCTCCCGCACCAATCAAATCCTCACTCAGATCGCCGGCGCGCCCATCCACTACTTTCGTCCGCCCTTCGGCGCGCGCCGCCCCGATGTACTGCGCATCGCCCGCCGCCTTGGTCTCATTCCCGTCCTGTGGAACGCGATGACCTCCGATTGGAAGAACCCTTCAGCCGACTCCATCGCCAGCCGTCTCACTCACAAAATCAATTCCCTGGCCCGCCGCGGCCATGCCGCCAACATCGTCCTCCACGACGGCAGCCACTCTGACCCATCCGCCAACCGCGCTCCCTCCATTGCCGCCGCCGCCCAACTCATCGCCCACTACCAGCCGACCCATCGCTTCGTGACTGTCAGCGCGTGGAGTTAGGCCCACTACGGCAAAGACCTATCTGCACTCTATCTCTTGGGGACCATCGGCCTGGTTAACTTCTTTTCCTGTTTCCTCGCTTTACTCCGCAGCCAACTGCTCCAAAAGCAGATCAAAGTCCTCCAGCCGCGCGTATTCAATGATGACTTTACCGCGGCCGTCATGGTCTTCGATGTGGACCTTCAGTCCGAGGGCGCGCTGCAACCGCTCCTGAACCGCGCGAACATTCGGATCGATCGGAGGCTCGGGCTTGGCCTCCTTTTTGCCGGCGCGATCGGGGTGGATGAGGCCCTGCACGTAGCTCTCTGTTTGGCGAACAGAAAGCGAAAGCGCGACAATTCGTTTCGCCGCCTTCTCCATCTCCTCCGCATGCTCGAAGGACAGCAGCGTCCGCGCGTGCCCGAAACTCAGCTCGCCAGCCTCGACCCGCGCCTGCACAGACGCAGGTAACTTCAATAAACGCAAGAAGTTAGCAACTGTTGCGCGGTCCTTGCCGGTGCGCACCGCCATCTGCTCCTGCGTCATATGGAACTCGCGCGCGAGCCGCTCGAAGGCGCGCGCCTGCTCCATCGCGTTCAGATCAGCACGCTGAAGGTTTTCGACGATGGTGATCTCCATCGCCTGCTCGTCGGAGACCTGTCGCAGAATGGCTGGAAGCGTGGTCTTTCCGGCCAGCTCCGAGGCCCGCCAGCGCCGCTCTCCGGCAATAAGCTGGAAGCGGCCATTGGCCAGCGGACGCACCAGCACCGGCTGCACCACACCGTTCGCCCTGATCGACGCTGCCAGCTCCGCCATCTGCTCCTCGTTCGAATGCGAGCGGGTCTGGAAGGGATTGCGATCAATCTGATCGAGTGGAATCTCCAGCGGCTTGCCCCCTTCATTTTCAACGGCTGAGGAAGCGGGGGCGGCGTGTACACGGGGCAACAAGGAGTCCAGTCCTTTGCCCAGGGCGCGGCGTTTGATCTCGGGGGCGGCGTGAGTCATGATTCAGATCCTTGATCGTCGGTGAATAACTGGAGCATTGCAAATCTGTTTCGGTTCAAGTACTTACGGTTACGACAACTGCATTCAAGCAGTCGTCAGGAACGAGGTAAAATCCGAGCCACAACCTCCGGTTCGCCGGCGATCCGCCCCTTCCGGGCCGGAAGTTCGATCCCATTGCGCGCCAGAAACTCCCCGGCCAGCTCGAAGTAAGCCTCGGTTCCCCGCGAGCGCGCATCGTAAAGGGCGACCGGCTTGCCGTGGCTGGGCGCCTCGGCCAGCCGCACATTGCGCGGAATCACCGTGCGGAAGAGCCGCTCTTTGAAGTACTCACGTAAGGTTTCGCTCACCTGCTGGGCCAGGTTGGTACGGTCGTCGTACATCGTCAGAAGCACACCTTCGATGGT
This sequence comes from Occallatibacter sp., assembly GCA_052147235.1. Classification (GTDB taxonomy): domain Bacteria; phylum Acidobacteriota; class Terriglobia; order Terriglobales; family Acidobacteriaceae; genus Telmatobacter. Next base: position 12,739 of record JBKQLG010000265.1, read on the forward strand.
CAGCGTCGGATTAAGGGCCGCGCGTACCCTTTCGAGCGTCGAAATCAGCTCCGAGATCCCTTCCAGGGCGAAGTATTCAGCCTGCATCGGCACAATCAGTGTGCCGGCGGCGACCAGAACGTTGAGAGTCAGCAGGTCAAGTGCCGGCGGGCAATCCAGTATCACCAGATCATAACTGTCCTGAATCGGCTCTAACGCCCTGCGCAAACGAATCGCGCGGTCCTCGGCCCCAGCCAGCTCAATATTCGCGCCGGTCAGGTTCTTCGAGCCGGGCAGCAGCGACAGCAGATCGATCTCCGTAGGCAGAATCACCTGTTCCGCCGGAGCCTCGCCCATCAGCACGTCATACATTGAATGCCGGTTGTCGTCCCGCTGAAATCCGAGCCCGGAGGAGCAGTTCGCCTGCGGATCGCAGTCCACCAAAAGAACCTTGAGGCCTTCCAGAGCGAGGCAAGCGGCCAAATTGATCGCAGTCGTGGTTTTGCCGACTCCGCCCTTTTGGTTGACAATGCCGAGAATCTTGCCCATGGATTTCAAGAGTAAAGGCAAGAGCCATTTCGCGGGTAGGAGCTCACGCTGTGGAGAACTGCGCCAAGCTGTGGAAACCACCTGCGGTGGGGCGGGACGAAAACGCGACATATTCTAGCAGAGTAAGGCTTTCGCTTCGGGATGCTCGCCTACTAGCGACCGGACAGCAATATGGGCTTTCGGTGGAAATCTTTCCTGTTTTCAGCCCTGATTCCGCAGCTTTTTCCCGAATACCCCTCCTGAATCGTTGCCCTTCCTGGGTACACGCCCATTGTGTTTCACGTGGAACGATTTTCATTGGCTTGCTTCCGATATGTTTCACGTGGAACAGCCCCTCAAATCGCCACTCATCAGCCACTCTGCCGTGCTCGATCCATTCAAAACTCTGCTTTGCTACAGTCTATAATCTCCCATAATGTCCTACACGTTTGTAGACAATGACGAAGCCAGCAAGCGCCTGCGACGCCTTGCCGTCCTTTACGAACCGGAGACCTGCGCCTTGCTGAATATCCTCTCTGATTCTGGCAAATCGCGCCCGCTTCAGCTCGCAATCGACCTCGGTTGCGGACCTGGCTGGTCTACCCAACTGCTTGCGAACGTACTCAAACCGCAGCGAACTATTGGCCTCGATTCGTCAGAGCGCTATATAGCAGAGGCGCGCGCCAATCATCCCAATCTGGTGTTTTTCCGCCACGACATCCTGCAAACGCCCTTCCCGGTTGAAGCGCCGGATCTATTCCTCTGCCGCTTTCTTCTCACGCATCTACCATCGCCTCAGAAAGCTATGCAGGCCTGGGCAAGCGTGGCTGCGCCTCAGGCTATGCTGTTGATTCACGAAACGGAAAGCATCAAATCCGCGCATCCCGCGCTCCATCGTTACTACGAACTGCTCGACGAGATGCAACAGCACTACGGTCAAACTCTCAACATCGGTGCGATTCTGGACACTAGCTTCGAAAATACCGGATGGCACGTGCGGCAGAGTCGATCCTTGTTTCTACAAAAGCCGGCGAAAGAGATGGCGCAGTTGCACCTGCCCAATCTGCGCACCTGGGGCAGGAATGAATATGCTGTCCAGACCTTCGATCGCCGTGAACTGGATGATCTGGAAGTGGCTCTCGATTCCATCGCTTCTGGAACCACTGAAGCAGGCGTCGTTCTCAACACCGCCAGGCAGATTGTCGCGGAGAGGATTTGATTACGTTGGATGAGCCTATCTTGCTGAAAATGCTGCAATCTCTTCTGTTGTAACGTATCTTTCCCTGCCCATTCCAATTACAATTACTCCCAGCCATTCTCTAAAGAATTTCCGGCAATTGTCACACAGCCTAATCCAGATTGTCTTAATCTGTAGGAGACTTTCCATGCAAACTACACCCGAAGCACTGCAAAACCCCTTCCTAGACAACTCCCCCGCCGACCCGGACGAAGAATTCGTAGTTGGCGCAAAGGCTGGCGGCCGCGATCAACTCGAGCTTCTCCTCTCGCGCCATCTTCCCTGGCTCTTCAATCTTTCCCTCCGCATGCTCCATCGACGCGCCGACGCCGAGGATGCCACCCAGGAAATCCTGCTAAAAACCATCAAAGCTCTGCCCGGGTTCCGGGGTGAGGCGAAGTTCCGCACCTGGCTGTATCGCATCGCAGTCAACCACCTGTTAAGCGTAAAGAAGCCCAGGTGGGCCGCAGCCGATGCCATCTGCTCCTTTACCATAGCCTCCGCCGGCCTACGCCAAGTTCCCGATCTCGACCTTCCCGATCCTCGTACTGTGCCTGTGCCGATCGAAATACTGATCGAAGAAACCAAAAACAACTGCATGATCGGCACATTGCTTTGCCTGGACGGCCGCCAGCGCCTCGTCTTCATCCTCGGTGAAATCTTTCAGGTCAGCGATCAGGTAGGCGCCGAGATCGCCGATGTCACTCCCGCCATCTTTCGCCAGATTCTCTCCCGCGCGCGCCGCGATCTCTTCGAGTATCTGCGCGACAACTGTAGCCTCGTCAATCAGGAAAACGACTGCAAATGCGCTCGTAAGACCCGCGCCTTCATCCAGGCAGGCTTTGTAGACCCGGCCAAAGTGGAGTTCACCCAGGCTCACGTCCTCAGAGTCCGGGATGTCGCCGCACAACGAACCCCCGAAATTTTTGACGCCTATATGGAGGTCGGGGCCAGTGTCTACCGCAACCATCCCTTCTACGAGCCTCCCGAGCAGACCGAAATCCTGCGCCGGGTTCTTCCGCCGTTGACGTTATAAACTGATTTCGGAAAAAAGGGGAGTAAGATGGAAAATCCAAATGCTTTCATAGGCAAAACTACCCAGCCCACGGCCGAAGAAGTGATCGCGGTCCTGGGTCCAACGGCCGTAGTGTGGAAGGAATTGATAGATTGGTTAGCGGAGCAGAAGGTCGTTGACCAGGAGTGGAAGTCCTACTCGCCAAAAGCCGGTTGGTCGCTCCGCCTCAAAGTCAAGAAGAGAAACATCATCTACCTCTCTCCTTGCTTTAGCTGCTTTCGCGTTGCCTTCATCTTCGGCGACAAGGCGGTTGCAGCTGCGCGGCAATCCAATCTCTCGAAAAGCACACTCAAACTGCTAGATGAAGCGCCACGCTACCCGGAAGGAACCGGCTTGCGCCTGACAGTGAAGGCAGAGAAAGACCTGGCTGCTATTCGCAAACTGGCACTGATCAAACTGGCAAACTGATCTCGCGCTCTCCCAGTGCCAACAGTCGGTCCTCGCCGCCATGAAGCAGAACCTGCGGCATCCAGGCAAACTCCGCTCCAGCCGCTGCCTTCAGTGCCTCCAGCTCCTTGCCCGTGGTCATCAATGCCAACCAGCCGCCGGGGCGAACCAACTGAACCGCCGCATGGACGGCGAATCCCATCTTGTCTACCGCACGTAAAGTTATGCAATCAAATGAGTTACAAAGTACATCAGCTCGTCCGGAATGAATCGTTGCGGCAACTCGCAGCACTCGTACCGCTTCGCTCAGAAACGCCGCCTTCTTGCCCTGCGATTCGGCCAGCGTCACGGCAATCTCCGGCCGGCAGAGTGCAATCGGAATCCCGGGTAGGCCCGCGCCGGAGCCGAAGTCCAGCAGTGTAGTGATTCCCGCAGGCAGCGTACGGGCACAGGCAATCGATTCGACAAAATGGCGGCGCAGAATCCCCTCCTCATCGCGAATTGCCGTCAGATTTACACGTGCATTCCAGCGAAGAAGAAGCGAAAGGTAATCCTCAAAGCGTCCGGCCAACACCTCGTCCAGCAGGGCCATGCCTGCTTCTGCCAGAAGTGCGTTGAGACGTACGCCAGCTGCATGCAATCCCTCGCTCACGCCGACGCCACCGATTTCTGAATCCTCCGCGGCTGCCAGACCACTGCCGCCTGCACAAACGCCGCGAAGATGGCGCGGGAAAAAGCGCTCTGCGTGTACGTCCTCTCGGGATGCCACTGCACACCCAGGACAAAATGCTCGCGCGTGTCCAGTTCCACCGCCTCCACCCCGCCATCCTCCGTGGAAACTGCACTCACCAGCAAACCGCCGCCCGGAACCCGAATCGCTTGATGGTGGCTGGAGTTGACCTCGGGATCTGTTGTATAACTCAGCGGAATCAGCCCGGCCAGCCGTGATCCGGGCGCAATCCGCACCCGATGAGCCTCGATTACATCTCGGCCCGGCCGGTGATTGACAGAGGTCTGTAAATCCTGCACCAGCGAACCATTCAGCCACACGTTCAGGCTCTGTGTGCCGTGACAGATAGCCAGGACAGGCTTGTGCAAACTGAAGGCATCCTGTAGCAGCAGTTCGTCCACGGCGGTGCGGGCGGGGTCCGCCTCGCCGCACTCAGGTATTGGATCCTCTCCATATCTTTGTGGGTCAACATCGAATCTGCTGCCCGGCAGCAAGATTCCCTGCACCCCCGAAAGCAACCGTGCTACGCGGTCCTGACGTTCGTGAAGCGGAACAAGAATCGGCGTTGCCCCGGCCGAACGCAGGGCGACAAGATAGGCTGGCAACGACCGTTGATTGTATCCCGGATCGCTGCCGGTGGGCTCGGGAACTGCAATATGAACGCACATGGCAGGCAACATTGTAATCACACTAGCGTCCCATGCGATAGGGGCATGGAACCAGGAGTCAAACCTTCGTACCTTCAACCTTAACCTCCGCCACTCGCAATCCCTCCGCACCCCGCGCCGGACGAAGGCTTTCAATCGCCGTCCGCAGTTGCGCCGTCAGCTCATCGGTCTGCCGCACAGTCATTCCCGTGGTCTGCATCGGCTCGCCAATTGTCAGCGCAAGCTCTCCGGGATAGAGGTGGCGGGTGTGAATAGGCAACAGCTCATAGACTCCGCTCAGCGCCATCGGCACCAGAGGAACTTGCGCGCGAATCGCCAGGTAGGCCGCGCCTGAAAGGAACGGACGCAGTTCGCCGTCAGCCGTCCGCCCGCCCTCCGGAAAGACAAACAGCGCCATGCCGGAGCGAAGCGCCCTGACTCCGGCGCCCAGGCTAGAGAGCGTGGCGCGTGGGTTATTGGTGTCGATTGGAATCTGACCGGATCGATTTAAGTACCATCCTATGAATGGGATAGGCCATAATACTGTCCTCGCAAGAATGCGAAACTGGAAGGGCAGCGCGGCAAAGATAACGGGCGTATCCATGTACGACGTATGGTTCGAGGCATAGACGGCCACGGCGTGCTTGTGCAGGTTCTCCGCCCCCACCACCCTCAGTTTTGATCCGGAGGCCCATACGCAGCCCCGCGCCCAGAACCGCGCAATCCGGTGCTGCGCGTTGCCCTTCTTGTCCACCAGCGAAACCAGCAGTGAGAGGCTGCCGCACGCCACCGTGACCACCGTCATCAGCGGCACATGGATCATATTAGACCGCCAGCGATAGATCCACGACAGCGGGTTAGGTCGCACTCTCATCCGATGCCTCCTTCACCCAGCAGTAGCGTCCGCGCTTCGCCCACCAGGTAAACCGATCCAGAGACGACCACCACTCCGCCCTGTCCACGTTCTCCGGCCCATTGCAGCGCCTCTCGAACCGATCCGGCGCTCACTGCCGGCGTCCCTGTTGCCTTTCCCGCAGCTTCCAGATCCTCCATCGCAATTGCCCGGGCAGAGTGGATCGGCGCAAAAATGACCTGCTCAAAAAGCGGAAAGAGAATCTGCGCCATCTCGCCCACCGGCTTGTCGCGCAGGCAACTGAAAATCAGGCGTCGTGGGCGATCTTCGCTCAGCAGTCCGGATAGCCCTGCGCGCAGCGCCCAGGCCCCCGCCGGGTTGTGCGCCACATCCAGAATCCATTCCACGCCCCTCGCCTCAAAGCGTTCCAACCGCCCCGGCCAGCGAGTCTGCCGTATCCCTTCGGCAATGGCCGCGGTAAGTATGGGAAATCCGTGCTTCATTGCCAACTCCACGCTCGCAGTAATGGCCAGCGCCACGTTGCGCTGCTGATGCGCACCTGTCAGTGGAGAATCCACCTCAATCACCGCGCCGAGTGCTTCCACAGAATAGGAGCCAGCCGTGCTCGCGCCGATCGGCGGCATATACTCCGCTGCGTTTATCACGCGCACATCCAGCGCCGCCGCCGCCTCGCCCAGCGCCTGGTTCGCCTCCGGATGCTGCGGCAACGCGATTAGTGTCCCACCACGCCGCAGAATCCCCGCCTTTTCCCGCGTGATGGCGGTTATAGTCGTGCCCAGCCATTCTGTATGGTCCAGTGATATGTCTGTAATGATCGACAGCAGCGGATCGACAACATTGGTCGCGTCCAGCCGTCCGCCCATCCCCACCTCCAGCACCGCCAGCTCCACCTCCTGCTCGGCAAAGTACAGCAGCGCCTGCGCCGTCAGAATCTCAAAAAAGCTGGGAAGCTGAGGTAGCGTGCCCTCCCGCACCAACGCCTGCGCCGCATCCATCACACGAAAAAAAAGGCCGGCAAAGGCCTCGTCGCCAATCTCTTCCCATCCAATGCGAATGCGCTCGTTCACCCGCGCCAGGTGCGGCGAGGTATACAGCCCGGTGCGTACTCCTGTAACGGTAAGAATCGATGCCAGCGTCGACGCCGTCGAGCCTTTGCCGTTTGTTCCGGCAATCAGCACCGATCGAACGCGCCGCTGCGGATCGCCCAGCGCTGCAATCAGCGTGCGAACCTCATCCAGCGAAAACTTCCGCCGTGCTGCTCCAAACTGCGTATACAGCTCCGGCGTCATGGCGTTCAACTGTTCGATAGCTGCTTGATAAGACATGGAAAGTTAAGTATAAGAGCCTCATCTTATTTTGTGCGTAATTGCCTCAGCGCGTAGCTGCTGCTGCTGTGCCTCGCGCGCGTTTTGCAGACAGCCGTGCGCCTCATCTTCCACAGACGCCCTTGATGCAACGCTTTCTTGCCGGTATCCTTCACCGGCTTGGCCACCAAAGAAAAATCCGCGTCAACGCCTGTCATGAGAAGTCTTCTTCGCCTGTCGCAAAGCTGGAAATCTACCCATTCTCTCGCAAAATCTGCCCGCAGTACGCAGAACACAGCATGGGCTTTCTCTCCCGTCTCTGTGCATAGCCAGTCCTCTGCAACCCCTTGCCCCACACATCTCCGGAGCGGCTTTTCACATAAACCTTTCGCTTTGCACAGCCCTTTTTGCGCCTCCTGTGGAAGTAGTGGGAAACAAGGGCTGCTCAACACCTCCACTCACCCTGTTTTCCAATTCCCCTCAATTCCACAGCCGCGATTTAGAAAACTCACCCACCTGTCAAACCGTTCTCTTCCTGCCTTTTCTGCCATATTTCCACTTTTCCTGCCTGAACGACGGGTACTACTGTCTTATTTCTTTATCTCCTATACATTTTCCTCCTCCCTTGTCGCACTTCACTCGTTCGCCTGCAAACCCTATCATCGACTAGCTCCCAATTCTCCAGAACGCTCAATCGGTCTCTTTAGGCCTATCGACACCCGGAATCCAGAGAAGTACCCCTCTTTTCCACCTCCAAAACTGTTCAAAGGTGAATACAATCAAGAGGAAGAAGAGAGAGCTGTTTCCGTCAGGCGGCTACTTGTTGTACAGTGTGGCCAGTGCGGAATCTGCTTGAATCGGCTTCTTCGCTAGCCGCAAGACAAGGGTGAGTTCATGTCGAACGTGGAAAATGAAGAAGTTGGGAAGCCGGTCGCATCAGGAGCAGCGATGGAGATTACAGTAACCCGTCAAGATCTGGTCAAGGAGCTCACCGCCACGCAAAGCGTCGTTGAGCGCAAAACCACAATTCCCATTCTCTCCAATTTCCTCATCGAAGCCGACGGCGACCGTCTCAATATCACCGCTACCGACCTCGATCAGGCTATTCGCACCAGCGCCGCCGCGAAGGTCAAGAAGCCCGGAGCTTGCACCATACCCGCTCGCAAGCTATACGACTACGTCAAGCTCCTGCCCGATGGTGACATCTCCATCAAGTTGCTCGACAACCACTGGGTGCAGATCCGCTCCGGCCGCTCCAATACCAAAATGGTCGGCATGGCCCGCGCCAACTACCCGCAGGTTCCCGAGTTCCCCTCCGTTACCGCTACCAGCATCTCCGCACTGGCTCTCAAGACGCTCATCAATCGCACCATCTTCGCCATCTCCAATGAAGAGTCGCGTTACACGCTCAACGGCGCACTGTTGGTCATCAAAGCCGAGTCGCTGGCTATGGTCGCCACCGACGGCCATCGCCTCGCCTACGTCGAAAAACCCAATGAGATCCTCGAAGGCATTAGCGGCGAGAAGCGCGTCCTCATCCCCCGCAAGGCCCTCCAGGAACTGCAACAATTGCTCACCTACACCGAAGCCGAAAAGGTCGAGTTCGCCGACGACGAGCACACCCTCTTCTTCCGCGTCGGCCATCGCACACTGAGCACTCGCAAGCTCTCCGGCCAGTTCCCCAACTTCGAAGCGGTCATGCCGCGCGACAATAATAAATTTGCCGTCGTCAGCTCCAGCGAACTCGCTTCGGCCATCCAGCGCGTCGCCCAATTCGCCGACGAGCGCTCCGGCGCCATCCGCATCCGCCTGGAAAGCAATGAGCTCAAAATCAGCTCCAGCTCCACCGAGTCCGGCGAAAGCGAAGACACCATCGACACCCCCTACTCAAGCGAACCCATCGCCGTCGGCTTTAATTCCGCCTATATTCTTGACTTCCTCAAAGCACTCAACAATGAGGGCGAGGTCCGCCTGGAGTTCAAGGACTCCCAGTCCGCCGGCCAGATGCGCCCCGAAGACCCCGACGCCGAGTATAAGTACCGCTACGTCCTGATGCCCATGCGCATTTGAGGCGTTGCTGAGGCTGACTTGCTGTATTTGTTAGAAAACACCAAAAGCGGTCTCAGTTCGGCGCGCCTGTAGTCTCCGCGGCGTCAAATGTGCACTCTTTGCACTGGCAAACCCGCCGCAGGTAATCCCACGAATAGATGCCGCCGGAGTGGCCGTCCTGCCAATTGAACTGAATCGCGTAGCGGCCCACGGCATGGGCGCTGGCGGGTTTAGCGGGCGGCGTGTACATCGGCAGCACGGCGGCCGGCTTAGCTTTGGGCTGGCCGGCTTTGCGGCCTTCCAGCTTGCGCTCCTCGACGCAGGTGGCGCAAGGGCAGGCTTCACGCAGCCAGGCAAAACTCCACGCGCTGTGGTGCCCATCCAACCAATCAATCTCCATGCCCTTGCCCTCGGTCAGCAATACTCGCACCTTCTCCGGAGTGATGCTGATGCGCGGCAGCAGACGAGCCTCCTCGCTCTCGCGGGCCTCATCTTCCTTGGGAACAAAGCGGATGCCTTCGTGGCTCATGGATCTATTTTAGTTCCCCCGATCATAGCGGAGTTTCAAAACTAGAATCGCTAAAGCCAGGGTCAACGTGATAACGTTGGCAACGACAATCGGTACGGATCCTATGCCCAGGCCGTAAACCAGCCAGCAGAACAGTCCAAAACTGAAGAGCAGAAACATCGCCAGCGAAATGTCGCGAGCGCTTTTACGCCGCCAGACGCGGAGCAGTTGCGGCAAAAAAGAGATGGTTGTACAAATAGCCGCAAGGGAGCCGATCCAATTGAAAATGCTATGAGATGACTGATTGACTATAAACATAATTAACCATTTCTCCAGAAAAACCATGCGGCCATGAAAAGGCCGATCGCCACCACCAGCCCGCGCAGCACCGGTTGCGGCACGCGCCGCGCCAGCCGCGCCGAGGAGTAGCCGCCGATCGCGCAAGCAATCATCGCCACCAGGCAGTACCGCCAGACCACCTGTCCGCTCACAGCGAAGATGATGCACGCAATGCCGTTGGCCGAAGTGGCGGCGAATACCTTCAGCGCGTTGATCTCGTGCAGGTCCTGGTGGCCGAAGAGCGAAAGAACCGTGATAAGCAAAAATCCCGCCCCTGCGCCAAAGTACCCAACGTAAAAGCAGACCGCCGCAGTCGCCAGATAGACCGGCAGGCGCCGCGCTTGACCGATGGGGGCGGTCTTGCGCGCTTCCAGCCAGCGGGAAACAGGGCTGCTCACCGCAAAGATCGATGCCGCCCCGAGCAGCAGCCAAGGCACTAGATGCAAAAAAGTCAACTGGGGTGTGTGGATCAGCACCAGAGCCCCCGCTGTGCCGCCCGTTAAACCAGCCGCGCTCATCAGTAGAGCCAGGTGCAGGTTCTTGCGAATGTCGTCTCGGTAAGCGGCCACCGAGGTCAGTTGACCCGGCCAAATGGCCACCGAACTGGTGGCGTTGGCCTGAATCGGCAGCATCTTCATCCCCAGCATTGCCGGAAAGGAAAGGAACGAGCCGCCGCCGGCCACCGCGTTCAGCACCCCAGCCATAAACGCCGCCACGGCAAGCCAGAGCCAGTGCCAGTCAATGAAAGAGGTAAGGCCAGAGAAATGCAGCATCTAGCCTAATTGTAGTCGGTGTCCAAAATCCGTATGAGCCCCCGGAAATCCAGGAACAGAGCAAAATCAGCCAGTAACCCAGGAGTCGACTCTGCCTAGGATATGAAGCTGGGTGCCACATCCTCGCCGCGTTTTTTGTTTTTTCGGCTTCGGGGTCCCCAACGACAGGCCTTCGTCGTTGGGGTGAATTAGAGTGGGAAACCACAAACTTCAACCAGTGTTCGCCAACAAACCAGTACTCGAAGCCATATACTTCGACAACGAGGGCCATGTCATTCACCATGGAGTCACCCCGCCCAGCCCGGCCTTCAATATCTCCAGCTACAAGCTCCTGGATGGTGTTATGTGAGGCAAGTTTGAACTCCAGATGCCCGGCCAGACCGAGTTCTTCTCCTAGCTGGAGTTGAAAGGAAAGTGGCGCTAGCAGAAAGAATTCGGACGACTTAACAGCGAATCCGGCCACAAACTCAACATAAAATATTGAAAATAAAAGAAATAAAAATATTTCAAATATGAGCGTGAATCGCGCATATTTTCTGCTGCTGTTGTGCTATATTTGTATTAGATTATGTGAGCGGCTTGGACTCATCCTCCGGCCCCACATCAAAACATCAGGAGGTATACTCAAATGGCAATCATTCGTTGGGACCCGTTTCGGGATGTCGTTACACTGCAGAATCGCATCAACTCGCTCTTCAACAATATGAGCGGCGAAAACGATCCGCTGGCAGCGGCCAATTTTGTGCCACCGGTCGATATCTATGAGGACCCGGAGAAGGTAGTCCTCAAGCTGGAAGTGCCGGGCATCGACCAAAAAGACCTCGATGTCCGCGTCGAGAACCACACCTTGACCGTCAAGGGCGAGCGCAAGTTCGAGGCCGAAGAGAAGGAGCAGAACTTCCATCGCATCGAGCGTCGCTACGGCAGCTTCTACCGCGCCTTCACGCTACCTTCCACGGTCGATACAGAGAACGTGGCGGCCAGTTACAATGCGGGTGTGCTCAAGCTGGAGCTGGCCAAGAAGCCGGAAGCCCAGCCCAAGCAGATCGAAATCAAAGTGGCGGCCTAAAGGCAGCTTTCTGCCGTCAGCTCTCAGCCGGCAGCCTCTTTGGCGCACGGCTGAAAGCTGAGAGCTGATAGCTGAAAGCTAAGGAGAACAATGGCTATCCGTTGGGAAAAACTGACCGTAAAGTCGCAGCAGGCGATGGAGCAGGCTGGGGCGCGGGCCACCGAACTTGGCAACCCCGAAGTCCAGCCAGTGCATCTGTCGCTGGCGCTCATCGAGGACCGCGAGGGTGTAATCCCCACGGTCCTCGAAAAGATCGGCGTTCCCACCGAACGGCTTGAGCACGACTTGCACCAGATTGAGGAGAAACTGCCTCGTGTAGCTGGAGCGGCCACGCAGCCCGGCATCAGCCAGGCGCTCAATAAAGTTCTCGATCAGGCCTTCCGCGAGGCGCAGAACTTCAAGGACGAGTACGTTTCTACGGAACATTTATTGCTGGGCGCGGCGCACCAGAAAAATGATGCCGCGCGCGAGGCGCTGTTAGCTTTGGGCGCAACCCACGAGGCAATTCTGAAAGCGCTGACCGCGGTGCGCGGCTCGCAGCGCGTTACTGACCAGAATCCCGAAGGCAAGTTTCAGGCCTTGGAAAAATACGCCAAGGATCTGACCGAGCTGGCTCGCCGCGGCAAGCTCGACCCAGTCATAGGCCGCGACGAGGAGATTCGCCGCGTCATCCAGGTGCTCAGCCGCCGCACCAAGAACAATCCCGTACTGATCGGCGAACCCGGCGTAGGCAAAACAGCCATCGTCGAGGGCCTCGCCCGCCGCATCGTCTCCGGCGACGTACCGGAGAGCCTGCGCGACAAGCGCGTAATCTCGCTCGATCTCGGCTCGATGCTCGCCGGGGCCAAGTATCGCGGCGAGTTCGAAGACCGGCTCAAAGCCGTCCTCAAGGAGATCGAAGAGTCGAATGGCGAGATTGTCCTCTTCATCGACGAGCTGCACACGCTGGTCGGCGCGGGCGCGGCCGAGGGCGCCATCGACGCCAGCAACATGCTCAAGCCGGCCCTAGCGCGCGGCGAGCTGCGCGCCATCGGCGCAACCACGCTGAACGAGTACCGCAAATACATCGAAAAGGACAAGGCGCTGGAGCGCCGTTTCCAGATTGTGTACATCGTCGAACCCAACGTCGAAGACACTATCGCCATTCTCCGCGGCCTCAAGGAGCGCTACGAGGCCCACCACAATGTGCGCATCAAGGACGCGGCGATTGTGGCCGCGGCGACGCTCTCTCACCGCTACATCAGCGACCGATTCCTGCCCGACAAGGCCATTGACCTGGTTGATGAGGCCGCGGCCTCGCTGGCCATACAGAAAGGCTCGGTGCCCACGGAGATCGATCAGCGCGAGCGCGCCCGAACCTCGCTGGAGATTGAGCGCGCCGCCCTCAAGCGTGAGACGGATGCGAATAGCGTGGAGCGCCGCAAGGAAGTGGAGCGCGAAGTGGCTGCGCTGAGCGAGGAGATCACCGCGCTGCGTGCCCGCTGGACGAAAGAGCGCGAGGCCAGCACCCGCATCAGCGAGGTCAAAAAGAAGATTGAGGCGCTGCGCTTCGAGGCCGAAGAGCAGACGCGCAAGGGCCAGCTCGACCGCGCCGCGCAGATTCAGTACGGCGAGTTGCCCCGGCTGGAAGCCGAGCTGAAAAAGTTGAGCGCCGCGCAGGACGGCAACTCCGGCGTCGCGCGCATGTTGAAGGACGAGGTGGACGAAGAAGACATCGCCGGCATCGTCAGCAAATGGACCGGGATTCCTGTCTCGCGGATGCTCGAAGGCGAAGTCAAGAAGCTGGTCCAGATGGAGCAGCGCCTGCGCGAGCGGGTGATCGGACAGGACGCAGCGCTGACCATCGTGGCCAATGCGATCCGCCGTTCGCGCGCCGGCCTGAGCGATCCAAGGCGGCCGATCGGTTCGTTTATTTTTCTCGGCCCCACCGGCGTCGGCAAAACCGAGACCGCGCGCGCGCTGGCCGAGTTCATGTTCGACGATGAGCAGTCCATGATTCGCCTCGACATGAGCGAGTACATGGAGAAGCACGCCGTGGCGCGGCTCATCGGCGCGCCGCCGGGCTATGTGGGCTACGACGAGGGCGGCCAGTTGACCGAGGCCGTGCGCCGTCGCCCCTACGCGGTCATCCTCTTCGACGAAATCGAAAAAGCGCACCCGGATGTCTTCAACATTCTGCTGCAAATCATGGACGATGGCCGCCTCACCGACGCCAAGGGCCGCACCGTGGACTTCAAGAACACGGTGCTCATCATGACCTCGAATTTGGGCGCGCAATTCCTTGCCGGCGACGCGCTCAAAAACGAGCACGACTTCGACATGGCTCGCGAGTCGGTGATGCGCATCCTGCGCGAGCACTTCCGCCCGGAGTTCCTCAACCGCGTCGACGACATCGTAATCTTCCGTCCGCTGGGCGCGGCGCAGATGAGCAAGATTCTCGAACTGCGGCTGAACGAAGTCGGCAAGCTCCTCGAAGACCGCCAGATTTCGCTCGAGCTGACCGAACCCGCGCGCCAACTAATTCTCGCCGCCGGCTCCGATGCGGCCTACGGCGCTCGTCCGCTGAAGCGTGCCTTGCAGCGCATGATTCAGGATCCGCTGGCTATCAAAATCCTCAACGGCGAAATCCTCCACGGCGCGCACGTCCGCATCGGCGTGGACCGCGCCACCAACCAGTTGAAGTTTGAGCCGATGAGCCGCGAGGCGATGGCGTAAGCAAACTCCGTCGCCACAAAAGACTTGCGGCCTGATCTATCGCGGGGCTACACTGTCCCCATGAAATTGACGCTCCGAGCGCTTCCCCTCGTCGCCGGCGTTTTGTTCTTGCTGGCCGCCGCAACACTTCATGCTCAGGACTGGGCCAAAGCCCGTCTCGATGCGTCGCCCCGTCACCGTGAGTACGTCGCTCTCAAGCACGGCAGCCGAACCGTTCAGGCCTATGTCGCCTACCCGGAGGTCAGCGCCAAAGCCCCGGTCGTGATCCTCATCCATGAAATCTTCGGCCTCAGCGACTGGGCCAAGGAGATGGCCGACGACTTAGCCGCGCAAGGCTTCATCGTCATTGCTCCCGACCTGCTCACCGGTTTCGGACCCAACGGCGGCGGATCAAGCGAGTTTGCCAGCCAGGACGCAACCGTGAAGGCCGTCTCCGGCCTCGATCCGGATCTCGTCACTGCCGACCTGGACGCCGCCGCTGACTACGGCAAGCATCTCCCCGCGACCAACGGCAAGATCGCTGTCGTCGGCTTCTGCTGGGGTGGAGGCAAATCCTTCGCCTTCGCAACCCACCGCAGAGACCTCTCCGCCGCCTTCGTCTTTTACGGCCCTGGCCCGGCGGACGTTTCCGCGATCACCGCTCCGGTCTATGGCTTCTACGCCGGCAACGACGCGCGCATCGGAGCCACCCTCCCCGCTACCGTTGCGGCGATGAAGGCCGCGGGCAAAGCTTTCGAGCCGGTCACCTACGATGGCGCAGGCCACGGCTTCATGCGCGCCGGCGAGGATCCCGGCAACACCGTCCCCGGCAACAAGACAGCCCGTGAACAGGGCTTCGCCCGGCTGGTGAAGCTGCTCAAGGAGGTGAAGTGAGAGTGGCGAGTCAGCGTGATTCCGGCTCCCGGAAGCGAGGACTGAGGAATCCATAAGAAGAGCTAGGCGGCCGACGCCTCCTGGCCTGATTCTGCTTTGCGTAGTTCCTCGTGAATAATCATTTTCAAGTAAGTCTGGTAGCGTAAACCGCGTTTTTCCGCCTGGACACGGGCCTTGGCGATGTCTTCGGGGTCGAGGCGGATGGTGGTGGTGGGCGTGGGTGCGGAAGGCTGAGGTTCCGTGAAGGGAATGCCACGCTCGGCAAAGAGACGGCGCGCGCCTCCCCGACCCAGAGTGTCCGCCTTGGCTGCCTTCTTGAATTCTTCGAAAACAAGGTCTTGGTTATCAAACCACCACTTTGCCTCTTCCGCTTCGGTGGCGAATTTGGGAACCTTCATGTCGCTCTTGTAAACCTTAGTCTCGGTCATTGCAGTCTCACCCTTTGTTCGAGATAAAAGACCTTCCATTTCTTGTCTGGTTCGAAGGCTGTAACCACTCTCATGCGCTCGGCTCGAAAGGTAATCACAACCCAGAGAATCCGTCCCTCGCTCGTTTCGCCGAGATGAGAACTTCGCTCCTCGCCATCCACAACTTCCAGTTCGATGTCAAGTGGGTTTCCGAGGATAACTTCCTCGGCCTCCTCTAGCGTCACTTCATGCTCGGTCACATGGAGAATGTTCGCATCGTCCCAATCGAAGAGCGTGTCGTTCATCCCCCTCAACTTTCCACGGCCAGCAAGATCATTGTAGCTACATCGTAGCTATTTTGCAAACACTAAAACCTGCTATGCAACCACCTGCTAGCTTTTTGCTCGCGTGGGGTTCATGGTCTCCCAGATCCCAAAAACGAGACTTGGGGCACCCGATCATTTTTGAGGTGGTCAGAAAAGGGGAACCGCCTTCTAAGACCTGTCAATCTTGCGTTTTTGGGGATCGAGTATCTCCCTCAGAACACCAAGCCGGTCGCCGCCCTGCCAAATAGGGACATTCGGTTCAAACTTAGTCCTCAAGACTGCACCGAGTGGAGCATCAGGCTGTTTTTTGAAACTCTTCCTCGTTGCCTGTATCACAGCACTCTGAACCTCGAACTCCACACGGTTTGCGGAATCCTCATCGACTAGCAACTCAGAATTTAGTAAAAACCGCTTTGCGGCACTACGTAGCGCCTGCTGGCTCGATTGCTTGCCACGTGGAATCGACTTCCGGCTCGACTTGTCATTTTCTCCAAAAACATTTCGACGGTCCAAGGCAAGGCTTGCAAGCTTCTTCTGCTGCGGATTTTTCAATCTACTCATGTGTTTATCCAAGTCACTACAGCAATTTACCAAATCATTGTGACGGATATGCAATCATCCTGCAACTTATTGCCTCAACTCCACCAGCGTAGCCCCCTGCCCGCCCTCGTTTTGCGGGGCTTCGGCGATGGTGGCCACGTGGGGATGGGCTTTCAGGAATTCGCGTACCCCGCGGCGAAGAACGCCCGCCCCGTGGCCGTGAATGATGCGCACACGTTCCAGGCCGGCCAGGAAGGCGCGGTCGAGATACTGCTCCAGCTCCCCGGTGGCTTCGTCCACGGTGCGGCCGATCAGGTTGATCTCCATGCGCAGGTCGTCCGTGTTGGCGCTGGTGACCGTGACGTGAACGCCCTTCTGCTTGCGAGCGGCCGCCAATGGGTCGGGGCGCTTTTCCTGCTCTGAACCTGCCGAAGGCGCCGAGCACTCGTCGCGCTTGACGCGCATCTTGATAGGCCCAAGCGCCACTTCAAAAAGGTCTTTCTCCACCTCGCGCTGCACCACAGCGATCTTGTTCATCGACTTGAGGAGAACCTGGTCGCCCACGGCAATGTGCTTGAGCAGGTGCGGCTGGGCGTTGGCGTCGCCCACATCCGCGCCGGTGCGGTGAGCGACGACGGTCTGGTTGAAGCTCTCCTGAAACTCGCGGCGCAAGCGCAGAATGCGGCGCTCGGCCTCCTTCGAGAGCTTTTGTTGCCCAACGCGATCCTCGATGGCCCGCACCGTCTCGCGCATCTGAAATTCGAAGTCCTTGAGCAGCGAAGCCAGCTTGCTCTCCAGCTCGCGCGTGCGCTTGCGCTGCTCAACGTCGCCCTCGCGCGCCAGCTTCGCCCGCTCCTGATTCAATGCGTACTGCTCGACGCGCGCGGCTTTGCGCTCTTCTTCGAGTTGGGTGAGTTCGCTGTGCAGCTTCTCCAGGAAGCGCGCAATGTCCACCTGCTGCGAGCCAAGTCTTTGTCTCGCGGCGGCGATGATGCTCGCGTTCATGCCCAGCCGCTCGGCCGTTTGGATGCCCGCCGATGCGCCGGGAACGCCGAGCCGCAATTGGTAGTTGGGCGCCAGCGTCACCTCATCCACACCCGCCGCGGCGTTCAGCACGCCGGGGGTGTTGGCGGCGTAGACCTTCAGCGAGGTGTGGTGCGTGGAGATCAGCGTCCAGGCCCCCGCCGTCAAAAAGTGGCTGGCAATGGCCACGGCCAGCGCCGAGCCTTCCTCAGGGTCGGTCGAGGAGCCAAGCTCGTCCACCAGCACCAGCGAGCGCCCGTCGGCCAGCCGCGAGAGCCGGTCGAGGTTGGTAATGTGCGCTGAAAAAGTGGAGAGCTCCGCCTCAATCGATTGCGCGTCGCCGATGTCGGCCAAAAAAGCCGTGAAAACCGGAAAGCAGGCAGCCGTCGCGGGAACCGGCAATCCCGCCTGCGCCATCATCGCCAGCAGCGCCGTGGTCTTCAGCGTGACGGTCTTGCCGCCGGTGTTGGGACCGCTGATGATCAGTTGGCGCTCGGCCGCGGTCAGTTCGAGCGTGAGCGGAACAATGCGTCCGCCGGTCACGCGCAGGTGCCTTTCCAGCAGCGGATGGCGGGCAGCTTCCAGCCGCAGAAGATCGGGCGCAATCGTGGGAGCCACGCAGTCGTAGTCGCGCGCAAAGCGGGCGCGGGCTTGCAGGCTATCCACCAGCGCCAGCACGCGCGCGCCTTCCACCAGTGCCATGGCATAGCCGCCCACCTGGCGGGTCAGCGCCACGTAGATGCGGTGAATCTCGGCCTGCTCCTCTTCCAGCAGCCGCACCAGCTCGTTGTTCTGCTCAATGGTCTCCAGCGGCTCCACGTAAACGGTTTGCCCCGAGGAGCTCGTGCCGTGAACCACGCCGGAGATGCGCCGTTTCACCTCCGCGCGCACGGGAATCACAAAGCGGTCGCCGCGAATGGTGATCAGCTCATCCTGCGTTGCGCCCTCCGCGGCCAGCTTGCGCAGAGCGGCGCGCAGGCTTTCTTCAATCTGCCGCTGCTGGCGCTCCTGCTCGCGGCGGATGCGGCCCAGCTCGGGCGAGGCGTTGTCGGCCAGCGAGCCGTCGGGCTGAATCGTGCGCTCAATCGACTCGGCCAGCGGACGTAGGCTGGTAGTCAGTGCCGACGACAGCCCCGAAAGCCCCATCAGCTTGCCCACCAGCCGCGCCGGGGGCGATTGCAGCAGCGCCTGCCATGAGGCCACGTCGTTGGCCAGCCGCGCCACCGCCTGCAGTTCGTTCGCCTCCAGCGCCGCGCCGGGAATCTGTGCCTTGGCGGCGTGCTGCGTGGGGTCGAAGAGTCCGCCCACGGGAATGGAACTCTGCTCAACAAGCAGCAGGCGCAGCTCTTCGGTGAGCTGATGCTGTCGTGTAATCCATTCTTCGTCGGTCGAGGGCTTCAGGTCGAGAATCGCCTGCCGTCCCACGGGCGAAGCCGCAAAGCCGGCCACCAGCGCCAGCAGCGCCTCCCACTCCAGAGCGGCAAAGTCGGCGTCCAGCACCGGCGACGGAATGGGATCAAGCAGCGGCATGGCTTTTCTTCGCTGCAACTATCTTAGCGGCCCGGGGGTCTTTGCACTCTAGTCGTCCATCGGCATTCGCCGACACACGAGATATGAAACTGTAGCGCTGGCCTCCCGGCCGGCTG
>JBKQLG010000266.1:0-11228 GCA_052147235.1 Occallatibacter sp.
GTCGCCGGCCAGCGCGCGCAGGCGCTCTTCCTTTAAGACTCTCCCGGTGGGATGGTTGTTGAAGAGCTTGACCTGGGCGATGGTGGCCGCGCCAACGAAGTTAGTATCCTCGTTGAACTGCGGGCAGACTTCCATGCAGCAGGTGCAGCTGATGCAATTCGAGAGCGGATAACTCGCCTCCTGCTCTTGCGGCAGGACACGCGGGCCTGCACCCAGGTCATAAGTCCCGTCGATGGGAATCCATGCCTTGACGGCCTTCAGGTTCTCGAACAAAACCGACCGGTCCACTTGCAGGTCGCGCACCAGCGGAAACTTGCTGAGCGGCTCAACGCGAATCGGCTGCTCCAGGTTATCGACCAGCGACGAGCAGGCCATGCGAGCCTTGCCGTTGATGCGCATCGCGCAGGAGCCGCAGATCTCCTCCAGGCAATTCGAGTCATACGTGATCGGCGTGGTGCTATGGCCGTCGGCGGTCACCGGATTTCCGGCGATCTCCATCATCGCGGAGATAACATTCATACCCGGCCGCCACTCAATCTCGAAGCTCTCCCAGACGGCGGGAGCATCGGGGCTGGCCTGGCGCTTGATTTCGAAAGATACAGTCTTGTTTGCCATTGTCAGTCTCCCTTTGCTTAACTCGCCGCGTCGTAACGGCGCGGGCGCGGCTGGATGAATTGCGTGTCCACCTCTTCGTACTCGAAGCGCGGGCTCTCCGCCGAGCCGGTGTAGCTGGCCTTGGTGGTCTTCAGGAAGCGCTCGTCGTTGCGCTCCGGGAAGTCGGGCTTGTAATGAGCGCCGCGCGATTCGTCGCGCAACCGCGCTCCCTGCACGATCACCCGCGCCAGCTCCAGCATATTCTTCAACTGGCGCGCGAAGGCAAAACTGGTGTTAGCCCACTGGCTCTTGTCGCTGAGATTTACATTTCTGTAACGGTCCATCAGTTCGACGATCTTCTCGTCGGCCTGCTGTAGCCCCTTGTTATAGCGGATGACGGTGGCGTGCTTGGTCATGACATCGCCTAACTCGCGCCATAACTTGAAGGGATTCTCCGTGCCTTCATTCTTAAGTAGCGCGGAATTGATCCCGGCTTGGCGAGTGAGTTCAGCCGCGTGGCCGCCGTCGCCCTCTTGGCCTTCCAGGCTCTTAGCGTACCTCAGTGCATTCGGCCCCGCAATAAAGCCCGCATAGATGCAACTGAGTAGCGAGTTAGCTCCCAGGCGGTTGGCGCCGTGGTACTGATAATCACATTCGCCTATGGCAAAGATGCCGGGAATGTTGGTCATTTGGTCGAAATCCACCCACAATCCGCCCATCGTGTAGTGCATTCCCGGAAAAATCTTCATGGGCACGTTGTGTGGATCGTCGCCGACAAACTTCTCATAAATATCCAGAATGCCGCCCAGCTTGCGGTCCAGCGTGGCGCGGTCGATATGAGATAGGTCGAGATAGACCATCGGCTGGCCGTCGATCCCCAGGCCTTCCTCGTAGACCACCTTATGAATGGCGCGCGTGGCAATGTCACGCGGGACCAGGTTTCCGTACTTGGGGTACCACTCCTCGAGAAAGTAGAAGCGCTCGGCCTCGGGAATGGATTTGACGGGGCGCTTGTCGCCGGCCGTGCGCGGCACCCAGACGCGGCCGCCCTCGCCGCGCGCCGACTCCGACATCAGCCGCAGCTTGTCTTCGCCGGGGATGGTGGTCGGGTGCACCTGGATTAATTCGCCGTTCGCGTAAGTAACTCCCTGCTGAAAGACCGCCGATTGCGCCGAGCCGGTGCAGACCACGGAGTTAGTGCTTTTGCCGAAGATAGCTCCAATGCCGCCGGTAGCCAAAATGATCGCGTCGGCGGGGAAGCTGCGCAGCTCCATCGTGCGCAGGTCGAGTGCGGTGATGCCGCGCGCCACTCCCTTGGAATCAATAACTGCGGAAAGAAACTCCCAGCCCTCGTACTTCTTGACCTTGCCCTCGGACTCATGCCGCCGCACCTGCTCGTCGAGCGCGTAGAGTAACTGCTGCCCAGTGGTTGCGCCGGCGAAGGCGGTGCGGTTGTAGAGCGTGCCGCCGAAGCGGCGGAAGTCCAACAGCCCCTCGGGAGTACGGTTGAAGGTAACGCCCATGCGGTCTAAAAGATCAATAATCGCCGGCGCGGCCTCGCACATCAGCTTGACCGGCGTCTGGTTGGCCAGAAAGTCGCCGCCGTAGATGGTGTCGTCGAAGTGCTTCCAGGTGGTGTCGCCCTCGCCCTTGAGGTTCTTGGCGGCGTTGATGCCGCCCTGCGCGCAGACCGAGTGCGAGCGCTTGACCGGGACAATCGAAAAGAGGTCAACCTTGCCACCGGCCTCGGCGATCTTGATGACCGCCGAAAGCCCGGCCAGCCCTCCGCCAACCACAATGATTCTGGGTGATGCCATATGCAATCCTCGTTCCTTATCGCCAGATGTCCAGGCGCTCTTCGGCTGGCGCTAAACCCCAAATTGCCGCAGATGATGGTCCAAATGCTTGTAATTCAATGCCGCCCACTCCTCCGGCGTCATCGGCCCGAAAAAGCTGTGCGGATGCTTCGTGCATCCCGCAGGCCCACCCGCTGTAAACCGGTCAATTAATCCGCGCAACCGTTGCATCTCCGCTACAAAATCCCTTTCATCCCTCACCACAAAGCTCTTGTCCGTAGGCAGATTGCGGGGCACCGGCTTCTCGCTCAACATGGACGATTT
The DNA here is from genome assembly GCA_052147235.1 of Occallatibacter sp. Taxonomy (GTDB): domain Bacteria; phylum Acidobacteriota; class Terriglobia; order Terriglobales; family Acidobacteriaceae; genus Telmatobacter. The sequence goes on from JBKQLG010000266.1 coordinate 2,715, forward strand.
CGCAGCCCGCCCAAACAGCCGCCCGAGGAGACTTCGTGGCGGAAACTTTAACCCCACTGATACCTCCATCGCCGCGGAGCAATGCGCCAGTGCCCGCGCTGGACTCATCTTGCCCCACAGCCGCTCGCTATCCGGCCTCAGCTGTGCCAATCGCTCCTTTATCTCTTCAGCCGTCGCCGCTTCAAAAAGGTTCTTCATATGGAATAACCTCCAGCAGCCCCAGAGATTGTCAAGATGGAGACGAGCGGGACCTGGTTCTCCGGCGCGTTCCTGTACTCCGGACCCACAAAAGCCCAGATGCTCCAAAGACCTATGACGCAAAGTCCCAGCCCAAGCGCCACACAGACATAGGCGAAGCGCTTGCGAGCCTTCGTGCCGGTTGTAATCCCCCACTTGGCCGCAAAGAGCCAGACGCCGTACGCGAAGTGCCAGCAGATGGCAATCATCGCGACGACGTAAACGGCCAGCATCCAGGGATTGGCCAGCTCCATCTGCACCTTGGCGAAGGCCTCCATCGGATGCTCGGGAAGGCTGACGCCCATGAACCGCTGTCGAATCACATGCTGCGTGATGTAGGCGAAGGCGATCAGGCCGGTGTAACGCTGCGCGACGTAGAGCCAGTTGCCGGCCCAGGGGTAGTAGACGATATTCGACTTGCCGCGCAGCCAGATCCAGACGCCGTAGCAGGCGTGATAGAGGATGGGCAGAAAGATGAAGACCCACTCCAGCACGCGCACCATAGGAAGGCTGTTGAGGAAGCGGACCTGCTCGCCGTAGGCGATTGGTCCTTTGAGCGCCTCGAAGTTCGAGAGCAGATGCTCCAGCAGGAATGCGCCCAGCGGGATGATGCCCAGCAGCGAATGCAGTTTGTGCCAGAGGAAGGACGAGCCCTGGGCGGCGCGCAGCGGCCGGACGCCGGGGCGAACGGTAGGCGCGACAGTGGATTGAGCGGTAGCCATAGCGATGTGAGCTCCTGAAGGCTTGCGTGCGCGGGTTCTGGCGGGCGGCGGTCTCGAATTATGGAACGGGGATGCGCGGCCTGATTTTCATTCATTATTGGTGTTCCAGATCACCTTCGTCAAGGTGAGTCGAACTGTGTATCATGCGAATCATGGGAATCAAGCCAAAATTCTTGACATGGATCATGCCGTTCGCAGCTTTTGGCCTCTTTGTTCCGACTGTCATCACTGCTGGATGGTTTCTTTTCCACCCGAATTTTGGAGAATGGTTAGTACTCTGGCCAAGTTCAATCATGTTCATGGCCCTGGACACGCCAACTCTCGCCCCAGCATCCACGGTTATCTCTGTTTATAGTCTTGCGTTTATCGAAAATATTCTCCTCTATGCAGCGATTGGCATCGTAACATGGCCGTTCGCGTACCTTGCTATGCGCGTCGATGGCTTCTTTCGCAGAAGTCGTTAGGAGTGCATAATCGCCAGCAGCGCCGCAAAGGCGCGGCCGCGATGGCTGAGCGAGTGCTTGGTTCCCAGGTCTACTTCGGCCATGGTGCGGTCCAGCGCGGGCAGGTAGAAGAGCGGGTCGTAGCCGAAGCCGCCCGTGCCGCGCGGCGATTCCAGAATCAGCCCCTCGGCCGCGCCCTCGGCGGTGTGCAGCACCACGCCGTCGCGGGCAGCCACCAGCACGCAGCAGTAGCGTGCCGTGCGTTGGGCGGAGGGCACGCCGGCCAACCGCAACAGCAGCTCCAGATTGTTCCATACGTCGGTGTTGTCGTTGGCTCCCGGTGAATCTACCACCCCCGCATCCGCGGCAAAGCGGGCCGAGCGCACGCCGGGAGCGCCGTAGAGCGCATCCACCTCCAGGCCGGAGTCGTCCGCCAGCACCAGCTCGCCAGGAGCAAAGCGCGAATAGTAAGTGGCCTTGAGCGTGGCATTGGCGGCGAAGGTCGCCCCATCCTCCTCCGGCGCGCGGATTGCTTCGATTCCAGGAAGAGGCTCTATGATGAGCGAGTGGGCAGCGGCGGCGGTGCGAAAGTCGCGCAGCTTGCCCTGGCTGGTGGTGGCGGCGTAGAGGCGAAGAGCCATGATCTGAGTGTAATTTGTGAAGCGATCAAACCCCCTCGCCACCTTTGACAAAGGTCGCCCGTCTTGCCTCTCGTCAGTTGTCATCTGAAAGGAAGAAGAGAGTAATGCGGGGAATTGGCTTGCGCGGCACGATATGCGGATTGGTATGGGCAGCGGCAGCGGCGGCAACGGCAGGTGCAGCTCCAACGGCCTGGGTTGGGCCACAGCAGTTGCGCGTGGACGAACTGACGACGCCACTGGGCATCGACGACCCTGCGCCCCGCTTCTCGTGGCAGTTGCATGATCCGGAGCGCGGGGCAAAGCAGACCTCCTATAAGGTGCAGGTTGCCTCGCGACCCGAGCTGCTCCAATCCGGCAAGGCAGACGTATGGGATAGCGGGCGCATCGAGTCGGCGCAGTCGTTGAATGTGCGCTATGCCGGCCCGGCTCTCCAGCCCAGCACGCGCTACTTCTGGTGGGTCAAGGTGTGGGATGCGGCGGGCAAGCCGTATCCTGAGAGCGATTCAAGTTGGTGGGAGACAGGCCTTCTCCGGCAGGAGAATTGGCGCGCGCAGTGGATTGGCTATGAGACCCCCGAAGAGGATGCGGTCCGCCACGCGTCTGCGGTGTGGATTACCAGCCCGGATGCCGGAGGTTCAGGCGCTGGAAAGGCCGCGGATGAGAGCATCGCCTACCGGCAGACCATCACGCTGACCAAGCCGGTGCGCCGCGCCGCGCTCTTCGCTGCCGGACAGGATACGGTCTCGGCCTGGGTGAACGGCGCGCAACTGCTCAAGGCCGATCCCTTGCCGCCCTGGAAGCAGATGCCTTGGAAGAAGTTTGTGCGCGCGGATGCCACCGCCGCGCTGATCTCAGGCGCGAACGTCCTCGCCATCGAGACAGTGCATTACATCACCAACTCCAACGGAATGGCCTCGACGGATGCGCCGCCGATGATTGCCACGCTTGTGGTTGAATACGCGGATGGAAGCATCGCCACCTTTGTGAGCGGAAGCGATTGGAAGACGGCGATTCACCCTGCTGAGGGCTGGCAGCAAAAGGGCTTCGACGATGCCGGTTGGAAGAGCGCGGTGGAGTGGAAGCAGAGGCCCGGCCAGGGGAGCGCGCCGCTCGGTCATCCCTGGACTCCGGACTCGGTGAAGGCGATGCGCCGCGGCTTCGAGGTAACGAAGCCGGTGAAGTCGGCGCGCCTCTACGCTACGGCGCTGGGTGCTTATGAAATGTTTCTCAATGGCCGACGCGTTGGCGACGAAATTCTTACGCCGGGATGGACGGACTATCGGGAGCAGGTTGACTACCAGACATACGACGTGACGGACCTGATTGCGCAAGGCAAAAACGCAATCGGGGCAATGCTGGCGCCGGGGTGGTACGAGACGCCGCTCGAATGGTTTCAGCAGCCCAATAATTATGGCGATACGCCGCCAGCGCTGAAGGTGCAATTACGCATTGAATACGCCAATGGCAGCGTTGAGTGGATCGCGACAGATAAAAGTTGGAGAGCAAATAACGCTAGCATTCAATATTCGGAGATTTATGACGGTGAGAACCAAAATCTGCGGCCGGTATGGCTCGATGATGAGCCTTTGCTCGAATTCAAGAGTTTGAAGAGCGTGATTGCGATTGAGCCAAAAGCCGTGCGAATTGAAGCTCAGGAGTTTCAGCCGATTCGCGTGGAGCAGACTCTAACTGCCAAGTCCATGACGGAGCCGAAGCCCGGCGTCTACGTCTACGACTTCGGCCAGAACTTTGCGGGCGTGGAGCGGCTGCGTGTACAGGGGCCTAAGGATACGGATGTGCGTCTGCGCTTTGCCGAGATTGTCAATGACGATGGAACTCTTTACACGGACAATCTGCGCACGGCAAAGGTCACCGACCACTTTATTCTAACCGGCAATGGAATCGAAGAGTTGATGCCGCACTTCACCTTTCATGGCTTCCGTTATTTGGAAATCACAGGGCTTCCAGCCGCGCTACCCAAGGAGGAGGTGACCGCGCTTGTCTTCCACACCGACGCGCCCTTCACGGCCCGGCTCACGACAGGTAGCGCAATGATCAACCAGTTGTGGAAGAACATCCTCTGGGGTCAGCGCTCGAACTTCGTGGGCATTCCCACCGATTGTCCACAGCGCGACGAGCGCCTCGGTTGGATGGGAGACGCCGAAGTCTTCTGGCGCGCCGCCTCTTACAACATGGACCTGGCGGCCTTCTCGCGGAAGTTCGCCGCAGATATGCGCGGAACGCAGGTGGGCACGCCCTACTATGGCATCTACTCGCCTGGAACCGTGACGCCGAATGCGGGCTTTGCCGCCGGCTGGAGCGACGCGGGCGTGATCATTCCCTGGACCTCCTGGCTGCAATCCGGCGACACCAGCATCATCGATGAAAACTGGGCGGCGATGGAGAAGTATCTGGACGCGATCCAGGCCGCCAACCCCGATGGATTGTGGAAGCACAGCTCCGGGATTCACTTCGCCGATTGGCTCTCGCCCGAGGGCCGCACCGACTACGTTCTGGTTGCCACTGCCTATTGGGCCTACGATGCGACACTGATGCGGCAGATGGCGCACGCCACTCACCACATCGCTGACGAAGAGAAATACGCGCGGCTCTTCGAGATGATCTCCGCCGCCTTCCAGAAGCAATTTGTGCATGAAGACGGCTTTGTGGCGGGCGCGGACAACAGCCCGTCGCCCTTCGGCCAGATCAACAATCCCAACGCCAGGAGCAACGGCGGCGACACGCAGACCGGCTATGTGCTGGCATTGCACATGAATCTTGTGCCGGAGAAGCTGCGCCCGGCCGTCGCGCAGAAGCTGGCGGAGAAGATTGAGGCCAATCACGGACTGCTCGGCACCGGCTTTCTCGGTACGCCCTATCTGCTGGAAGAACTGACCAAAACGGGCCACGCCGATCTGGCCTACAAACTGCTGCTGAACACCGCCTATCCCTCCTGGGGCTATCTGGTGGAGCACGGCGCAACCACGATGTGGGAGCGCTGGAACGGCGATCAGATGAAGAACGACCCCAGCATGAACTCCTATAACCACTACGCCTATGGCGCGGTCGCCGACTGGCTCTATAGCTACGCCGCCGGCGTGGACGCTTCGCCGCTCGATGCCGGCTTCCACACCGTCGTGTTGCATCCGGTCTTCGATGCGCGGCTGGGCAGCGTGGCCTTCGACTACGACTCGCCCTACGGCACGATCCACAGCGAATGGAAGGTCACGGGAAGTACCGCCGTCTGGCATCTGACCCTGCCCGCCAACAGCAGGGGAGTTCTAACCTTGACCCCGGCAGAGGCTACGCATTACAAACTCAATGGCCAGCCGCTGAAGGCCGATGATAAGGGCATTCAACTGGAAGCTGGAAGTTACATTTTCACTGTCGATCTTTGATTCTGTGGGCTGCAAAAAAAGAAAAGCCGGAGCAATGCTCCGGCTTTTCTGTGGAGTTTGGGTTTCTCAGTCGATGCTCTGTTCCACCCGCAAATCCCGCGACGACGCGCCAACGCTCACCGTGCGCTTGCCGGTTGCGGCCACCCACTTGCCGTCTTTAGTGGACCAGTACTGCAACTGGCGCGGATTTACATGGAGGGTTACGGTTCTAGCCTCTCCGGCCGCCAAGTGGATGCGATCAAAAGCAGCCAGCGCCCGAACCGGGAACTGCACTCCATCGGGAATCTCGCTGGGTGCGCCCAGATAGACCTGCGGAACTTCATCCGAGGCCACTTTGCCGGTGTTCTTGATCGTCAGGCTCACATTCAGCCCGCCGTCGGGGGCTTTGTTCACCTTCAGGCCGGAGTAGGCGAAGCTGGTGTAACTGAGGCCGTGGCCGAAGGCGAAGAGCGGATCGATCTTCTCCTTGTCGAACCAGCGGTAGCCCACATTGACGCCTTCGCTGTAGGTGGTTTTACCGTCCACGCCTTTGGAGGAGCGTTCCGTGTACCTGGGGTCGGTGGCGGCGTAGTCTTCCAGGCGCTTGCCCCAGGTCACGGGCAGGCGTCCAGCGGGGCTGGTCTTGCCCGCCAGCAGGTTAGCTGTGGACCCCCCGCCCTCATCGCCGGGCCACCACATCTCCAGCACCGCCTTTACCTTGCCGAGCCAGGGCAGCGCAACCGGCTGGCTGGTATTGAGTACGACGATCGTATTGGGGTTCACCGCTGCCACTTCTTCCACCAGCATGTCCTGATCGTCGGGCAGGCCGAAGACCGGCGTCAGGCGCGTCCACACAAAGACCACGGCCACCTTGGCGCTCTTCGCCGCTGCGATGGCGGCCTCGTGGTCGGCCTGGCGCCGCTCCGGTGTATACCAGTTGAGCCGCACCTGCACGGGCGAGTTGGAGCTGTCCGGGCTGGTGCCGATCTCGATTGCGTGTGGTCCAGCCGTCAGTTCAACGGCGCGGCGCACGTTGTCCAGGCCGTCGGAGGTGGGTATGGCATTGTCTTGGTTGGCTTGCAGAATGTCGCCATGCACGCCGCCCTGGGAGACGCCGGTCCTGGCCAGCCGCCTGCCGTCCAGAGAGATATTGGCGTTGGTCCCCAGCGCCTGCAGATAGAGCCAGTAGCTTCCCGCATGAGGCGGAGTGAGTGTGCCCTTCCAGGTAACGGTCGCGTTGGCCGCCAGCGCGTTGGCGCCGGTAAAGTTGATTTGGGCGTCGGTTTGTTCGACGCCTGAGCCGGTGCGCAGCAGCCCCGGCTTGCCGTCGTGACTCAGCGCGCCAGCGGGAACCAATGTGCCGGTCATGTCGTCGTTCACGGCGAAGTTGATCTTGGCGTTGCCTGTAACCTTCTTGAGTGCTTCATACGGGCCCACCTGCCGCTGCGGCAGGCCGACGGAGCGTTCGCCGTTGATGCCGATCGAGTCTACCTGCCCGGCCGTCGGTCCTATCAGAACTACAGAATCCAAATCGGCGGCCTTCAGCGGCAGCGCGCCGCCTTCATTCTTCAATAGCACTGCGGCTTCTTCGCCGGTCTTCTCGATGATTTTGGCGTTGGCTTCGATGGCCTGCGGGGTGACGGTGTGTTTCGACTGGCCGTCGAGATAGCCGAAGTGGACGATTTCATAGAGCACGCGTCCGGCGGCGCGGGTGATGGCCGCCTCGTTCACGGTGCCGTCCTTGAGGGCATCGGCCATCTTTTTGGGATCCAGCTTTCTGCCGAAGTCGCCGAAGCCGCCGCCGAAATTCGGAGCCGGTTCCTCGGGAATGTGGCCGCCGAACATGGCCATCATCTCCGCCATCGCGGCATTGGCGGCTGGGCGCGGCGGCGGTGGCGGAGGCAGCGGCTGCATATCAAAGAAAGAAGGAAGTGTGAAGCCGCCGGCGCCCGGCTTCGGCTCGCCGGGCATCTCCATGTCCAGACCGGCGTTGATAAAGTTGACGGCGTGGACCGCGCCCCAGTCGGAGGTGACGAAGCCCTTGAAGCCGATTTCGTCTCGCAGGATTTTGGTCAGCGTGGACTCGTTGCCGCAAGCAAAGGTGCCGTTCACGCGGTTATAGGAGCACATGATGGACGAGACATCCGCCCTCCGGATGGCCGCATCGAAGGGCGCCACATAGACCTCGTGCAGCGTCTGGTCGTCTACAAAGATATTGCTGGCGTTTGAGTCGTACGCCACATAGTGCTTGATCTGCGCCATCACGTGCTGCGATTGGATGCCTTTAACCTCGGCAACCCCCATCTCGGAGGTCAGAAACGGGTCTTCGCCGAAGGTGTTGTAGCCGCGGCTGAACTGCAGATCACGGTCGATGTTGACAAAGGGCTGTAACGAGACGTCGATGCCCAGCGCGCGGTCTTCGCGCCCAATCACCACGCCATTCTGCTCGGCAGTCTTTAAGCTAAAGGTAGCGGCCACACCCATGGTGGCCGTTTCGCCCTGCGACGGATGGCGCGTCAGCACACCCGGAGGCCCGTCGGCAAAGCGCAGACCCGGAATTCCCAGGCGCGGAATCCCCGCCAGGTAGCCGGCCTGCCCCTGATAGACCGCCGGATCTTCCTGTGTGCCGTGGATCAGCGTCATCTTCTCGCTGAGCGTCATCTGGCTCAACAGCTTGTCTACCCGCGCGTCGCCGGTGACCACCGGCACGCTCTGCCCCAGCGCCAACCCCGCGCTCAGCGCCAGAACAACACCCAGCACGGCCGAAATTGCCGTGCGCACAGCTTTTGTTTTCTGCATGAAATTCTCCCTAGTGGCCCCCTGCCGTATCTCTGGACGGATGAGCCGGTCTCGAAGACGCGGGTTTCGCAATCGTGGTTCACTCCAGTGTGAGGCGAGGTATGTCTACAGTAGGTTTTCAGGCGGGCAAGGGCAGTTCGGCGTCGAGGCCGGCGGCGATCAGGTCGGCGCGCAGCCCTGCCACGCTGGAATACTGAATAGCCTGCATCCCCAGCGCCCGCGCGGCTTCCACGTTCTCCAGCTTGTCGTCGATGAAGAGCGTCTCTTCGGGCCTGGTTCCCAATTCATCGAGCGT
>JBKQLG010000267.1:0-17232 GCA_052147235.1 Occallatibacter sp.
TGCGGCCCGAGGGCCCGTCGCTCCAGAGGATGTCGTAGATGTTCTCGACGCCCTGCAGGTACATGGCCAGCCGCTCGAGTCCGTAGGTGATCTCGCCGGTGACCGGGCGGCAGTCGAGGCCGCCGGCCTGCTGGAAGTAAGTGAACTGGGTGATCTCCATGCCGTCCATCATCACCTGCCAGCCGACGCCCCATGCGCCGACGGTCGGGCCTTCCCAGTTATCCTCCTCGAACTTCAGGTCGTGCTTGCTCAGGTCGATGCCGATGGCTTCGAGCGATTGCAGGTAGAGCTCCTGGACGTTGACTGGCGGCGGCTTCAGGATGAGCTGGAACTGGGTGTGGCGAAAGAGCCGGTTGGGATTCTCGCCGTAGCGGCCGTCGGCGGGGCGGCGCGAGGGCTGCGCATAGCCGACCTTGTAGGGCTTGGGCCCCTGCACGCGCAGAAAGGTTTCCGGCGCCATGGTGCCCGCGCCCACTTCCACGTCATAGGGCTGTTGAATCACGCAGCCGCGTTCCGCCCAAAAGCTCTGCAAGCGGAACAAAAGCTCCTGAAAGGTGAGCGGGGTGGTCTTCGGATTTGATACAAGCTGAGATGAAGGCACGGGCATTTCTCTCTTGATGGGACTGGGTAGATTTTAACAGCCGGACCGCGGCGGATCAGGTTCTTCGTTTCCCACCCTAGCCGCAAAAACAAAAACGCGGCGAGGGTGGGGCACCCAGGCTTTTGCAGCGTCTCAATCAAACTCCCAGTCTAGCCAGAGCCTCGGCCGAGCGGAGTTTACGCTCCAGGTGGCGCTCCAGGGCTTGCAGCGTGAAGCGGCGCAGATCCTGGGCGCGGCGGCGGGGCCATGGTTCGGCGGCAAAGGCCGAGGCGGGCGCGCGCAACATACGCTGCGCCAGTTGCCATGAGTCGGCGGAGAGCTCGCTCGCGTTGCCGTTGCGGTGAATTGGACAGAACAAGCCGTCACCCAGCGTGTTGAAGCTGGCTTCGCCGGCTACGAGAACTTCGCCACAGGCCGTGCAATGGGCGATGTCCGGCAACAAGCCCATCAGCCTCGTCATCCAGAGCTGGAAATAGGTCAGCGGCATCCAAGGCTGTTCGGCCGTGGTGAGGTCAAGAACTGCCAGCAGCAGGCGGAAGACCGTCTCATGGGGATCGTGGTCGGGCAGCGCCTCGTCCAGCAGCTCGGCAAAGAAGCTGAGGACCGCAAGACGCGCGGGATCGATCGGCGACGAGAGCGGCGAGCGCAGAATTTCCAAATGATCGAGGCGCACCAGCTCCTGGCGGGGCCGCTCGGCAAACCAGGCACGGGCCACCGTCATCGGTTCCAGAGATCCGCCAAAGCGCTTGCGGCTCATGAGCGCCGATTTGGCCACGCCGCGCACCCGGCCGTAGTCGCGCGTGAAAAAGCTCACGATCACGTCGGCCTCATGGACCGGCCAGGTGCGCAGAACCACGGCTTCGGAGGAGAGTACGCTCATGCGTTTCTATCTTCGCACCACCTGCGGTGGGGCCAACTGCTCGCTTCTCGCTCGCAAGAACGGTCATCCCGGAGCCATAATTCGGATTGCGGGCAACCAGAATTCAGAGTAGCAGGATGCGGGGATGGAGCCAATCGCATAGGTCATTTCACAGCAGACACACACACATCCCGCCGGGCAGGATGCGCGTTTGCGGCGGTAAGCTGAAGGTGGTTTAGCGGCCGAAGTGCTTGGCGTTCTTCTCGGCGAAGCTGGCCCAATTCTCGGGCAGATCGTCTTGCGCGAAGATCGCCGAGACCGGGCAGGCCGGGACGCAGGCGCCGCAGTCGATGCACTCGACCGGGTCGATGAACAACTGGTCGGACTCGGCGTGGCCATCTTCGTCCTTCTTGGGGTGGATGCAATCGACCGGACAGGCGTCCACGCAGGCGGTGTCCTTGGTGCCGATACAGGGTTCTGCAATGACGTAAGCCATTCTGATTTCTCCAGGGGAAATTGAACCTTCGAGGCTGATAGTAGCACAGGAGGCCAAAGGCTGACTCGCTCCTCCCAGCTTCATTCACGATGCGGGAATTGGATGCGGATTCCCGATGGTGCGATTCTGAACGTGGAGCGGAAAAGAGGCCGGGCCTGGTTAGCGCTACAGGTCTCTGATCGGATCTAATGCTGCTACTTAGTGTGTGCGCGGGCTTGGAAGCCCGCGCTACAGCCGGTCTGGAGACCGGCGCTACTCTTTTTAAGACTGGTGCTACACTTTTTATTGGTAAATAAACAGACGGTAAGAGACCTAGCTGGCTATTCGCGCAGCGCGGTGTTCCGCAAACTCCTGCGGCGTGGGTATCGGCGAGAGGTTGCGTCCGGCAAACATCTCTGCAAAAAAGCCCAGCAACTCGGCGTGGATCAGCCCATTTGATGCCAGAATCTCGCGGCTGTCGAGCTTGAAATGCCTGCCGGAGAAGTCCGTCACCTGCCCGCCCGCCTCCTCGACGAGCAGAATGCCGGCGGCGGTGTCCCAGGGATTGAGGTTGAACTCCCAGAATCCGTCCAGGCGGCCGGCGGCGACGTAGGCCAGATCAAGCGCGGCCGAGCCGGCCCGGCGCACACCATGGGAGCGCAAGGTGAACTCCTGGTAAAAGTGGATGTTGGGGTTCTGGTGGCGCTTGTGGCTGGGAAAGCCGGTGGCCGTCAGCGCCTCGGCCAGCTCTGCGGTGCGCGAAACCCGCATCGGCTTGCCATTCAGCAGCGCGCCGCGGCCCCGCTCGGCAGCGAAGAGCTCGTCGCGCAGGGGGTCGTAGATGACCGCGGCCACAAGAATTCCGTCCTCGTCCAGCGCAAGGCCCGCAGCGCGCTGCTCCAAACCCAGCGAGACGCAAAACTGCGGAAAGCCGTGGGCGAAGTTGGTGGTTCCGTCGAGCGGGTCCACGTACCAGCGGAACTCGCCTTCAAGGCGGTCGCGCGTGCCCTCTTCGCCGTAGATTCCGTGCTCCGGAAAGGCCGCGGCCAGCCGTGCGCGGATCAGCTTCTCCGAGGTGCGGTCGGCCACAGTCACCAGGTCCACATCACCCTTGTACTCGGTGGCGACGCCCTCGGAGAAGAACCTGCGCAGCACGGCTCCGGCCTCGCGGGCAATCGCCGAGGCCGCGGGAACCCACACCCACTCCGGAGCCGGAGTCAGGCCGCTCATGAGGCCACCCCGTTTTCAGTCGATCCGTCCGCTTCCGGGGTCACAGCCCTGGGATGGTGCGGAGCCTGCCTGCCCACTTCCGTGATGCTACGGATCTGGTGCTTGTAGATGAAGAGATTGGGTTTGCCTTCGCGGGTCAGGCGCAACATTCCCTCGTCGAAGTACTCGATCCAGCCGCGCACCGTCTCGCCGTCGCGCAGCTTAACCTGGATGTTGATCTGGCGATCGCTGAGAGAACGCAGATAGAGCGTTTCCTGGCCGGTATCGCTCGGCGGAGGCGTCTTGGAACGGCGGCGCGTGGGTAAAGGAGGGGTCATGTTGCCATTTTATATGCAACGCAATGAAATGGCGACTCTAGAATCTTCAAGAACCACAATCTCGTTGGATGACAACAGGAATACTACAAGGTGTAGAATGCAAATGTATTGCACTCTCCCGCATAGGATGCAGATTATTGAACAAGTCCAGTAGCGCGCTTCAACAACACGGCCTTTGGTCGCCGACCGTAACGTCATCGTTCGATCGAGACGCGGATGCAGTCATTCTTGAGGGCGATGCCGCTCAGACGCTCAAGAACATCCCTTCAAATTCTTCCAAGTTGATCATTACATCTCCACCCTACAACATCGGGAAGGCATATGAACGGGCAACTCATCTTGAGGATTACCTTGAGAATCTAACCCCTATCGTCGATCAGTTGATTCGAGTCTTGGCTGATGACGGATCGCTTTGCTGGCAGGTGGGTAACTACGTAGATAATTCGGAAATTTTTCCGCTCGATATTTTTTACTACCCATATTTCAAGGAACGTGGTCTCAAGCTGCGAAATCGGATTGTCTGGTACTTCGACCACGGTCTTCATGCAAGCAAGCGATTCTCTGGCCGATATGAAGTCCTGCTCTGGTTTACCAAAAGCGAAGATTACACATTTAACCTCGACAGTGTAAGGATTCCGTCGAAATATCCCGGTAAGACCAACTACAAGCCGGGCGAGAATTACGGGAAGCCGTCTGGCAATCCACTCGGTAAGAACCCCACGGATATATGGAAGTTGATGCAGCACGAATGGGAGCAAGGGCTATGGTGCATTCCGAATGTAAAGGCCAACCATCCTGAGAAAACTCTTCACCCATGCCAGTTCCCCATCGAGCTTGTGGAACGTTGCGTTCTCGCCTTAACGAACCCAGGAGACTGGGTATTGGACCCGTTCTCCGGAGTTGGTTCTGCTATCCTCGCGGCCCTGAGGAATGAACGCAGGGGTATTGGGTGCGAGAAAGAGGCCGTGTACAACGAGATTGCCAGACAACGGATCAGTGCATTCTACAATGGTCACCTTGGTTATCGCCCTTTGGGTAAGCCCGTTCACGTGCCGACAGGACGGGAAAAGGTTAGCCAAGTACCGACCGAATGGATCAATGTGAAAGGCAAGTAATCATGAGAGTTGCAGGCGTTTACTCCTTCAATGGCGGGACCGCCGCAGTTGAAGAGCACTATTCAAAATTGCTGGCGGAGGTTTACGGAGCTATCGAGGCGGTAGACGCTTCCGAGCATAAAACAAAGAAAAGCAAGGAGAAGACCATGCCTGGGCGGATGCTTTTCAGCCCTCCCTCCATCAACAAAGCATTCAAGAAGGCGTTCAAAGTGAGAGGCGATTGGGCACCAGTCAGAATTCCGTGCATCTATCCAACAAATCACTATTTAGCGGACTACAGCATCAGAACTACAAATCGAGGCGCATTTCGCGAAATGGATTTTGTTAAGGAAAGACTCGGCGTTGAGGTCCAATTCGGCAAGTATGCATTCATGGTTTATAACGTGTGCGCCAAAATGACCATCTTTCATAATCTTGGCCACATTGATCACGGGATCGAGATTGTGCCTGTCAAGGCCTTTGCCAATGAAATGTCCACCGGCGTCTCCTATTTCGAGCAGTTTGTCTGGGACCTGGATCGCCGTGGAGTCTCCAATATCGATATTCCCGTGATGATTCTCGGAATCGACGCGTAGACAAAAAAAGTAGAGATTCGGCGCACAGGGATTCGGCTGTCTATTTGCTCGCAGCCGGCGAGTCGGAGTAATAGCCGGTGCGATGGCGAATGTTGAAGGCGCCGGCGGCGGCCCGGGGGATGGTCACCTGGATGCGGTGGAAGGGCCTTCCGGGCTCCTGATTTTTGGGATAGTAGCCCAGCAGGTATTGCATGCGCAGGTCGTCGCTGACGCGCGCAAAGGCTTTGCCGAGGCCGCCATCGCTGACGTAAAAGCTCTTGCCGCCGGTCTGCTCGGCCAGCGTGATCAGTGCGTGTTCGCCGCCCAGGTCGCGGCCGGCGCTGGCCTCGATGGGCACATCGATGATCGAGTAAATCATCACCTCATTGTGCAGGGCCTGCTCGATGGCCTTGTCGTAGCCGGCGTTGCTGGCGGTGTCATCGCCGTCGGAGACCAGCACCAGTACCCTGCGCCCCTCCTTCCCGCCCAGGCGTCCGGCGGCCTGGCAGATCGCGTCATAGAGCGAGGTTGCCCAGTCGCCGCGCAACTGGGCGAGGCCGTGATCGATCTGGCTCATCTTGTTGGTGAAAGGCGTTAATTCACGCACATCGGTGGCAAACTGCATGAGGCTCATCTGATCTTGCGGGCGCAGCAGAGCGTGGGCAAAGTGTTTGGCCGCGTCCGTCTCCTCGGCCATGTCTTTCTGCACGCTGCCGCTGGTGTCAATGGCCAGCGTCAGATTCAAAGGCAGATCCGACTGGCGCTCAAAGACGGCAATCTGCTGAGACCGCCCGTCCTCGGCTAGCGCGAAGTCCTCGCGCGTCAAACCGCTGACAATGGCCCCGTTCTGATCGATCACGTTCACAAAGACGTTGACCAGCTTCACGTCCATGCGGAGGGTGAGATCCTGCGCCGGCAGACAGAGGGATGACAGAGCCAGCAGCGCCCAGCAACAGGTTCGCCGGTTCTTTTTCCATCCGTGCATGGTGAGAACGTGTTTTTGCACTGTCTGCAAAAGAATACCGCCTGCTGGTTAGACGCAGCAGGCGGCAATCAGTCGAATAAATGCTTTGGGATCAATCGAACTTGTACAGGAACTCGCGGGCGCCCATCAACCGAGCGATAACGAGGTTCGAGAGTGAGCAGCGTCCGATTACGCCACGGCACCCGCCGCAGCCTCGGTTTCCGGAGCCGACGGCGGGTCAGGATGCGTGTCCGGCCGGGCCTTCAGTAGCGGCAGAGCTACGGCCAGTACATCTTCGATGCGGCTGGCATAGTGAATCGTGACGCCCTCGATCAGCTCCGGGGTCAGGTCTTCTTCCACATCCTGAAGGTTTTCGGCGGGCAGGATGATGGTTTGGATACCCGCCCTTCGGGCGGCCAGGAATTTTTCCTTGATGCCGCCCACCGGCAGCACGTTGCCGCTGAGTGTGATCTCGCCGGTCATGGCGGTATAGGGGCGCACCGGGGTATCGGTAAGCAGCGAGACCAGCACCATGGCCATGGTGACGCCGGCCGAGGGGCCGTCTTTAGGAATCGCTCCTGCCGGGACGTGAATGTGCAGGTCCATCTCCTTGGTGAAGTCGTCGGCCAGCCCCAGGCTCGCGGCGTTGGAGCGTACCCAGGTGAGCGCGGCCTGCATCGACTCCTGCATGACCTGGCCGATCTGGCCGGTCATGGTGAAGTTTCCCTTGCCCTTCATCTTGTTGGCTTCGATGAAGAGGATGTCGCCTCCGGCCGCCGTCCAGGCGAGTCCCACAGCCACGCCGGGGCGCTTGACGCGCTCGGAGACCTCGGTGTCCACGCGGACCTGGATGCCGCCGAGAAACTCCTTGACCACGTCGCGGGTCACAATCAGTTTTTCCGTGCTGCCTTCGACCACGCGCCGGGCCTCTTTGCGGCAGACAGTCCCCAGCGTTTGCTCCAGCTTCCTCACGCCGGCCTCGCGCGTGTAGTGGCGGATGATATAGCGCACCGCATCGTCGGGAAACTCGATTTGCTCTGGGGTGATGCCGTTCTCCCTGATCTGACGGGGAATCAGGTAGCGGAAGGCGATATGCTTCTTCTCCTCTTCGCTATAGCCTTGCAGGAAGATCAGTTCCATACGGTCCAGCAGCGGCGGCGGGACGGTGTCCAGCATATTGGCCGTGCAGATGAAGAGCGTCTTCGAGAGATCGAAGGGCACGTCGAGGTAATGGTCGCGGAAGGTGTAATTCTGCTCCGGGTCCAGCGTTTCCAGCAGTGCCGAGGCGGGATCGCCGCGGAAGTCGCGTCCCAGCTTGTCGATCTCGTCCAGCATGAGGACCGGATCGTTGGTCTCGGCTCTGCGAATGCTCTGGATGATCTGGCCGGGAAGAGCGCCGATGTAGGTGCGGCGATGGCCGCGAATCTCCGCCTCGTCGTGCATGCCGCCCAGCGAAACGCGCTGGAACTTGCGGCCCAGGGCGCGCGCAATCGAACGGCCGAGGCTGGTTTTTCCCACACCCGGCGGCCCCACAAAGCACAGGATCGGCCCCTTCATGTCCGGCTTCAGCTCGAGAACGCTGAGGTAGTCGAGGATGCGGTCCTTCACCTTTTTCAGCTCGTAGTGGTCCTCGTCGAGAATCTCCCTTGCTTTGCCGATGTCGATTTTGGATGCCGAACTCTTGGACCACGGCAGAACCGCCAGCCACTCGATGTAGTTGCGGGTGAGCGAGTAATCGGCGGCCATGGGAGACATGCGGGCAAGCCGCGAGAGCTCCTTGAGGGCATCTTTTTTCACGTCATCGGGCATGCCGGCGGCTTCGATCTTCTGGCGCATATCTTCAATGTCGCGCTGCCCCTCGTCATGCTCGCCCAGCTCCTTCTGAATGGCCTTGAGCTGCTCGCGCAGATAGTAATCGCGCTGCGACTGCTGCACCTGATCCTGCACCTCGGTCTGGATCTTGGAGCGCAACTGTTGCACCTCGATCTCCTTGGCCAGATGCGCGTTGAGCAACTGCAGCCGAGCTCCGATGCTGGACGTCTCCAGCAGTTGCTGCTTGTCGTCGGTGGTCAGGAAGGGCAGCGAGGAGGCCACAAAGTCCACCAGGCGGCTGGGCTCCTCGATATTCGCGGCGATGGTTCGCAATTCATCGGAGAGCGTCTGCGACTCGTTGACGATCTGCTGGAACTGCCCGATCACGTTGCGCACCAAGGCTTCCGCGCCAGCCGAAACCTCCGGTTCCACGTCCTCCAGCACCTCCACTTCAGCCACCATGAAGGGCTCTGTCTGTGAATAGCGCACCAGCCGCACTCGATCCACACCCTCAGTGAATACAAACCGGCTCTGGTTGGGCATACGCACTATCTTGTGCACCGTGGCCAGGGTTCCCACCTCATGCAGGTCGGCCGGCTTGGGCGAGTCCAGCCGCGGGTCCAACTGAGCCACGACCACGATCGCCCGTTCCTCGCCAAGTGACTCGATCAACTGGATGGAGCTCTCCCGGCCCACCGTCAGGGGCAAGACGGCGTGTGGAAAGAGAACCGTATCCCGGACCGGCAGGACGGCAATCCGGCGCAGGCTGGAGGTATCCTTTGCGGAAGGGGATTTTGTGGAGGGCGGGATGGAAGCTTGGCTTGGCATTGAGTGTCCTCGTATCAACTTATCTTCATTGGACAACGCAGACATCGAAAAAGTTTCAGGAAAAGCGCGTTTTTCGGCTATCCTTCCTCCTTCCATGAACCGTCAGACCCCTGATATACGGTCAAGCGCTGGGTGCGGTTCCCCAGCCGGAAGCCGCACAGAAGCTCGAAGAATGTATCGGCCAAACTCTGCCGAAGGTGAGCGAGGCGAACTGGGGAAGAAAGGAGGGGTTCGTTCTTCCGAGAACGAGGCCGAATGGGTTCGTTGTTTCTCACCCTTGTCGCAAAAACAAGTACGCGCTATGGATGGGGCACCCAGTATTGATGAGACTTATGGAGTCCGGCATTGGAGCGAAGAGTCAACTACGATCACACGGGTATTTTAATCCTTATTGTGCTCGGAATTTTCATTTTTGAGGGCGGATTCGATATGTTCCCACAAGTCGTCGGGTGGGTCCATGACGGGAAAGAGCTGGCGGGCGGCCTCGGCAATGGTTTGCAGATCGGCGAGCAGGGCGCGGCAGAGAGCGCAATGCTGGAGGTGGGCATGGGCGGCCAGGCTCTCGCCGGAGCCGATCATCTCCGGCAACTGGGCCTGGAACTCCTGGCAGGTCATGGGGTTGGCTTCTTTGGTCATGGCCGCGCCTCCTGCCGGGAAAGGCTGTGCAGAGCCTGGCGAAGGCTGAGCCGCGCCTTATGCAACTGGGACTTGCTGTTGCCGACGGAGCAATCGAGCATGGAGGCGATCTCATGGTGCTCATAGCCCTCGATGTCGTGGAGGACAAAGACGAGGCGATAGCCGGCGGGCAGATCGCTGACGGCGCGTTCCAGGGCCATCCGGTCGATGGAGCCGGAGAGGGAGAGGTCGAGAGCGCCGAATCCCCGGCTGGGGCTTCCTTTGGGATCAGGTTCCATGGCTTCATCCATTGAGATGAGTGACAAGCCTTTCTTCCTGAGCTGCATCAGCACAACGTTGATGGCCAGCCGGTGCAGCCAGGTGGAAAAGGCCGAGTCGCCGCGGAAGGTGGAAATCTTGCGGTGCAGTTGCAGAAAGGTCTCCTGGGTCATATCCTCGGCTTCGGCGGTATTGCCCACCATACGCATACATAATGAATAGATGCGCTTTTTGTGCAAAGAGTAGAGTTGGGCGAAGGCGCGGTGGTCTCCGGCCTGGGCCTGGGCAAGGAGATCGGCTTCGGAGAAAGCTTCCAGAGGCGGCGAGGGAGCCGCTTGAGATGGAGCATTCGTGATTGGAGCGTCAGGAGCCATGAGCATCCTTTGCAGTTCAGTGCGCGCCTTTCTCCTCAAGCAATTTCTCTATCTCGGTGTTATGCGCGAGAACCGCATAGCCTATTGCCGAGTAGTAGTTGCCAGATGGATCATGGTACTCGGTTTTGGCCCCCTTCTTCAGCAGCAGCTTCACAACCTCTGTTTGGCCGCGTAAGATCGCCCAGATCAGCGGGGTTCGGTGATCCTGGTCGTCCCAGGCTTCGGTGTTTGCGCCTTTATCCAGCAGTAGCTTCACAATCTCGGTATGCCCTTCAGCGGCTGCCCGACTCAGCGGCGTGTAGCCGAATACGCCCCAAGCTTCGATGTTGGTTCCTTTTTCCAGCAGCAGCTTTACGACCTCCGTGTGGCCAAAGCGGGCCGCCTCTGACAGCGCCGTGTTGCCCATTTCCCGGGCCTCGATATTAAGGCCTTTCTCTAGCAGCAGCCTCACAACCTCGATTTTGTCTGCCTCAGCCGCCCAAGGCAGCGCCGAGTGGTGGCCAGATGGGTCATCATACTCGGTCTTGGCCCCCATCTCCAGCAGCAGCTTTACAACTTCTATCTGGCCCGCGCCGGCTGCTGCAAACAGTGCCGAATGGGTATAGAAAGTTGAATCCTTAAACTCAATATGGGCGCCTTTTTGCAGAAGTTGCTGCACCGCTGTCGTATCGCCTTTAGCAGCGGCCCTGATTAACTGATCATCCAAACTGTTACCCTTGTCTTCAAAACTGCTATCGTTCCCGTAGCCGGTCTGGCCTGCCGCCAGCAGACTCGACGACAAAACAGCCGCCATAAGAATCATTGCTGTCCGGAGTTTCTTCATCATTCCTCCCTTTGAACAAACTGTTTGAGACTCGGATCTTCCCCATATTTTCGCCGAAACACGCGAGGACTGGTTTACCATTTAGCAGGTTAGCCACCGCTTCGCGGTGATCGCAAGTTCGCGAGTTAGCGGGTTCGCTGCCGGCGTAACTTGCAGCAGCGAATCAGGCTTTTCCTCATCATTGTGAATCCTCCCCATCTTCGCGGGCGGTCAATGCGGTACATTGTCCAACGGCAATCTGCTCTAGTCTCTCAGTCACTGGCGATTATAGTTCCTGCGGAGGACGGCGACTGCGCGGCACTATTCCTCGTTAGAATAGAGGGATATGGAACGGGGGTCGCTGACAGGATCACCGGCAACGATTGTGCAACGGGGCGCTTATCCCCGTATTTTTTGGGGAGATATGGGTTTGAAGGTGAGGCCAGCGGGGCAGTGCGGCAGTCGGTCAGGGTACGGCATTTTCCTGGCCGGCCTTCTTGCCTTCGGGATTGGGGGCGGAATCCACGGCTGGAGCCAGAGTGGCCCCAGCGGCGATGCTGTCAGCTTCGTTGACGCCTCTGAAGCTGCCGATCCGGCGGCTGAAGCGCCGTCCGACTCCCTCGCGCAGTGGGAGGGTTTGCCGGTGCGGCGCATCTCCTTCGACGGGGTTTCCCTGGATCGGCTCGTTCCGCTGCCTGGCCATCTGGCCCAGGCCATCGGAGCGCCGCTGAACCGGGAAGATCTGAAGAAAAGCCTGCGCCAGCTCTTTTCCACCGGCCTCTTTGAAACCATTGCGGTAGAGGGCGAACGCACAGGGGACGGCGTGGCCCTGGTCTTTCGCGGAACACCGCGTACCTTCATCGGCGCGGTCAGCGTGGATGGCGCCAAGGCCGTCACGGTCAATACACAACTGGAGCGCGCCAGCCAACTTGCGCCCGGCACCCGATACACCCCGGCCAAACTGAGCCAGGCTCTTGAAGAGATGCGCGCCACGCTGGCTCGGGACGGCTTCCACGAGCCGGTGATTACGCAGACGCTAACGGCCCACCCGCAGGAGCAACTGGTAGACCTTGCGTTTCATGTGGTTCAGGGGCCGCAGGCGCGTGTGGGCACGGTGGAGGTGACAGGCGACACGGAGATGAGCGTGGAGAGTTTTCGCCGTCATGCGCATCTGAGAGCCGGAGAGCGCGTGTACCACGATACCGGCAATCGCGCCCTGGCTGGGGTGCTGAAGGTCTACCAGAAAAAGCAGCGGCTGGAAGCGGAGATCAAGCTCGAATCCGAGCAGTACGCCGCGCAGAACCAAAAGGATGACTTCCGCTTCTCCGCCAACCAGGGGCCGGTCGTCAAGGTTCTAGTCGAAGGCGCCAGCCTGGACGCCGAACGCTTGAAGCGCGTGATTCCCATCTTCGAGGAAGGCAGCGTGGACGACGATTTGCTCAACGAGGGCAATCGCCGGCTGCGCGACTATTATCAGCGGCTGGGCTACTTCGACGTGAAGGTCGAACACGAACGGCAATCCACGACCGCCGAGCAGGTGACGATACTCTACAAAGTTCGGCTGGGACCGCGGCGGCGCGTGGAGCGGGTTTCGGTTGAGGGCAACCGCTACTTTGACTCCGCCACGCTCCAGGAACTGCTCAGCGTTCATGCCGCCGATGTGACCGACCGCCACGGCGCCTATTCGCAGGCACTGGTGACCGCCGACGTCAACGCATTACAATCCGTCTACCACAACAACGGCTTCTCCCATGTGAGGATTACTCCGGAGACCAGCGCCGGGGCAGCGAAAGCGGGAAAAACGGCTCCGCTGGCGGTGGTTTATCGCATCGAGGAGGGAGAGCAAATGCGCGTGGGCGCGGTGCGCCTGGAGGGAAATGAGCACGTGGACGCTGCCCGGCTCACTTCGCAACTGAACACGGTTGCAGGGCAATTACTTTCCCCGGAAAACCTAGCCGGAGACCGGGACGCGCTGTTGACCGACTACTTGAGCCGCGGCTTCGACCAGGTGAAGGTTGAGGTTTCCCAGCAGATTGAACAGGCGGATGCCAGCAAGGTGGACGTGGTCTTCCACATCACCGAGGGCAAGCAGGTTTTTGTGCGCAAGGTGCTGCTGACCGGATTGCATTACACGCGCCCGGATACAGTGGCCAAGGCTATCACGCTGCATCCCGGCGACCCGCTCAACGAGACGGCGCTGATGGAAACGCAGCGCAATCTTTACGATTTTGCCCTCTTCAACGAGGTCGATACGGCCATCGAGAATCCCACGGGCGGCGAAGAGTATAAGACCGTGCTGCTTCAGGCTGTGGAGGCGCGGCGCTGGGCTCTCACATATGGCGGCGGCCTGGAGTCTCAAACCGGAACGCCGCAATACAACTGCGGCGGCATCATCGCCAGCGGCGCCAGTTGCAACCCGAATGGAAGGACAGGCGTGAGTCCTCGAGTTCTTATGGACATTACCCGCAACAATCTTTACGGCCGGGAGCAATCCGTCTCGCTGCGCGGAACCTACGGCCTGCTGGAACAGAAGCTGGATCTGCTCTTCCAGAATCCGCACTTCGAGGGGAACCGGAACTTCGGCCTGACCTGGTCTGGCGGCTACGCCAATAGCCTGGACGTGAGCACCTACGTGGCTTCCAAACTGGAAACCGGAGTGCGCTGGACCGAACACTTCAATTCGCCGGGATCGCGCATCTCCAAAGCCAACACTTTGATCTACGAATTCAACTTCCGCCGTGTCAAAGTGCAGGCCAACAGCCTGCAGGTCTATCCCGGCGAGATCGCACTGCTGGCCACGGCGGTGCGCGTGGCCGGTCCGGCGCTGACCTGGATTCGCGATACACGCGACTCGCCCCTCGATGCGCATCGCGGCACGTACACCAGCTTCCAGGATTTTTTCTCCGGCGAAGGCTTCGGCGCCCAGACGGAATTCAATCGCCTGGATTTATCGAATTCGAGTTATTACCAGTTCGACAAGAGAAGGATCGTGCTGGCCCGCAATACGCGCTACGGCCAGGAGCGGTCGTTTGGCAAGCCCGAAGACCAGTTGATTCCTCTGCCCGAGCGGCTTTATGCCGGCGGGGCCACCTCGCTGCGAGGCTTCGGCCAGAACTCGGCTGGGCCGCGTGACCCGGAGACGGGCTACCCCATCGGCGGGGCAGGCGCGCTGATCAACAGCACCGAGTTGCGCCTGCCGCCGGCCACACTGCCCTGGATCGGCAACACGGTCAGCTTCGTGCTCTTCCACGATATGGGCAATGTCTTCACCAACGCCGGAGATGCCTGGGCGAGCGCTTTGCGGGTGCGCCAACCGGAGCGCGATACTTGCAAGCAACTGACCTACAACAATACCAATCCAGTTCCTACCGGCTCTACAACTTCGACCGGAGTGCAAGGCCAATGCAGCTTCAACTATTTCTCGCATACGCCGGGAGTTGGGCTTCGCTACCATACTCCTGTGGGGCCAATCCGGTTTGATTTCAGCTACAACCTGAATCCGCCCATTTTCCCGGTCAATATTGACTACTCGCTCAACCCCACCAATCCCATCGACTCAAACCCACACGTGGGCGAAGGCACGCACTTCAACTTCTTTTTCAGCCTGGGAGAGAGCTTCTGATGAGCAAGCGGCCTACAACTCGACTCAGGAGCAAGCCCGGGCCCGTTTGCGCGGGCGCGATCATGGTATGCATGGTCGCTTTGGGCGCTATTTCGAGCTTGGCTCAACCCCCAGCCCAGCCGCCGCCGCCCACCAACGCCGTCGTGCTCGACCAGGTGGTGGCTGTGGTTAACAACCAGGCGATTCTGGCCAGCGACGTGGACGACGAGGTGCGTTTATCGGTGCTGGACCCAGGACGGACGGGACTTGGCGTGCTCACGCGGCAGCGCGCCCTGGAGCAGTTGATCAGCCGAGCGCTGATTCAGCAGCAGGTTCGCCAGGAGGACGCGCAGGCTATGGTTGCCTCGCAGGCCGAGGTCGATGCCAGGCTGGCAGAGATTCGCAAGCAAGTGCCCGCCTGCGTTCACCTCAACTGCGCCTCGGAGGAGGGATGGAAGGCTTTTCTAGGCGCGCACGGGCTGACGCCGGAGCTGGTCCAGAGCTATCTGCGCCGACGGATCGCGATTTTGCGCTTCATCGAAGAGCGCTTCCGGCTGGGAATTCGCATCGCACCTGAGGAGATCGAAAGCTACTACCGCGAAACGCTGTTGCCGCAGTATGCCGCGGGCGAAGCGATTCCGCCGCTGGCCGAAGTGGCCCCACGCATTCAGGAGATTCTGCTGCAACGGCAGGTGAACGCGCTCTTCGGCGACTGGCTCAAGAATCTGCGCAAGCAGGGGGACGTGGAAGTGCTCGATCCTTCGCTAGAAGCTCCTGAAGCTCAGGGCGGAGCAGGGAAAGGAGGCGCATGAGCGAGCCTGAATCCATGCCTTCGATTCCTGCCGAGATACCTGTGCCCGGCGCATCGGAGCCGACTCCAGAACCCGATGCTTCCCGCCCGAGCCGTCTGCGCCGCTTCTTCCTGCGCCATCTTCCCTTGACGGTCGCTGGGGCGATGGTACTGCTGGCGGTACTGCTTACAGGCCTCTATTTCTGGGCCAGCTCGCCCGGGTTTGAGAACTTTGTCCGCCGCCAAATGATTGTCAAACTGGAGGCTGCCACCGGCGGACGGGTCGAGATCGGCTCCTTCCACTGGCATCTTCTCAGCCTGGAGGCTGAGGCGGATGGCGTAGTGATTCATGGCAGTGAAGCACCCGGCGAAATGCCCTACGCCCAGGTTGAGAAGGTACGCGTGTGGTGGAGCAAGGTGGGATTCTGGATTCCGCGCTTTCCCTTGCGTGAACTGGTCATAATCCGTCCCCATCTGCACTTGATTGTCTACCCCGACGGCTCGACCAACCAGCCGCAACCCCGCAAGCCAAGAAAACAGAGCAAGCCCGCGCTGGACAGCTTCTTCGATTTGAAGGCTAGCTACGTTGCGGTCGAGCAGGGCGTTCTGGAGTACGAGAACCGCGCCGCGTCCTTCGACTTCCAGAACCGGCACATTCCGCTTGATTTTGCCGCCAGAGACCTGTCATTGCATATGGCCTACATGCCGGGCAGGGCCTCAAATCCGGAGTTTTATCGTATCGAGACTGGAGCCCGCGATCTAAACCTCGCGCGTGGCGGCCGCTCCAGGCCGGGCAACACGCCTTCACCAGATGTACAGGGATTTTTCCAGGCCACGCTGGATCTGTCGCGCACCATGGCAACCCTGCGCTCGTTGCGCGTGACCGCAAGCGGCTACGGCATCAAGGACCGGACCCTCGAAATCTCCGGCGTCCTGGAAGACTTTGCCCATCCCCGCTGGCGGGCCAAGGCGGCCGGCGAGCTGGACATGCGGCTGGTCGACTCCATCACCGGCTATCCCTTTACGCCGCGTGGCCTTGCTCATCTTGACCTCACCGGGGCCGGAGAGGCAGGGAACTTTCGCGCCGATGGCAGCCTCCACGTCGAGGACGGCTCTTACATCGGGACGGGCGTCGTCGCCACGGGCTTTGAACTCGATGCGCGCGTTCACGCCGATCCCGAACAGTTGCTGGTTACCTCGATCGTTCTGCGCCTGCGCCAGGGCGGCCAGATCGCTGGCGACCTGACGTTGGCTCACTGGCTGCCCACGATTCCGGGAGCAGCCACACTGCAATCAGCCGGTACGGCCAACGGCAAATCCCGAGGCGCCCGAAACCAGCCCGCTTTGCCTGTCAAACCGCCCCCGGCGTCCGATGAGATCACCATCCCGGTTAACGGCAAGGTGACGGCGGAGTTCAAGGACGTTGCCCTGGACACGCTGCTGGAGATGCTTTGCGAACCGCCCTTCCAGCATCTCGGCCTTGACACGCGCGTCAACGGCCCTGCCGACGCACTGTGGATTGACGGCGACAACCGCACCCTCTCGGTGAGCGCTTTGTTCGCCCTCACTCCGCCGGCACGAGCCGCGCAGGGGATGGTTCCCGCCAGCGGCCTGATCGACGCCACTTACACGCAGCGCGACGGCGCGGTCGATATGCGCAAGCTGGAGCTGAACACCCCCGACAGTCAGTTGGAGGCCCACGGCCATCTGGGCGCCTATCCGCTCACCAGCCCCTCGGCCTTCGCCGTCGAATTCCATTCCAGCAACCTCGGCGAGTTCGATACCGTTTTGCGCGACCTGGGATTGAAACGCAACGGGAAGACCGGAACCGCGGCCCTGCCGGTAGCTCTCACCGGACGGATGGATTTTGTCAATGGATTCTGGGCCGGCTCGCTCGTCGATCCGCATCTTTCGGGGGACATGAAGGCTACGCAACTGGGCATCGAATTGGCGGCGATTTCCGCGACGAATACTACACAGTCACAGTTTCTTCGCCTGGATTCGGTCGAGGCCTTC
>JBKQLG010000268.1:0-14397 GCA_052147235.1 Occallatibacter sp.
CTGCCGCGCCGCCTCCAGGTTGTTGGTGCTCACTTCCACGCCCCACTGCGTGCTCAGCGCCAGCGCACGCTCGGCGTGGCCCACGGTGGCGTGAATCTGCTCCGGAGCAAAAAGGTTCTGCTTCAAAAAGGCCTGCAACAGAATGCCGCCCATCTTGCCCGCGCCCAGAACGGCCACGCGCACCTGCGGCAGTTGTGCAGCGACTTCGATGCCCTCAACGGTTCTCTCCGCCATAGTTTTCCTTCTTTTGGATCAGTGTGGTGCAACTGTTTAGAATACTCCCTCAACCGTGTGCGGATGCCGAAGTGAGGCGGGGGTTTCAAGACCCGCATAAAGCCGGCAGAATCCATGAGGGCTGTACAGGCTGCGGAAACACACATTCAGGGTTGCAAAAAGCGTCAGGGTACGACTTCAGTCGTGCCGCCAACCATCCAAAAGTTATTAGAAATCAACCCACGCGGTGAAGCCGCGGTATGCGGTGACGGGCAATCGGCCGGCATTTCTTCGGGATGAGCCGTTTGTCATCTTTTCTAGGTGTTAGTTGGTTCAGTCTCGCAGGATGCGGCGCGGATGCGGAGGAGGTCGCGTTCGCGGGTGTTGCGGGTAAGGGCGGCGGCGCGTTCGAACTCGATGCGGGCTTCGGTGTGGCGGCCTAGTTTGTAGAGTAGGTCGGCGCGGACGCTGGGGAGAAGATGGTAGCGCGCGAGCGAGGGTTCGGAAGCGAGGGCGTCTACGAGTGTGAGGCCGGCCTGGGGGCCGTGGACCATGGAGACGGCTACGGCGCGGTTGAGTTCAATGACTGGGGATGGAGTGAGCTGGGCGAGTTCGGTGTAGAGGATGACGATGCGGTGCCAATCGGTTTCGGATGGCGTGCGGGCGCGGGCGTGGCAGGCCGCGATCTCGGCCTGGAGGAGATAGGGGCCGCGGGTGGTGTTGATTTGATGAGCGCGTTCGATTGCGGTTAGTCCGCGATGGATCAGGAGTTGATCCCATTGGGTGCGGTTTTGATCGAAGAGTAAGACTGGCTCGCCGGTGGAGGTTACGCGGGCGCGGGTGCGGGAGGCCTGGATCTCCATGAGGGCGACCAGGCCGTGGACCTCTGGTTCCTGAGGCATGAGTTCGGCGAGGATGCGGCCGAGTCGGAGCGCGTCATCGCAGAGGGTGGGGCGGATGAGGTCGTCGCCGGCGGTGGCGGAGTAGCCCTCGTTGAAGATGAGGTAGATAACTTCGAGGACGGAGGAGAGGCGGGCGGCGAGCTCGGGGCCGCGGGGGACTTCGAAGGGGATGTGCTTGTCGGCGAGGGTGCGTTTGGCGCGGACGATGCGCTGAGCGATGGTGGCTTCGGAGGTGAGGAAGGCGCGGGCGATCTCGTCGGTGGTGAGGCCGCCGAGGATACGGAGGGTGAGGGCTACGCGGGACTCGGCGGAGAGGATGGGATGGCAGGCGATGAAGACGAGGCGGAGGAGGTCGTCGCCGATGGGGTTGTCGAGAGTGGAGTCGAGGTCGGGCGAGGTTTGTTCGAGGGCTTCGAGTTCGCGTGCCAGATCCTCGTGTTTACGCGCGGCGACGGCGTTGCGGCGGAAGAGATCGATGGCGCGGCGTTTGGCGGTTGCGGTGAGCCATGCCGCGGGATTATCGGGTACGCCAGATTGCGGCCACTGTTCCAGGGCGGCGAGGAGGGCTTCCTGCGCGAGGTCTTCGGCGAGGCCAACGTCGCGGGTGAGACGGGTGAGGCCGGCGATGACGCGCGCGGACTCGATGCGCCAGACGGCTTCGATGGTGCGGTGCAGGGTTTGATCTTTGGCCTGATGTGGATCGGTAGCTGTCACTGCTACCGATCACACCAGATTCAATCCGTGGATGCAAGTGCGGCTATTTGTTGGCGGTCTGAAGTGGCAGCTCGGCCCGTTTCGCAACTTTGTGCTGGATCTGCTCTTCCGTCAGGACAGGAGCGAAGTCTTCCATCTCAAAGACCTGGCGGATTTCGATTTCGGAGTCGCCGGCGTGGGGGTTGGGGCAACGCTTGACCCACTCGATGGCCTCTTCGAGGGACTTGACCTGCCAGAGCCAGAAGCCGGCGACGAGCTCCTTGGCCTCGGTGAAGGGGCCGTCGATGACGGTGCGGTTCTTGCCGGAGAATTTGACGCGTGCGCCTTTGGCGCTGGGATGGAGGCCATCCATGGCGAGCACGACGCCAGCCTTGATGAGCTCTTCGTTGAACTTGCCCATCTCGGCCAGGAGCTGTGGATCGGGGAGGGCGCCTTCTTTTTCTGCCTCTGGGGTTGATTTGACGATAACCATGAATCGCATTGTGAAACCTCCTATGGGTTGAGCGATGGCTGGGTGGCTTGTTTCCGATGACTCGTTTCCTGTTCACTCAGGAGTCGTAGATCATCGTTCTTTTGTCTTATAGTCGAACGGTTGGACCGGAATTCGACAAAGGGTCGGAGAAATTTTGTTTCTTCCGCGTTTTTTTCGCTGTGGCGACCGATAATGACCGTGTTCAGTTAGTGCTTAGCGTGGACAACATGAACGCCAGCGTGTCCGGGCGCGAGTCCTTGAACGGCGTGGCCGAACCTGGACGCGATCTCCTGGAAATCGATATCTTCGAAGGCACAAAATCCGTGCGAGCGAAGAATCGCTGCAATGCCGGCCGGCTCGAAACGGGTGTCCGAACGTTCACCCATTTTCTCAAGCTGTTCGGCCCGAGCCTTTTCTATTTGCCTTAGCTCTTCTGAGAATGCCTCGGGAGGTTCCATGTAGTCGAACACCACCTCCGAATTCTGGATGGACGTCATGTAGTCCAAAGTGCGGCCGATAGCGTCCTGTGTCAGATAGGGTACAACTCCGAGCCAAGTGAAAAATGCGGGCGAGCTCTGCTGAAAGCCTGCGGCGGCGAGCTTCTCTCCCAAATCGTCCCGCTCGAAATCGACAGGCACGAGAATTAGCCATGGCGGAAGTGCAATTTGAGCTTCTGCCAGGCGCTCGAGTTTACCTGCCTGCGTCGCGGGGTGGTCCACCTCATAGATACGGATCTCTAGTGCGTCATGGGGATTCCGGAGAGCGAAAGTGTCGAGTCCGGCGCCAAGGATAACGATCTGCCCAACCCCTCTTTCGACAGCTCTTGACAAAGCATCTTCCGCAATCCGGCTTCGCGCGGCAGTAATCAGACGTCCGATGCCGGCCAAGGGGTGTGCGTTCGCAAATTGAAGCACGTCCTTTTCGTCTTCATGCAGAATCTTCATGGCAAATGGGTCATAGAGGATTGCGCCATGATCGAGCACCTGATGAGCAGCTCGTTGTCGGGCGATCATCAGGGCTGTGCGGCTGGGTTGATTGGGCTTCATGTTCGAGGTCTCCATTCTCATCAATAGCCGTGTATCCCATCTCTCGATTCTGAGGCATAGTAACTCGTTTTCTGACTCGTCTCGGATCGGGGATCGGCCTGACCCAAGGTCTGAAAATCCGGACCTGGGGTACCCATCTTCAGTAACAGATCGAGATATGGGCCACCCAGTTATTTGTTGGAGGTCTGATTCGGCAGCTCAGCCCGTTTCGCTACTTTGTACTGGATCTGCTCTTCGGTCAGGATGGGTGCGAAGTCTTCCATCTCAAAGATCTGGCGGATTTCAACTTCGTAGTCGACGCCAGGATTGCAGTTGGGGGCACGCTTTACCCATTCGATGGCTTCTTCAAGGGACTTGACCTGCAAGATCGAGAAGCCGGCGATGAGTTCCTTGGCCTCGGTGAAGGGGCCGTCGATGACGGTATGAGAGCCGCCGGAGAATTTGACGCGTGCGCCTTTGGAGCTGGGTTGTAGGCCATCGAGCGCGAGCAGGACGCCAGCCTTCATTAGCTCTTCGTTGTACTTGCCCATCTCGAGCAGGAGCTCAGGATCGGGGAGGGCGCATTCCTTTTCTATCTCTGGGGTTGATTTGACGATAACCATGAATCGCATTGCGAAATCTCCTTTGCGTTGAGCTATTTGTTGGCTAATCAGGGAACTCAGATTGAGAGCGCAGTTGGATCGCTGTTGCTCACTATCGTACTGGCTCTCTGCTGATACGTCGAACGGGGTGTGACTGAATCGACATGAGAACGGAATTTAATTATTTATTTTTCGGGGAGACGAAGGATAGTCTAAATTATGGATTTTATCGAGGCAGGTTGAGCATTGTGGTTTAGTACTTCGCGGCGTCCTTTGCGGAAAGAGTAGGAAACCACGAACTGCGACCGCCTACCCCCTTGTTCTACACTCGACGAGAAAGCAAGATTTCACTACGAGGTCCAATTCCGTTGAGAAGATTCCTGTTGCCCGCTCTGGCCGTTACCGCCTTACTGCTGCTCGCCTTTCTTCCCAAAATGCGCGCGCAAACCCTGTCAGGCCTGGCGCTGACCGCCGCTCCTTTGGAAGACCGCCGCAAGGCCCTCAATGCCCTCTTCGAGGATTACTGGCAGGCCACGATGGAGCGCGAGCCGGAGTATGCCTCCGTACTGGGCGACACGCGCTACAACGACCGCATCCGCGACTACTCCGTGAAGGCGGAGAACGCCTGGCTGGCCCGTGAGGAGGAGTTCCTCATGAAGCTGGCGGCCATTGATCCTACTGGCTTTACGGACCAGGAGAAGATCAGCCGCGATCTACTGCTGCGCCAGTTTGCCGACGACGCCGAGGCCGCGGGCTTCAAGGAGTGGGAGATGCCGTTGGACCAGATGAACGGCATTCACACTACCTATCCGCAACTGGTGGCTCAACTTAGCTTTACCACCGTCAAGGACTACGACGACTGGATCGCCCGCCTGCACGCGCTTCCCAAAGCCTTTGAGCAGGTGACAACGAATATGTCCATCGGCATCGAGGATGGTCGCGTTCCGCCGCGCTATCTGCTGGAAAAGGCGCTGGATCAGGTCAAGGAGCTGGCCAACGAAAAACCCGAAGACTCGCCGCTGGCGCTGCCGCTGAAGAGCTTTCCCGCCGCAATCAAGCCCGACGAGCAAGAGCGCATCAAGGCCGAGATGCTGGACGCCATCGGCAAGGAAGTGCTGCCAGCCTACAAGCGTTTTGCTCGCTTCCTCGAGGTGAGCTACATCCCCGCCGGGCGCGCCGAGCCGGGCATCTCCGCGCTGCCCGATGGGGCTAAGTACTATGCTTTCAGCATTCGCCGCACCACTACCACCGATCTGACCGCCGCGCAGATTCACCAGATTGGCCTCGACGAGGTCAAGCGCGACGAGGCCCAGATGCTGGCGATTGCGCAGAAGCTCGGCTTTGCCGATCTGCCCAGCTTCCGCGCCAGCCTCAAGACCAATCCCAAGCTGCATCCGGCCTCGCCGGAGGCGTTGCTGGCCGCCTATCGCGGCTATCTTGGCCCCATGCAGGCTGTGCTGCCCATGTACTTTGGCCGCCTGCCCAAGGCGTCCTTCGAGGTCGATGCAGTCCCCGAGTACCTGGAGAAGACCTCCGCGCCCGCCTACTACGAGGCCGGCACGCCCGACGGCAGCCGCCCCGGCCGTCTGCGCATCGACACCTGGAACGCCGCCAGCCGCAATCTCTACGCCGTCGAGGCCATCGCCTACCACGAGGGACTTCCCGGCCATCATCTGCAAATCTCTATAGCTCAGGAACTTACAGACGTTCCCACCTTCCGCAAGCACCAGTACTATACGGCGTACATCGAGGGATGGGGGCTCTACGCAGAGCGGTTGGGCAAGGACGTGGGCTTCTACCAGGACCCGTACTCGGACTACGGCCGCCTGGAGGCTGACATCTGGCGCGCCATCCGCCTGGTGGTCGATACCGGCGTCCACTCCCAGCACTGGAGCCGCCAGCAGATGGTCGATTACTTCCACGAGCACTCGAATATCGACGAGACCAGCATCCAGGCCGAGGTGGACCGCTATATCGCGTGGCCCAGCCAGGCACTGGCCTACAAGATCGGCCAGCTCAAGATCCTGGAACTGCGCGAACGGGCCAAGTCGGCTCTGGGAAGCAACTTCGACCTGCGCGCCTTCCACGATCAGGTGCTGGATACAGGCGCCCTGCCGCTCGACGTGTTGAGCGACCGCATCGACGCGTGGATCGCGCAGCAGAAGGCTGCCGTTCCGCGGTAGGGTGAGATCGCTGGAGGGAATCCATCCGCGCCCCGGCAAACCCATTTTCGAATTGCGCCGCGCTGTGTTTTTCCTATGCTATATGCCGGCAAAAGAGTACGTCTTGTCCGGTAATAAGGCTACGAAATGAAGAAAGAAGGTCCGCAAGGCAAGAATCACCGCGTAGCCTTCACTGATATACAGTCTTCAATGCGCCGATCGATCAATGGGCCAATATGGTCTCATTGCCGAGGATGCGGTAGAGGGTGGAACGGCTGATGCAGAGCTGTCGGGCGGCACGCAGCTTGTTGCCGCGGTTGAGATCGAGGACGTATTGCACATGATGCTGGATGACGGCGTCTAGATTGAGGCTGTCAGGGCGCATCGCGGACTGCTGCATATCCTGGGAGTTTTCCAGGCCGCTGGGCAAGGCCAGGTCGTCGGGGCGGATGACGCCGTTGACGGCTTCGAGGAGCGCGGTTTCGAGGACGGCGGCCAGTTCGCGGACGTTGCCCGGCCAGTTGTGCTGCAAGAGGCGGGCGAGGGAGCCGGGGCCGAGAACCACTGGGCGTTGCTGATAAAGGTGGCAGATACGGTCCAGAAGCGTCTGGGCGAGGATGGAGATGTCTTCGCGGCGCTGGCGCAACGGGGGAATGGCAAAGCGGACGGCGGTGAGGCGGAAGGCCAGATCGGAAAGCAAAAGACCCTGCGCGGCCATCTGGCGCAGCGAGATCTGGGAGGAAGCGAGCAGCACAAATCGGCCCGGCGGACGGTCTTGCAGCGATTTGAGGACGCTGAGCAGCAAACCCTGGCCGGGAGGGGCGAGCAGGTCCACGCGATCGAGATAGGTGCAGCCGGCGAGGGTGGCGGGATCGGCGTCGGCGACCAGCCATTCGCGGGCGTCGCGGCGCAGGAAGGTAGTGGAGGCCAGCGGTGAGCGGCTGAAGAGATAGTGGGCCAAGGTATGCTTGCCGGCGCCATGCTCGCCCTCGATGGCCGCCACTTGCACGTGAGGCGCAGCCATCTCCACTTGCATCAGCAACTTGCGCCATGCCGCGCTGACACCCACCGGCCGGGCTTCCGAGGATGATTCCACTTCCGCCAGGGACAGGCGGGAGGCTGAAGTCTGGGGCAGGGGCTGGTACTGAGCTGCACTGTACATGGCTCTCAACTTGCCTCTTCTCCATGGCCCAAGCGACAATTGCGAGGCCACCAGTCGTTCTATCGGCAAGTGACGAAAAAAACATGAGCCGGAAAAACTTAGTATCTTTCCGGCGAGGGCGGGGGCGGGATTGGTGGCTTTGTTTCGGTTGACTCAGAGCATCTTCACAGCTCCTGCAACGCGGGCATTCTGGTATCCCACCCTTCGCAAACCGGGGTCCCCAGCGACAGGTCTTCGTCGCTGGGGTGGATAGAACGTGAAGGATGGGGCACCCAGCTTTACACTCACTATCAGTGAAAATGCCCTAGCTATGGCGCTTGGAAGGCTCGTCGGAGTAGATTTGGCCGTCGCGGATATGGACGACGCGATGCGCATATTCGGCGATGTCCGGCTCGTGGGTGACGAGCACAATGGTGTTGCCGTTGGCGTGCAAGGTGTCAAAGAGGGCCATGATCTCCAGGCCTGTCTTGGAGTCGAGGTTGCCGGTGGGCTCGTCGGCAAGGATGATGGAGGGGCGGTTGACCAGCGCGCGGGCGACGGCGACGCGCTGCCGCTGACCGCCGGAGAGTTCATTGGGCTTGTGGTACATACGGGACTCGAGGCCGACGTCGGCGAGCGATTCCTTGGCCCGGGCAATGCGCTCGACGGATGGAGTGCCGTTGTAGATCAGCGGCAGCTCGACGTTATGCAGGGCAGTGGCGCGAGCCAGCAGGTTGAAGGTCTGGAAGACGAAGCCGATCTCCTTGTTGCGGATGCGGGCCAATTGATCGTCGTCCAGATCGCTGACCAACTGGCC
The DNA here is from genome assembly GCA_052147235.1 of Occallatibacter sp. Taxonomy (GTDB): domain Bacteria; phylum Acidobacteriota; class Terriglobia; order Terriglobales; family Acidobacteriaceae; genus Telmatobacter. Next base: position 8,049 of record JBKQLG010000268.1, read on the forward strand.
GTTGAGCCAGTAGCTGCCCTTGGAGGGCGTGTCCAGGCAGCCGATCAGGTTCATCAGCGTGGACTTGCCGGAGCCGGAGGGGCCCATGATGGCGACATACTCGTTATGGCGGATGCGCAGATTGACGCCGCGGAGCGCCTGCACCTGCTGTTCGGAGCCCATATCGTAGGTGCGCCACAGATCCTCGACGACAATCATCTCGCCATTAGGCGGAGCCGCAGCCGCAGACTGTGCAAATCCATCGGTAACGGTGTCGAATAAAGTCATTCGCTTCTCTTCCTTTGTCAGGGCCTGTTCTTCAACTCACCTAGATGAGTATTTTCAGGTTAATCAACATTCCCTCAGGGGTTAAAGCCCAACATTTGTTTTGTTGCACTTACGGCACGACTGAAGTCGTGCCCTGACACTTCATGCAACCCTGAATGTGTTTTACCGTAGCCTGTAAAGCCGTGCCCTTGCAAAACATTGGCAGAAGCAGAAATCCCTGACACGCCCATCTGCCTTATACCCTATCCTAGCTTCCGCCCGACGTCAGCACGACCGGTTTTTCGGTGTCGCGCTTGACCAGCGCGTTGCTTTTGAGGGAGCGCAGTGTCTTGTAAGGGCCGATGACGATCTCGTCGCCTGCTTTCAGTCCTGTGAGCGCCTCGATGTCGGTAGTTCCGGTGATGCCGGTGGTGACGGGAACGAAGCGGACGCGCAGCTTGCCTGAATTGCTGTCCAGGACAAAGACGCCTTGCTGCGGCGCGGACTTGACGGTGGAGGAGGTCGAAGCAGCCTGCACGCCGCCCTTGGCTTTGTCGTCGTTGGGGTTGTACATGGCGAGGGCCTGAAGGGGCAGCGCCAGCACGTTGGTTTTGTGCGCCGTGGTGATCTTGGCGGTAGTGCTGAGTCCGGGGCGCAGCTCGCTGGATGGATTGTCCAGCGTGATCACGACCTTGAAGTCCTTGGCCTCCTCGGTGCCGGAGGTGGAGGTAGAGGTGGCCTGGCCGGTGGAGCGGAGCAGCGCCTGATCGCCGACCAGTGTCACATGGCCCTTGAAGACCTTGCCGGGCATTGCATCCACGCTCACATCGGCCGACTGGCCGATCTGCACGTTGACGATGTCGGTCTCGTCCACCTTGATCTCGGCGGTGATCACACTCATATCCGCCAGCGTCATCAAAGTAGCGCCCTCGGTTCCCTGGATTCCGGTGACCACCGTTTCGCCCTCGCGCACCGGCATATTGGTCACAATGCCGTCAAAGGGAGCGATAGCGATGGTCTTGTCGAGCAGATCCTGGTTGACGCGCAGGTTGGCGACCTGGGTCTGCATATGGCCGCGGGCGGAATCGGTGTTGGCTTTGGCCTGGTTGAGGCCCGCCACGGCCTGGGCCAAAGAGGCCACGTCGAGGTCGTAGGCCGCCTTCTTGGCATCGTAATCCTGCTTGGCGAGGATGCCGTCCTTATATAGGCTCTGGGCGCGATCCCAATCCAACTGTTTCTGCTCCAGATCGGCCTTGGCGTGCTCGACGTTGGCTTCGGCCGTCTTTTCGGCGGCAATGTAGGAGGCAATGTCGGTCTTGGCGGCGGCTATGGCGGCCTCCTGGCCATTCACATTGGCCTCCTGCTGCACGTTCTCGATGGTAGCCACGGTCTGGCCCTTCTTGACCATGTCCCCTTCCTTCACATAGAAGCGGGTGATACGGCCAAAGGAGGTGGCGCCCACATTCATGTAGGTCTTGGGCTTGATCTGGCCGGTGCCGCTGACCACCGTAGTCAGGTCCTGGCGCTCTATCTTGGCGGTCAGAACCTTGGTGTAGCCGGACTGCTGCCTCCAAATAAAGACAATGACGAGTACGACTACAACTACGGCGGCGAGAATAGTCAAAATGATTTTCTTCATTCGAGGTGGTACTCCAGGTCTCTCCGATTTCAGTGTACGCAAATGCAGCCTTACCAGTTCCCGAAGCTGCTCCATCCGGCTTGCGCCCGCATGATTTCCTCAACCGGCCCTGCCAGGAACGGAATCGCAGCCAGCGCCAGATAACCATGCGGTCGAGTCAATGCGCTTGTTTTATTGACGCGATAGCGGTGCGGCTAGTCTCAAAAACCTGGTTTCCTCCTGGCGTTGATTGCCGTCTTACAGCCCGCCATCTTGCTTACCTCGGCCATGCTTCGGCGTCCAACCGGCAGCCAACTTCCTGCGGATTCTTGCTCAGCCCTTTTGGAACCCGTAGAATAGAGGATTGCAGGAGTCATCAAGGCAAATGACGCTTAATCGTTCTCATCTTTTCATCGTCGCGCTGGGTTGCGGCCTGGTTTTACTTCCCACCTCCAGTCTCCGTGCTCAGCAGACGGGCACCCCGCCCGCATCGCCGCCGACCCAGGCACAGCCCCCCACCCCGGATCAGGGAGCGGGCGAGGAGGCTGACCCGCTCAAGCGCGAGCGCTCCGATAAAGAGAGGATTGCCGCCCAGAAGGCTCTCAAGATCGAGATCAAGGGCGCTTACAAGACCTGGCTGGAACAGGATGTGGCCTACATCATCACCGACGAGGAGCGCAAGGCCTTCAAAGCTCTGGGCAACGATGAGGAGCGCGAGGCGTTCATCGAGCAGTTCTGGCTGCGGCGCAACCCTAATCCGGATTCACCGGAGAACGAGTTCCGCGAAGAACACTATCGGCGCATCGCCTACGCCAACGAGCACTTTGCCGCCGGCAAGCCGGGTTGGAAGACCGACCGCGGCCACATCTACATCAATTTCGGCAAGCCGGACGAGATCGACTCCCACGCCTCCGGCGGCATGTATGAACGGCCCTATGATGAGGGCGGCGGCACAACCTCGACCTTCCCCTTCGAGGTCTGGCGCTACCGTTATCTGGAGGGCATCGGAGAGAACGTCGAATTGGAGTTTGTCGATACCTGCCAGTGCGGCGACTACCACTTTACCATTGACCGCGGCGAGAAGGATGCGCTGGCGCACGTTCCCAACATGGGGCTAACCCTGGCGGAACAGATGGGTCACACCAAGAAGAGCGACCGCTTCGCGGGTAACCTCGAGACACTGGGTCTCGGCTCGTCGAGGTCGGGCGAGAGCCAGTCCAAGCAATTCGACCGCATCGAGCTGATGGCCAAGCTCTTTGCACCGCCGCCGGTGCAGTTCCACGACCTGGACGCCTTCCTGAGCGAGCACAAGCTGCTCACCGGCCCCGTCTTTCCCTTCGATGTGCGCACCGACTTTGTCAAGGTAACTGATAGCACAGTGCTGGTTCCGATCACCATCCAGATGAAAAACCGCGACATAACGTTTGTGACCAAGGACGGCGTCTCCAGGGGCGTGGTCAACATCCTGGGCAAGGTGACCACCCTCACACATAAAACGGTGCAGACCTTTGAGGACTCCGTCCAGGTTGAGCAGCCCGCCGAGTTGCTGGAAAAGAGCCTCGACCACCAGTCGGTCTACTGGAAGGCCCTGCCTTTACAGCCCGGCCTCTACCGCCTGGATATCGCTATCAAGGACGTGAACAACCCGGACCATTTGGGTTACTACGGCCGCGGCATCGAGGTGCCCGCGTATCGCGACGAAAAGCTGGGCACATCCTCGCTGATCCTGGCCGACCAGATGAACACCGTTTCTTCGCGCGAGATCGGCAGCGGCAACTTTATTATCGGCAACACTTTCATCCGGCCTCGCGTGAGCAGCCCCACTCCGAATAATCCAAACCCGCCGGTCCGATTTAAGCGCGACCAGTTACTTAGTTTCTGGATGCAGGTCTACAACCTGGGCATCGACGAAGCTACCAAGAGCAATCAGGCCACGGTGACTTACCAGATCGTCAAAACCACCCCCGCAACCGCCAGCACATCGGCCGTCGATACCGTGGTCTTTGAAAAACATCTGGATTCCAAGGATCTGGGCGCTCACAGCGACCAGATGACGGTGGAGAAAACGCTGCCAATTTCGGGGCTTGATCCAGGTAAGTACAAGGTGACGATCAAAATAAATGACGCAATCTCGAAACAAGAGATTGCGCAATCGGCGCCTTTTGTCGTTGAATAGTGTGTATCCACCGCAGCAAGCCGACCGGACATCAGATTCGGAACCGCGCGGGTGGGTTCGCGGTAACTTCGCCAGGGACGCCGCCAGGTCCTTATCGACGATGACGACGCACAGGCTCCATATCGTAGTTTTAGCGTTGCTGATTGCCATGGGCGGCAACTCGGTCAGTGGAGCCGCGTCCGGGCCAGCTTCGGGCGTGGTTACGGGCCAGGTGAGCGACTCCGCCGGCATTCCGCAGATCGGCGCCCGGGTGCAGTTGCTGCGTCCCGATCTTAGCGTCATCGCCAGCGTCTATACCGACGCGAGCGGCCGTTACCGCATCGCCTCGATTTTGCCCGGCCGCTATGCGGTCAAGGCCATGGGCGACTGGTTTCTTCCCTCCCTGCGCGAGAATGTGCGCGTTCGCTCGAATACCGTCGTCAACCTTACGTTGAACACCCTCTACGAGGCGATGCAGTGGCTTCCGGCTGAGCCGCGCACGGGCAACGCCCAGAAGGACGACTGGGCGTGGACGCTGCGCTCGGCCGCCAACCGGCCTCTTTTACGCTGGCTGGAGGATGGTCCTCTGGTGGTTGTCTCCGAGGATGGCGGCGCACATCCCCGGCTGAAGGCCCGGCTGGTGGCTACCGGCCAGGAGGGCGCATTCGGCGAGGACGGCGAGCGCATCACAGCCGCAGTCCAGGAAACGCCGTCTTATAGCCGCGAACTGCTGGCCAGCGTAGATTTTGCACCAGACACGAATGCCGGCGTGGAGTCCATGCTCGGTTTCCGCCAGGATATGGGCTTTGCCGGCTCCGTGCAGTCGGTAGTAAGCATCGCCCTGCACCCGGAGATGGAAGCCGGCAGCGGCGAAGGGCTGGACGAGGCCGTACTCCGCAGTTGGGAGACGATCCATCTGGGGGACGAATTCGAAGCCGAAGCGGGCTCCGATGAGGTGCTGGCCCGGCTCTCCGGACCTTCCCTTGAGACCATCGCCAAACTTCAACCATTTGCCTTCGCGGGCTGGCACAGCGGCGACTCGACGATTGGCTATCACATGGCTACACTGCTGCCCGGCACTCCGGATTCCGAGGAGACCGAGGCCCGCTCCTGGCTGCCCGCGCTTTCTGCCCGTAACGGCGCTCTGGCCCTCGAACACGGAATGCATCAAGAACTCGGCTGGGAGCGGCACACGGACCGCACCGGCTTTGCCGTGCTTGTCTTCGACGACCGTGTCGACAATCCGGCCCTCGAGGCCGCGAGCCGTTTTGCGGCGGGCGATTCCGAGGCCGCCACGGTGCTTCTGGACCCGGCCAGCAGCCTCTTCCGCGCTGCCGGACCACGCTTCACCACTACCGGAATCGCGGCCAGCTTCGAGAGCCGCTTGCCTGGAGGCAATCAAGCCCGCCTCAGCTACGCCAACGGCGCCACTCTGATCCTCCCTGCCTTGCCACAGCCCCTATCGCTGACGCAGGCGCTTGCCGGCGTCCATCCACGCCGCGCCCAGGCTTACTCGCTTTCGCTTTCCGGCACACTCGAGGGCACCGGAACCCGCTGGCGGGCCAGCTATCGCTGGCAGCCGGAAGATTCCATCACGCAGGTTGCCCCTTTCGCTGAGGATGCCGACGCGCCCTGGCTCAATCTGTACCTGCGCCAGCCCATCCATCTGCATCGCGGCAGCTTTGCGGCGATTCTAGATCTGCACAACCTGCTATCGGAGGGCTACCGCCCCTATCTGTTGAGCGATGGCTCATTGGTGATTTTCGCCCAACAGCAGCGCAGCCTCCGCGCCGGCCTGGCTTTCAACTTCTAAGCGTTAGCCCGCGCCGCCTCTGTGTTTTGAAACCGCCCCCTTCCTGTGCTATATTTTTCTTGAGCAGGCAGGCGATCCCTGTCTGCTCAAACCGTGTGAAAGCCCTCCCACCGCACGGTTTTTCCGGTAGCCTGGACGCGTAGCTCAACTGGCAGAGCATTCGGCTCTTAACCGACAGGTTGTAGGTTCGATTCCTACCGCGTCCACCATAGAATCAACAACTTAGCAGACTAAGGCAAATCCTCCAACCCCACAGAACTCCACAATAGCTCAAACCGCCGCTGACTGCCGCACAGCCAGTGGTGGTTCTTGCGGCATCACCATCTGCACAACCTTTGAGTTGGCATGTTGCTTGGCTCTCAGGCTGGCGTTACCGTAGACGTTCAAACGGAGCCGAGCGCGTCGAGAAGGTCGTAGAGCGACGGAAGCAGCGAGCGCTCGAATCGAAACTGCGTGGCCCTGCAGGGAAGCTTGGTTTCCCCAATGTGTGCGGCAGTGTCCCCCCAAATGCACGGCA
>JBKQLG010000269.1:0-7899 GCA_052147235.1 Occallatibacter sp.
GGCGGCGCGAATCCCGCGCACGCCCCGGGCGGCGCCGGTGAGGGCGATGTTGATCGGCAGGGGGATGGCCAGGCTGGGGTGCTCCCAGCGGCCCTCGGCCGAGCCCGGGTCGCACTCGGCTATCGTCTCGTCCACCACCACGGCGGCAAACTCGCGGCGGCGCAGCGCCCCCAGCGCGGCCTTGCGCCCGTCGGCCATCTCGACCTCCATGCCCAGCTGCATGGCCACCACGGCGGCGCAATTGCGGGCGCCTTCGACTCCGGTCACAATCAGAATGCTCATTCCCCGCTCCTTTGGCTCATCCGGCCAGCCCGTTGCCAAGGCCTGTTGCGCTCCGCGCGGCTCTTCCCGCCTGGGGCCTGTGAAGTTTCCCGTAATTGGACTATCGGCGCGATCTGTCCCGACTTGAATCCGGGCCGCCTATTCTTCCCGAAGCGGGTCGGCAATGCCGTATTCCTTCAGCTTGCGGTAAAGGGTGGTCTTGCCGATGCCGAGCAGCTTGGCGGCCTGGAGCTTGTCGCCTTTGAGGGCGCGAATGGCTCCCAGGATGGCCTGGCGTTCCATCTCCGCCAGCGTGGTCAACTGCGGCGAGCCGGCCTCGGAGACGGGCTCGCCGGCGGCCACCGAGCGCCGGGCCTCGAGACCCTGCTGCTGCAGCAGCGTGGGCAGGTCGCCCAGGTGCAGGATGGGCCCGCTGGAGAGCGCGCAGGCCCGTTCGATGGAATTTTCAAGCTCGCGCACGTTGCCCGGCCAGTCGTGATGCATCATGGTGTGCAGGGCCTCGTCGCTCAACGTGAATTTGACGCCGTGCTCGCGGCTGATATGGTCGAGAAAGTGAGCCGCCAGCAGCGGAATGTCCTCGCGGCGGTCGCGCAAGGGCGGCAGCCGCAGATTGACTACGTTGAGCCGGTAGAAGAGGTCTTTGCGGAAGGCGCCCATTTCCACCATGACCGCCAGATCCCGGTTGGTGGCGGCCACGATGCGCGCCTTGATGGGGATGCGGTGGGTGGCGCCGACCGGGCGGACCTCCTTCTCTTGCAGCGCGCGCAGCAGCTTGGCCTGCAGATCGAGTGAGAGCTCGCCAATCTCGTCGAGAAAAACCGTTCCTCCCTCGGCCGAGACCAGCAACCCGTCCTTGGAGCGATTGGCACCGGTGAAGGCGCCCTTCACGTAGCCGAAGAGCTCGCTCTCGATCAGCGTGGGCACCAGCGAACCGCAGTCGACCGGCAGAAACGGCTTTTGCGAGTTAGGCCCGTAGGCGTGGATGGTGCGCGCCACCAGCTCCTTGCCGGTGCCGCTCTCGCCCAGAATCAGGACAGGGTGGGTGCTCTGGGCAACCTTGGAGAGGATGCGGTAGAGCTTTTCCATCTCCCCGGAGCGGCCTATCATCGCGCCCAGCCCCTGCGATAGGCGCAGCCGCTCGCGCAACTGGCGGGTGGCGGCGTCGGTGACCAGCGAGGAGGCGGCGCGATCCAGAACCGTGGAAAGCTCGTCGATAGCGAAGGGCTTGGCCAGGTAATCCGAGGCTCCGCAGCGCATCGCCTCGACGGCGGCGTTGACCGAGCCCGAGGCGGTCATTGCGATCACCGCAGTCTGCGGATAAAGCAGCTTGACCTCGGAGACCAGCTCCAGGCCCTGGTTGGAACCCGCGGGCAGGTTGACCAGCAGGATGTCGGCGGTCGAGCCGCGCATCATACTGCGCGCCTGAGACAGGTCGCCGGTACTATCCACCGCGTAGCCCAGACTGGCGGCAATCTCGACGCAGGCCGAGCGGACCGCGGTGTCGGCGTCGACCACCAGCAGGTGCAGGCGAGCGGGCTGTTCCGCGAGTTGTTGAGGAATAAACTCCATGGCTCTCGTACTCAGAACTGTTTCAAGCATTGTAATTGCCTCACGCACAAAGGGTGAATGGGATTTTTTGTGGTTTCTGTCACGAGATTTTTGCCCGCCCTGGAAGTTTCTGTGGGGCCGTCTGCCGTGCGCCTCAGCGGGAGCGGACGGGCAGCTCAATCTCGAAGCGGGCTCCGGACGGGGCGCGGTTGGCGGCATGAATGCAGCCCCCGCCGGATGCGACGATGGAGCGGGTGATGGACAAGCCCAGCCCGCGATGGAAGGTTGGCCGGCCGCCGTGCCGGAGACCGCCGCCGGCCCGGGTGGTGTAGCCGGAGTCGAAGATCTTGTCCAGCGTATTTTTGGGAATGCCAGGCCCGTTGTCTTCCACCGTGAGCGCCAGAAGCTCGACCGCTCCGTCCGCGGCGGAACGCTCACGCAGGCCAATCAGGATGCAGCCGCCCTCTGGCATCGCCTCGGCGGCGTTCTTGACCAGGTTGACCAGAATCCGGGTCAAATCCTCGCCCGTCAGCCGTACCGGAAGCGAGCCGCCTTCGGCATCCACGGTGAGAGTGATGGAGGGACCGGCCAGGGCCGCCAGCAGATTGCGGTTGGCCAGCACTTCGCCGGCCAGATTGTTGATCGGCTCGGCGGGCAGAAGATCAAAGCGGCGGGTGCGCTCCTGCCTGCCCGCGTCGAGCGCCTCGGTCCCCGTCCGGGCTTCGCCGCCCAGATCGGCGGCCAGCCCCAGGCGGAGATCGAGGGCCACCAGCTTCTCCACCAGCCGGCGGCTGGCCGTGGCCACCATCCGAAGTTCGTTGCCATAGTGATGGAAGGCAGGAAAGAGCACCCCCGGCTCCTCTAACAGATCACAGTAGAGCCCCAGCGCCGTGACCATATTGCGCGCGTCATGGGCCACTGCGGCCAGGCTCTCGCTTTCGCCGCGCAGGCTGGCCAGCGTCTCGACCACTGCTTCGACCCGTTTCCTCTCACTCACGGAGCCTTTGCTTCCAGCCAGACCTGCTCTTAACTGGCCCACTCCCACAAGCCCTGCTTCGATCAGGCCTTTTGCCGCCAGCCTGCTTCCTGTGAATATGCCCGCTTGTCCTGTCTGCAGCATGATCGCTCCTTTTCCAAGTCAGGGGTCAGAGATCAGGGGTCAGTTTCAAAGACCCACAACTCCGATCTATTCCCTGTTTCCTGTTTTTCGCCTTTCCCATTTCTGCCCCGGAGTTGGGAACTGTCCCTTTCTATTACACGTGGCGTGCCAAAGTAGAACGGCTGGATTAAGTTCCTGATAAGGGAGGGAGTTAGTGTCCAATTCCCCTACACTGCCGCTGGAGCCAAAATGAGCATTTCTTCCCACAATGCAACTGGGGATTGGAGCACAATAGCTGTAAGGTTCCTGGTTTCAATGGATTAGGGATAGGTTCCTGTTACGGGACGGAGAAGGAGCGGTTTCCCGTACTGGAACCGGAAGCCTTTGACGGCTTGACAGCCTCGCCCGCAGCCGCTTCCCGTACAATCTCAGCATGAATATCACTGGAATCGGCACAGCGGTTTCGTCCTTTTATCGTCCTGGCGGCAGGACTCCGCTGGAGCTTCGCCCGCTTACGCTCACACCCGGCTTTGTGCAGACCGCCGAAGGCTCGGTGCTGGTCACGCTGGGCAGCACGCGCATGCTGACCTGCGCGACGATTGAACAGGGTGTCCCCGGCTGGCTGCGCAACTCGGGGCGCGGCTGGGTGACGGCGGAGTACTCGATGCTGCCCCGCGCCACGCTTACACGTACCCCGCGGGAAAGCGAGCGGGGCAAGATCGGCGGGCGGACGCACGAGATTCAAAGGCTGATCGGGCGTAGCCTGCGCTCGGTCGTGGACATGAAGGCGCTGGGAGAGCGTACGGTGATTCTGGATTGCGACGTGATTCAGGCCGACGGCGGCACGCGCACGGCGGCGATCACCGGCGCGGCGGTGGCGCTGGCGCTAGCGCTGAACGCGCTGGTCGCCGCCGGAACGCTCAAAGAGTCGCCGCTCAGGCAACTGGTGGCAGGGACCTCGGTGGGCATCGTCGGCGGCGCGATGCTGCTGGACCTATGTTATGAAGAGGATTCGCAGGCCGAGGTGGACATGAATGTGGTGATGACCGCCGACGGCGGGCTGATAGAGACGCAGGCGACGGCGGAGAAGGGTTCTTTTTCCCACGCGCAGCTCAATGAGCTGGTCGATCTGGCCGAGGTGGGGTTGCAGGAGATTTTTACGGCTCAAAGGGCGGTGTTGGGACTATAGAGCTACAGATTTGCTTAGACGGATTCTTTCCGGATTGCCAAGCATACGGACGCTGGTGAGTGCCTTGGCCTGTTGTCGCCAAGTGACATTGCCAATCGTTCTCAGAGGGTATCTGCACCACCGACCCTCTCGACAGATGTGCTGGCCCAGGTCTGAAGAATCGGGGAGACCTGGGACAGCCTTCGGGGAAGAAATCATGACCCCGGTATCCACACTGGAACCATGCTCATGATGTCGGTCGTCGGTCCCAGATTCCAGTACGTGGTCGTGCTGGTTGCCGTGTCGAAATCGGCGACGCCGCTTAAGTCCTTCGAACCAGGCGGGTAAAATCCGACGATTACGTGTCCGTTGTCCACACCCCAGGTGTTCGTGAACGTCCCAATGGTCGTGGAGACCGGAAACGACTGAAGCATGGTCATGGACCCTGCCGTGGCCGCCGGTACACTGAGATTCGTGCTCCAAACCTCGATCGTACCGTTGGAGTTCTCCCTCCGAAGCACATAGAAGATTCCGTCGTTGATGGCGAACGACCAGCTAGCATACAGCGACTCATCGGAGAGGGTGTCGTAGTTGCGCAGTTCGGTCGCGAGTTTTCCGGTTGTGAGATCGCGTGTCCAGACAGTCAGAGTCCCATTTGTCGAATCATGGATGATGGCGTAGAGTGTGCCACTGTCCGCAACATCCATGGTGGCTTTGTTGTCGGGGTCGGAGGCCGAAAGGAGCATCGTGCCGCCGCTTTCGCTTTTTGCTGCGGTCGTGACCTCGAACTGCCCACCATTGCTCTCAAAGGGATTGAGTTGATTCGGCACAATGGGAGTCATGTAGTAGATGTTGTCCCCCACGATTCCGATATGGTTGAGTTGCCAGCCGTTCAAGCCGGAGTAAGAACCGGAACCAAAGCCCTGAGTAAGAGTGAATTGCGTCACGGGCGCGTTGTCGGGGTTGTACATCGTCACGAAGGGGCACTGCGTATAGTATGCGGTGACCTGAAAGACCTGATCGTCCTGCCCAAATGCCGCGAGAATGGCGGGCGCATAGCTTTCGGAGGCGTAGTGAGTCTTGACCACCCATTGGTTGGTACTGGGAATAATCATGGAATAGAGATACTCGGTGGAGTCGATGGTTACTCCGCCTCCGGAGCCATCGACAGGAATGTAAGTGGACCCGGCGCCTCCTATCGTTACGACAAACAAACCCAACGCCGCTTTGGGCAGCGTAATGGGCACCTGGAAATCTGCGGTGATCGAGGTATTTGCACTGAGGGTTACAGAGCAAGAACCGGTACCGCTGCAACCTCCGCCGCTCCAGCCTCCGAAAGTGGCATTCATCGCGGAGCTTGGAGTCTCGGCGAGGGCTACGATAGTGGTGCTTTTGAATGTCGCGGTCTGCGTGGTGCAGGTTGTGTCGCAACTGATTCCGGCTGGGCTCGAGGTGACAGTGCCTGCATTCGCCGCCGATTTGGTCACGGTCAAGGTATAGCTTGTGGATGCACCGCCGCCGTTGCCACCACTGCCACCGTTACCACCACTAGTCGAAGCACCGCCGCCGCCACATGCAGCCAAAGTGAGAGCGACACACGCGAGTGGCGCCCAGATGAAACGACGAAGTACGTTCATGGAGAACTCCCCTTTCCAACAGTGCGATTAGCAGATGAATGAGTTCCGCCGGCTTCCTCTTCAATCTGCATCTCTGGCGGGCTTTTGACGATGCTTTGGAGATCATTTCCAAGTCAAATCGTTATCCTCTAAAAAGTTATTGATAAATAGATAGTTAGTGATAGCTAAGTCCAGCGCGATCACGCACTGCCGGAGATTTGCGGGTTGTGGTAAACTCCGAGCGACAGGACTGTTGGGGTAAGATCGTGGCTGCACCAGTGTGCTTGAATCAATCCTGGCGTTTCGGGAGCTATGAGCTTGACTCGAGACGAGCGGAGTTGCGTCGGAGCGGCACTCCTGTCAAAATGCGGGAGCAGTCCCTTCTCATCCTGGTGCATCTGCTTGAGAACGCTGGCGAGATCGTCACCCGCGAAGATTTGCGCCGGGTTCTGTGGCCTTCCGATACTTTCGTAGACTTCGATCACAGCCTGAACGCGGCAGTGATGAATCTGCGCATGGTCTTAGGCGACTCAGCCGATGCACCTCTCTATATCGAGACCATCCCAAAACGCGGCTATCGCTTCATCGCTCCTGTGGCCAGGGTCGCGAATCAATTCACATCTTTGCTGGAATCCTCGGATGACGACCGCGCCGGTCTGGCCTCGACGGACTCCGCGCAAACCGGAGACAGCAAGGAGATTGCCGGGTCTGGTCAGATTGCGGAAACCAGAGCGACAACGGCACCAAACCAGCATTCCAAAGCAGAGACGGAGAGACTCTGGAAGACTATTGCGATTTCTGCGCTTCTGTTGCTGGTCTCGCTGATCGCTGGATGGGTTTCCTATCCTTGGCGCCACGCCAAAGCTCTGACCGACAAGGATACCGTTGTGCTGGCCGACATCGTCAATACGACCGGGGACGAGGTCTTCGACGGTGCGCTCAAGCAGGCGTTAGCCGTGGAATTGGAGCAATCTCCATTTCTCAATGTGCTCTCTGACCAAAAAGTGAGTGAGACGTTGGAGATGATGGGTCGGCCTACGAACGAACGCGTCACCGCAAAGGTTGGCCGGGAACTTTGTCAACGCGCGGGGAGCAAGGCACTGCTGACAGGAACAATCTATCGCTTGGGCAGCCACTACGTGATCGCTCTAAATGCCGTGGCGTGCAGCACTGGAGAAACCTTGGCCAAGGAACAAGGCGAGGCGGACTCCAAGGAAGATGTTCTTAAGACTCTGAGCCGAGCTACCTCATCCTTGCGCAATAAGCTGGGAGAATCGCTTCCCTCGGTGGAGAAGTTTGACGTCCCGGTTGAAGCGACGACATCCTCACTGGAGGCCTTGAGGTACTTGAACATAGGCCTAGCGCAGGAGCACAAGGAAGGAGACGCGTCCGGCATTCCATTCTTGCAGAGGGCGATCGAACTCGATCCGAACTTCCCCTTGGCATACTCGGAGTTGGCGCTGTTCTATGACAATCTTCAACAGCCGTCGCGCGCGCTGGAGTACGCAACCAAAGCCTACCAATTGCGCGATCATGCAACAAAAATGGAGCAACTGAGCATCACTGCATTCTATTTTTATGCTGCCGGGGATCTCGACAAGGAGATGCAGACCTACGAATTCTGGTCCGCGACCTACCCTCGCAGCGCGGTGCCTCACGCGAACCTGGGCGGCGACTACGCCATGATGGGACGCTACGACAAAGCAATTCCCGAGCTCCAGGAAGCCTTGCGCCTTGCCCCTGACAAGCTCAACATCTACACAACTCTGGGGGCATCCTACTTGGCTCTCAACCGACCAGATGAAGCCGAAGCAACTTTCGAACAGGCCCTGGCGCGAAAGCTGGATGACGGTGGACTACGCAGCTTCATGTATTACCTTGCCTTTTTGCGGAGAGATGCCAAGCAAATGAAAGAGCAGGTGGATTGGGCCGAGGGCAAGCCTGGGGACGAAGACCTACTGTTGTCGCTGCAGTCCGACACAGAAGCTTACTACGGGCGAATGAGCAAGGCACAGGAGTTTACTCGCCGAGCGGTGGACTCGGCCCTCCGTGCGGACTCAAAAGAAGCCGCGGCAGAGTGGCAAGCAAATGCGGCATCTCGCGAAGCGGAGTTGGGCAATACGGCCTCAGCCAAACAAGGAGTGACCGCTGCTCTAGGGAACCTCTGAAAAACTCTTTGATCCTTA
>JBKQLG010000270.1:0-4810 GCA_052147235.1 Occallatibacter sp.
TCGTCCGGTGCTCAGACTCCGACCTTCACCGATGATAGAAAGCCTCGCCGAAACGATACTCGCCAGGGCTGCCAGATTGAAGCCCCTTCAGCCGTGAAACCGCGTTTTCACGCCGGATCCAAGTATATGAAAGCGTCGGACCCCGAGGACCCGGTGACCTGCCCAGCGTTATTAATCGCGTATACCTGGGTCTGCCCGCCCCCGATCATGGGGAGTTCGGTCACGGAGTATATGGCGCCCGCGGTGGCTGAGCCGCCGGACAACAACAGGGCGGCCAAACCAATGGCCCTTGTCGCCGGATAGGCTTACATGGGACCCAATTCTAACACGGCGCGGTCAAAAGCGCTGGGGATGTAATCCCCTACGAGTAACGGCCCCCCTTTCCGCTTCGACACGGGCACGCCCGAACCGCGAATCGCTGGCCTGGGTTCGCACGGGTCTTGCAGCAGCAGGTGTTCAAATCTTGAAGTGCTGGCGGGCGGGGCCATCAGCCTAAAATCGGGAAGCGAGCCGACGACAGCCCACCACCCCTCTTACCTCGCAGCGGCACAAATTGCTGAGATACTAACCGTAGTTGAACCAGGCCCGTTTGAACCCGCGAACCGTGCGAACCAGCCATATGCTTTTCCATTCCGCAACGACGGTTTGCTCTCGACTAAAACGGCGTTTGATGGATCAATCACACCAGCACCGCCCCCTAAAGCAACCTTGTTTGCAGGGCAGTCTATTGAGACCGCTCCCTCTTTCACATTCGCCGCAGTCATCTGAAAGATCGCGGCATATGAAATCTTTGCTTCTTTAGTGGCTACTTCGTAGCTGGTGATGCCCCCCGCCGGTGGATTAGTGACCGTCTGCGCAGGCAAACGGGCAATAATAGTAGCCGAAGCGAAGAGAATGGCCGTCGTGAAAACGCCGAGACCCCGCTTTGCAGCGACGTTTTCCATAAAGACAAAACCTCCTTCATTTGTATTATCATCCAAGTGAATGGACCTGGCAAGGGAGACGCCCTGCGGGTTTTGGCTTCATCCATTTCAGCGTTGCGTGACGCGAAGCGCCGACCATGCTAAAAAGGCTACGATGAACGCCGCAACGCCCTGGCAGCTATGCCGAAGTGGAAATTCCGTTCGAGTAAATCCCCGCCTTGTGGGGCTGTCTGCGTAAAGCTGGTAAGAATTAGATGTCTAAGGCTAAAAGGCGTGCAGCTCGCCTTGAACGTAAACGACGCGCCCAAGAACTGAAGCTAAAGCAGCAAGGGGGAGATGGTCACATCGTTCAAGCATCTGCTCTCGCCACACGGCAAACGCAGGACCAAACCCCACCTACAGGTATTACACCCGCAGCGGCGCTCACACCGACGGCAACTCGTCACCGTGTGAGAAAACTTCTGACAAGGTTTCTTGGCTTCATACTGGCTGTGGCCACTCTGACAGGTCTCTTCTCCCTTTGGCCCCGCGTTCAGATACTACCGCCAATTGATCCTGCCGATCCGTTTCAGCCTTACGGTGTGCCATTTTTGATCCAGAACTCCGGAAATCTTCCAATCTATAGCGTCGAAATTCAGTGCATGCCACATGATTTCCAGTTCGGGGTCATTCGAGACGAGCAAACTACACCTGGGCCAGCAATTAGGAACCTCCGGTTTGTGGCGGATGAAATATCACCGGGGGAGAGTAGACCGTTTGTCTGCGACGTGCTTCGAATGCAGCCCGACACGATCATAAAGACGCAATATGCTGATATTGGCGTGTTGTTGAGGTCTCGACCCATTCGGTTTATCCCTTTGAATTGGCCCGCCAAGACGCAGGTGTTCATCACTTCTCCTGAGCCGACGGGCCAGCTACGATGGCGTGAATACAAACCACCCCTTGAAAGCGCACCAGCAAAGTATCCTGCCCGCTAAAGGCCGCCTAGGTGTCACAAAGGGTGGGCCTTGGAATATCACCGGAGGGCCTGGAAACAAAAGGGGCCTTGAATGTTTCAAGTTTGATGTTTCAGAATCGCGGGCAAGAAACCACGTCTCCGCGCCCGTGCCGGCCGAAGCCTGCGGCTGCATCCTCGCACTCGCCGCGGAATTGAAAGTTTGCGGTGAAGAACCCTATGCGCGTCATTGGCTGACTACCAGGCCATCGCGCAGCAGGATGCGGCGGTCGGCCGATTCGGCCAGGGATTGCTCGTGGGTCACCATCACCATGGTGGTGCCCTCCTCGCGGTGCAGCGCCAGGATCAGGTCGAGTACCAGGCGGCCGGTGGCGCTATCCAGGTTGCCGGTGGGCTCGTCGGCCAGCAGAATGGGGGGAGCCAGGGCGAAGGCGCGGGCCAGCGCCACACGCTGTTGCTCGCCGCCCGAGAGCTGCACGGGATAATGGTCGAAGCGGCCCGCCAGGCCCACGCGGTCGAGCAGTTCGCGGGCGCGCTGCACGCCGCCGGGCCCCGAGGCCGCCCCGCCGCCGCCCGGCTGGCCGCCCGCGAGTTCCATGGGCAGGAGCACGTTTTCCTCGGCGGTCAGCGTGGGGATCAGGTGATAGGACTGAAAGACGAACCCGATTTTACGGCCGCGCACCAGCGCCATGCGGTCTTCGTCGAGATGCGTGATGTCTTCGCCATCCAGAATGACCTGGCCGCTGGTGGGGGAATCGAGACCTGCCAGCAGGCCCAGCAGCGTGCTCTTCCCGCTCCCCGAAGGTCCCATGATGGCGGCAAACTGGCCTCGCGGGATTTCGAGATCGATACCTCTGAGAATGTCAACCCGGTGGGTGCCGGTAGGAATGGATTTGGTAAGGGCGCGGACCTGGATCAAACTTTTATTATGACATCGAGGATGAGGAGATTCTGCTGCCTCGGCCTGCTAGCCCTGCTGGCGGCGTTGTGCGGCTGCCGGCAGAAGGAAAGCGGACAGCCGGCGCAGGGCGCCTTTGAGGCAACCGCGCCTCCTCCCGCAACGCAGCAGCCGCCATCGCCCGCGGCGGACCGGCGGCCGGTGATCGCCTGCTTTGGCGACAGCCTGACGGCGGGTTTCGGCCTGGAGACGGGCCAGAGTTTTCCCGACCTCCTGCAGAGCGAACTGGACCGGCGCGGCTACCGCTACCGGGTGGCCAACCTGGGGGTGAGCGGGGACACCACCCAGGACGGGTTGGCGCGGCTTTCGATGGCGCTGGAGGAGAAACCGGCGATCGCACTGGTGGAATTGGGCGCCAACGACGGCCTGCGCGGCCAGCCGATCGCGATGACCGAAAGCAACCTGGCGCAGATCGTCGGAGCTTTTGAGAAGGTCGGCGCGCGGGTGGTGCTGGCCGGTATCACGCTGCCGCCGAATTACGGGCCGGAGTATATCCGCCGGTTTGAAGCCATGTACCGCGAGTTAGCGGGGCGGTATAAGTTGAAGCTGATTCCGTTTCTGCTGGAGGGCGTGGGAGGCCACGCGGACTTGATGCAGCGGGATGGCCTGCATCCCAACGCGCAGGGCGTCAAGCTGGTAGCGGCGACGGTGTTACAGGCGATTCAGCCGATGCTGAGTAAGTGAAGGGCTGAGCGGCTACCCGGATGGGGACTGCCCGGCGCCGGCCAAATCATGCAGGCAAAGCGCGAACAATAGGATCGCGGCCTTCACGGCCACATACCGCCACATAGCGCCAATTTAGGGTAAACGGCGGCGTCAATCGGCAAGCGCTCCGATTGACGGCTACGCCGTTAGCTTGCCAGGCTTGCCGCTCCGCTACACTTACCGGCACCGGGAACGGAAAGTCAACCAGCCTGACTTTCGGAAAGCTACATGGAAGATTCTCGACCGTCTTGGCGGTGGCCCGCGAAATCGCTGCCAGAGCTACCGAGGCTCACCGAGGCTCCGGTGTTGGTGTTTATTCGTCTGACAGTACGAATCGGCTGGTGTTGATCTCCCGGGCCATATCTCAAGCCGCGAGGAGGTGCGGACCACTCCTTCCCGGGTCCCCGGCTCTCCGGCGGCTGATATCGGCGATCGGCGATAATGCACCCGCAGCGCGGGAAGTGGCTGGTCCAGTTCGTCGAGCATCGGATCGCAGACCAACGGATCGTCCGTTCTGATCCAGAAATGGCTGAAGGCGGGCGTGATGGAGGATGGCCGGTGGTTCGAGACGGAGGAAGGGACTCCGCAAGGGTCGGTGATTTCGCCGATTCTTGCCAATCTGTACCTGCACTATGTACTCGATCTGTGGGTGGCGGCATGGCGGAAGAAGGTAGCCAGGGGCGAAATGATCGTCGTGCGCTATGCGGATGACGCTGTGCTGGGTTTTCAGCACCGGGAAGACGCCGAGCGATTCCTGAAGCAGTTGCAGGAACGCATGGGGAAATTCGGGCTGGAACTCCATCCGGAGAAGACGCGCCTGCCCCCAGAGGGGACCCCGATTTGGGCGGTATGCCACCGAGCGCCGGGCCAAGCGTGGAGAAGGGAAGCCGGAGACCTTTAACTTTTTGGGTTTCACCCACATCTGTGGGACGAGCCAGCCGAAGGGCTATTTCACGGTACGCCGAAAAACGATCGGCAAACGTATGGCAGCCAAACTGAAGGACATTCGGGAAAAGCTGCGACAGCGGATGCACGAGAGTGTCGGCGGAACGCTGAAGTGGTTACAGTCGGTGGTGAGGGGGTATTTCCAATACCATGGGGTGCCGGGCAACGAGGACCGACTGAAGGCGTTTTTGCACGAGGTGAGGCGAACATGGCTGCGGATGCTACGGCGACGAAGTCAGCGGACCCGCTGGACGTGGGAGCGATTCATGGCGCGACTCGGCAACTTGCTACCGGCGGTGGAGATCCAACATCCGTATCCGACAG
>JBKQLG010000271.1:0-26917 GCA_052147235.1 Occallatibacter sp.
CCTTCTGAAAGTTCTTGAGTATTTTGATACGCCCGATTCCGAAGCCATCGGTCCAGACGCCGGCCACCAGAACGGCCGCGCAGGTGACGAGAACCAGGGACTGGCGAATGTTGATGCCGCCGAGAAAGAGTCCGGCGACAAGGATGGGCGTGTAGGTGAGCGCGGTTCCCAGGTCGGGCTGAATGAGCACCAGCGCCATGGGAAGTCCGACCAGCACCAGGGCCTTGAAGATCTCCTTCCCGGTGAGCGAACGCCCGCCCAGATTGGCAACGTAGCGGGCCACAATCAGAATCAGAATCAGCTTCACCCACTCGGAGGGTTGAAAGTGCATGGGGCCAATGCTGATCCATCGCTTTGCGCCCAGCACCTTGTGTCCCACCAGCTTCACAGCCACCAACGCCAGCAGGCTGGCTCCATACACCCAGGGAATCCAGTCCAGCAGTCGATGATAATCGATCTTGGAGAAAAGGAACATGGCCGCCAGACCGCCGGCGATCCAAAACAACTGCTTGGTGTGAACATGGAAATCGGCGTACTTGGTGTGCAGTGTGGCCGAGTAGATCTCGAAGACGGAGACCGTGCAGATCGCCAGCACCATACTGAGCAGCGCCCAGTCGAAGTCGCGAAAGCTCAGGAAGCGGCGCATCAGGGCTGGCCCTCTTTGAAGCGCAGCGGCATGGCCAGCAGCCCGGCCGGCAAGCGAGGCTGCGCGCTGGCAAGATCGCCGGTCAGCGGTCTGGGATCGACCATGAAGTGGCCTGCATGAAGGCTGGAATCCTGCCGGGAAGCCGCGGAACGCTTAGGCCCCGCGGGAGCGGGTTCTGACCAGACGGCGCCCACTTCTACCGGCTTGTCGAGGGCGGCCTGGTTCATGATGTTATGCTCCAGCATTCGCTTTTTGTTCACGTAGGTGGTGATGATCTGGACCGCAATCTTCGCCGAAAGCGATCCCCAATCGCCATGCTCCTGAAGCACGGCAATCACAATCTCTGGATTGCGCCTGGGAACCATGCCCACAAACCAGGAATTCGGGGTTTTTGCTCCGCCCTTGGTGTGCGTATCGCCGCCTTCGACGACCTGGGCGGTGCCCGTTTTGCCGGCAAAGTCGATCCCTTCCATGTGCGCGGCCTCGGCTGTGTGGTATAGACCTGGACTGGTAGCGGCCGCCATGCCATCGGTGATGATTTCCCAGGTGTCCGGATTGAGAGGCACCGTTTGCTCACCCGACCCGGGAAAGCTGTCCTGGATGGCCTGCCGGAAATTGGCTGGAAGCTGGTCGGGATTGACGACATGGGGCCGGACAAAATGACCATCCGAAGCGATGCCGCCCAGCGCCCGCGCCAATTGCAGGGGCGTAACCTGCGTCTCACCCTGGCCGATGCCGACGGAAATCGTGTTGCCGGGGTAATACCGCTGGTGGAAGTTTTTCATCTCCCACTGCGTCGAGGGCATCACTCCAGCCATCTCGTTGGGCAGGTCGATGCCGGTCTTCTGTCCCAGGCCGAATTCAGTGGCGTATTTGGCGATCGTGTCGATGCCCAGTTTCTGCGCCAGCGTGTAGAAGAAGGTATCGCACGACATCGGAATGGCCTCGTGGATACTCACTACGCCGTGGTGATGATCGCAGTGGAAGAAGCGCCCGTAGAAATCGGCGCCGCCCTGGCAGTTGACGCGCATATTCTGGGCCACGCCCTCCTGCAGGCCGGTGGCGGACATGATGATCTTGAAGGTCGATCCCGGAGCGAGCTGGTCCTGAATAGCCTTGTTCATCAGCGGATGGTTGGGGTTGTCGACGAGGTCGTTCCAGTCCTTGCGGTTGATGCGCACGGCAAAGGCGTTGGGGTCGTAGCTGGGGTGAGAGACCATGGCCAGAATTTCGCCGTTGCGGGGGTCCATGGCCACCACGGCTCCGCTGGCGTCGCCCAGCGCCAATTCCGCGGTGCGCTGCAGGTCAATGTCGATGGTCAGCTTCAGGTCCTGGCCGGGGATGGCGTGCTGGGTGCGCAGGTAGCCCACCTCGCGCCCATGACTGTCCACCACCACGTCGCGCGAGCCGTCCTCGCCGCGCAACAGTTGGTCATAGGTCTCCTCGACGCTGGCCTTGCCCACCACGTCGCCCGGTTCGTAGTCCGCATAGCGCGGGTTGTTCAGATCCTCCTCGCTCACCTCGCCCACGTAGCCGATCAGGTGAGCCGCAAAGCCGTCGCGAGGATAAAGACGGCGCTCCACGTCGATCGTCTCCAGTTCGGGCAGTTCGTTGCGATGCGCCTCGATGAAGGCCTGCTCGTCCTCGGTGACCTCTTGCTTGATGGGGATCGGCTCGTAGACCGGCCGGGTGCGATAGCGGCGCAGCGTGGCGCGCAACTGCTCCAGGTCCAGGTCCAACCCACGCGCAATCAGCGGCAGGTCATCGTCCACATTCCGGCTCTGCTCGCGGACCAGGTAGCAGGAGACCGAGGGGTAGTTGTCGACGATCAGCCGGTCTTCGCGATCGAAGAGCTTGCCGCGCGCGGCCATCACCGGCTCCTTGCGGATGCGGTTCTGCTCGGCCTGCAGGCGGTAATCGTCCACCTGCAGCACTTGCAGCCGCCACAGCCCGGCCGCCAGCGCCAGCATCATGAACAAAATGCCGTACTGCACCACCGTCAACTTGAGGGTGGAGAGCTTTTCGCCGCGACTGCCGCTGCCGGTATACATCATCTGTGCCTTAGAATAGCCCCGTTTTCGCTGCGCTGTTGAGTTGCATTGCTGGATTGTGTGTGCGATCTATCGAATGTGGAACGGCTAAAGCCTTGCCCTTTCAGAACATCGACTCAAAGCGGGATTTCCAGTTCCTGTGCCCTCCCTCCTCACTCCTTGATCTGTAGACGGTCCAGGACGGGAAAGAGCGCCATCGCGATCACCGAATTACCTACTGCCTTCATCAGCTCCGCCAGCCAGCTCCACTCCAGCTCCAGGCCCAGCAGGATGCGGTAGATGAAGACGTAAATCGCGCTGCACAGCAGCGAAAGCAGAAAGGTGAGCATCAGGCGGATGGTGTGGTTCTCGACGTCGATGCGCACGCCGACCGACCCGGAGAGAAAGCCGGCTACCGTCTTGGCAATACCGTTGACGCCGATGGCGTGGTGGGTCAGCGCGTCCTCGAAGATGCCCAGGCTCCCGCCCATCAACATTCCCTGAATGGGATCGCGCCGGACCAGGGCAAAGTAGACGGTAACCACCAGCGGCAGGTCGAACCAGGCATAGCCATGCAGATAGCGCGGCAGCATGGCTTGCAGAACCAGCGCCACCAGCGGCGTCATTGCATAGACCAGCAGCGGGTAGTGGCGAATCCCCAGATCGCGGCGATGATCGGCGCCCAGGACACTCATGGCTATGGATTCCTCCCTGGCTGGCCAGACGGGGGTTTGGTTGGCTCATCGGGCTTCGATTCCGGCTTATTTTCCGGACCGGCAGGCGCAGGCGTTTCCTCGCCTGATGACGGCGTTGCCCCCGGCGTAAAGCGGTCAGGACGGAGGGCGGGAAGCAGCTTGGGAGCCGGCGCCGCGGCGGGAGCGGCCGGGGTTTCTCCGGGTTGGGCCGTCTGGCCGGGCGCTGCTGGATTCGCCGCCGCCGCATTGGGATCGGTGAGTCCGGGCAACCGCTCGGCCATGATCTGCGAGGCCTTTTGCTGCTGCTTGATGGCCTCCGCCTCCTCGCCTTTGAGCGCCTCACTGGTGGCCATGTCCTGCTGCTGCTGGGCCGAGAAGCGCGGCTCGGTCGAGGTAATCACCAGCACCTCGTCCAAACGGTCGAGATAGGCAGCGGGCTTCACGATCACGACAATGAACGAGTCGCGGTCGGGGTCGGGCACAACCTTCTCGACGACTCCAACCGGCAGCCCGCGCGGGAAGATCAGGTCGCCCCCGGCAGTGAGCACCCTTTCTCCCGGCTGGATGCGCTGGTCGGCCAGCAGGCCCACAATTTGCAATTGGCCGCGGGCGTTGCCGCGCAGGATGCCGCGAATCCGCGTTGTCTCCAGAATCACACCCGCGCCGCTGGTCTGGTCGATGATGGCCAGCACTTGCGCCGAATGGGGAAAGACCTCGCGCACCTTGCCCACGATGCCGTCGGCGGTAATCACCGCCATGTCGCGGTCCAGGCCCTCCGCCGAACCCTTGTCGATATAGAAGAGCCGCGAGGAATCGCTGCCGCTGGAGCCGATGGCCTGGGCCGCCAGCGTCTTGTAAATGTACCTCTGCTGAAAGTCCACCAGCGCCTGCAGCCGCTCGCCCTGCTTGGCGTCTTCCAGCAGAGAGGCCTGTTCCAGGCGGAGCCGATCAATGGTCTTCTGCAACTCCTGGTTCTGCTCGCGGATGCTTCTCAGGTCGAGGTAGTTTTGCCACAGGCTCTCCATGTCCAGCTTGGCCCAGTGGAAGAGCTGCTCCGGGGGCGTGACCACCACATCGGCCCACAACCGGATCAGCCGCACGCCTGACATGTCACCCGGATCGAGCGTGTTGCGCCCACTGTCGGTGCGGCGCACCTGCACGGCCAGCCCGATGATCTGCGCCAGCAGGATAACCAGCAGCACCAGGAGATTTCGATAGCGGAGAAAGAACGAATCCATGGCGACTCAGGGATCAGAGACCTGGGTTCAGTCTAGTCGATCTTGATCTTGCGCAGCAGGCGGAAGTCACTGAGCATCTTGCCGGTGCCCAGCACCACCGAGGCCAGCGGATCGTCGGCCACCGAGACGGGCAGGCCGGTCTCCTCGCGAATGCGCTTGTCCAGATTCTTGATCAGCGCGCCGCCGCCGGTCAGCACGATGCCACGGTCCGAAATGTCAGCGGACAGCTCCGGCGGGGTGCGCTCCAGGGCCACGCGAATGGCGTTCATGATCACCGCGATGCACTCGCCCAGCGCTTCGCGAATCTCGCTGTCGTCGATGGTGATGCTCTTGGGAACGCCCTCGATCAGGTTGCGCCCCTTGATCTCCATCGTCAGCGGCTTGTCCAGCGGGTAGGCTGAGCCAATCTGGATCTTGATGGCTTCGGCGGTCCGCTCGCCGATCAGCAGGTTGTACTTGCGCTTGAGGTAGTTGGTAATGGCCTCGTCCATCTGGTTGCCGGCCATGCGCACGGAGCGCGAGTAGACAATGCCGGAAAGCGAGATGACGGCGATGTCCGTCGTCCCGCCGCCGATGTCCACCACCATGTTGCCTCCCGGCTCGGTGATCGGCAATCCGGCGCCGATGGCCGCTACCATCGCCTGCTCGACCAGATAAACTTCGCTGGCCTTGGCGCGGTAGGCGGAGTCCTCGACGGCGCGCTTTTCCACCTGCGTAATCTCCGAAGGCACGCCGATGACGATGCGCGGATGGACCAGCATCTTGCGGTTATGGGCCTTCTGGATAAAGTAGTTGAGCATCTTTTCGGTGACTTTGAAGTCGGCGATGACGCCGTCCTTCATGGGCTTGATGGCCACGATGTTGCCGGGGGTGCGGCCCAGCATCTCCTTGGCCTCTTTGCCTACTGCTTCCACCTCGCCGGTGTTCTTGTTGATGGCGACGATGGAGGGCTCGTTGACAACAATACCCTTGCCGGCCGCATAGACCAGTGTGTTGGCGGTGCCCAGATCAATGGCCAGGTCGCTGGAAAACATGCTGAAAAGCGAGCGGATGCCGTGCGACCGCGTGGAGCGCGATGGATAACCGTTGGATGACATGAGTAGACCGGTTGTACCTCAAGGCTTATTGTACGGCCAGCGGGCCGGGAGCGCCGCGAAACCGCCAAAAGCAGCGCAATGCCAGTCCCAATGCGGTCATCGCTTGCCGTAGCCGACGCCAAAGGCCGCCTTGGTTATTGGTTGAAGTGAATCTGATTTGGCCCGGCCTATCTCTTCATTTTGACGCGTAAACCGCCCAGGCCGGAGTGTGTGAGCTCACAATATGAACTTTGATCGCAGCGGTAATGAATGCTCACGGGAAAGTCCTGCCATGCGGAGTCAGCGGCGGCTCCCGCGGTTTTGTCAATGAAGAAGATCTTTCGCCCGCGAGTTGCAATGACTCCCTGAGAGAGGTCAAAGTCCACGATGGCATCGTCTCCTTCGATGGTGTAAGGCAAGAGCTTGATCGCGACTATCTTCCTGTGGGCGGCCGACGCGCGAGAAGATGGGTGCGCCGCGGCGTCCTGCAACTCCCGCTGGCGCTTCAGCCATTGATTCTGCTCGGCAAGAGAGGGAAAGTCTGGCGTAAAACTCCAGTTCGCCGTCTTCTCATAGGCTGACTTCGAGCAGGGGATTTCGCCTTGAGCGTTGATGGCCGCGATCTGCCCATCCGGCCCGATCTGATTCTGGAAGAGCTCATGATCGCGCTCCCGCGCAGCTTCCTGAGCATCCGATTGTGCAAAATCGATGGTTTGCGCAGGCTGGTTGACGGCATCCGTCTTCTCGGGCTGGGAATCCGGAGTGGATGAGGCCAGAGCGTCCGCATTCCGGGCATCGTATTTCAAGACGATCTCCCTGGTGCATACGACAAAGCCCTGGGAATCCTGCAGGTGGATTTGGATGGAAAGAGGACGCGGCGAACGGGCCACCGCGAATGCAAAGCCCGCTTTGTTGCCTGGATCGCTGGGTTCGATCGTCAGTCGGTAGGCAACCTTTTTATCCCATTCGATCCATAAGTGGCCCTTCAATCCGGTCGCGCTGGAGGTGAAAGATTCTAAGTCGTACCGCCCTTCCGCGTGATTCAGCTGCCAAAAGACCACCGCGAAGACGACGCCAAACAAGATGCCAAGGCCCACCCCCACCGCGGCATAGACCCTGGTTGGGTTCTGGGCGAATCTCTGAAATCGTTCAATCCACACCTTGGAGAGCGGCAGCCGGGCGCGGGGAGTTTCACCGGCGGGAGTTTCGCGGGCCTCGACCGCGCGCGCGGCGATGTGAGGGTGCAACACTGGTGCGTCGTGCTTTTCGGCAGGAGGCTCCGAATCTGATTCAATCACATGGTAGTCGCTGACCGGCAGATTTTCGCTATCTGCAAACTCGCTATCGGGATCGTGATGACTCGCGTCCGCGAGCGGTTTGCCGAAAGGCAACGGATCCGGCTCAGGTTTCTTGCGATTGGGAAATCTCGGATCCTCATACATCATCAGTTATCCCCTTACACTGGCTGTCCGCAATTCCGTATTTCGGGTCCATGAACATTGAAGCACAGATTACAGCCGGGCGCATCGAGTTTTTTCCTTTTGGACGTAACAATCTTCCCCGGTCTGCATCCAACTGTCTGTAGCCCGACAGGAGGAACAGCAATGAAGATCGGCGTTCCCAGGGAGATCAAGGACAATGAAGCACGGGTGGGCGTGACCCCGGCGGGAGTGAAGGCGCTCAGCGAGGCAGGGCACACCGTGCTGGTGGAGACCCAGGCCGGCGCGCAATCGGGCTTTCCGGATGCGGAGTACCAGAGCGCCGGCGCGGAGATTGTGGGCGATGCCGCAGCCGTCTGGAGCAGCTCCGAGACAGTGGTCAAGGTCAAGGAGCCCATCGAGAAAGAGTATGCACTCCTTCGCGAGGGGTTGGTGCTGTTCACCTATCTGCACCTGGCGCCGCTCCAGGAGCTGACCGGCAAGCTGCTTGAAGCGAAGGTGATCGGCATCGCCTATGAGACCGTTCGCGACCGCCAGGGCACGCTGCCGCTGCTGACCCCTATGAGCGAGGTGGCGGGGCGCATGAGTGTGCAGGTGGGAGCTGCCTATCTTGAAAAAGAGCATGGCGGGCGCGGCATTCTGCTGGGCGGCGTGCCGGGCGTGCCTCCGGCGCATGTCACGATCATCGGCGGCGGCGTGGTGGGTACCAACGCGGCCAGGATCGCATTGGGGCTTGGCGCCAAGACGACTGTCGTCGACGTCAGCCTGAATCGCCTCCGCGAGCTGGACGACCACTTCGGAGGGCGGCTCGGAACGCTGGCCTCAAACAGCTATAACCTGGCCCACGTGACGCGCGAGGCAGATCTGGTGATAGGGGCCGTGCTGATTCCCGGCGCAACGGCGCCCCGGATTGTGACCCGCGAGATGGTGGCAGGAATGAAGAAGGGCGCGGTGATTGTGGACGTGGCCATCGACCAGGGCGGCTGTGTGGAGACGGCCAGGCCGACCTCGCACTCCAATCCGAGTTATCTGGTGGATGGCGTGGTGCATTACTGCGTCACCAACATGCCGGGAGCAGTGCCGCACACCTCGACGCTGGCGTTGACCAACTCAACCTTTCCCTACCTGCTGCGCATCGCCAACCTGGGCGCGCGCGAGGCGCTCCGTCAGGACGCGGGCCTGGCCGAGGGGCTGAATACATGGCTGGGCAAGCTGACCTACCGGGGCGTAGCTGAGAGCCAGCAGCGGCCATGGACGCCGGCGGCCAGCGTGGTGGGATAAAGGACAGTTATCAGTAGTAGGTGCCCCATATCTGCACAACCATAAATCTGGGTTTCCCAGGTCTGGATTTTCAGACCTGGGAGGCCATTATCCCCATCCCGCCGTTTGTATCAGGGCACGGCTTCAGCCGTGCCGCAAGCGGCATAAAAAATGCTGGCTTTCGCCCCTGAGGGATGATTCACGGCATATTCGACTTTGCCACGGGTTGTTAGGGGCGGTAGAAATAGGTTGCGCGATAGCGCAATGTAATGTTCTTTCGTGCAGTAAGTTTGACAAGTAACTGGTGATAGGTTCCATCCGCCTGCGTATCCGGCGTAAAGCTGAGGATATAGGCAGCGCGTCCGTCGGCTACGACGCCATTGAGTTCCGCGGCCAAATCGCTTGAGCGGCGCAGCGTGTGCCCGCCGGTAGCCTCGGAGACCTCGCGGAATATTCCCTGGATCGGATGCACATCCTCTTGTATTTGCGCTGTTATGCGTCCGGGATCTAATCCGTTGCCCTGGTCGGCCAACGTAACGGAACGCTCCGAATACCCCAAAGCCGTCACATTCCGGTTGCCCAGATTGGCGCCTATGCTGCCTGCCTCGAGTTGCGAAGCATCGAGAGGGTAAATACTTACGTGAGCATCATTCAGGGTTTCCTGCACTTTCACGGCAAACGGATCAAGAGACTTGGATCCTTTCTCCGTAACCTCTGGATGATTGTTCCAATCCGCGAGTACACTGTCACTCGCGATCCACACAAGATTCTTGTGGCCAGGGATGGTTTCCAGGTGGCGCGACGCAATTTCAAGAAGAGATAAAGCCGTGCGCTCGGGATTGTCGGCAAAGCTGCGCAACTGTATATCCGTGGCCGTCGGCGAAGGAACATCCACCGTGTTTTGAGTGGAACTTTCCAAGGGCGCATATAACTCTTGCGCATAGGCTGCGTTCCCATTCACCTGTACCAAATCATTGGTGTGCCTGACCGTGTCGAACTGCTGCCGGATGCGGCGTTCTTCCTCTTGCGCATGTGCCAGTTCCCGAGCGCCGGGCATCCACTTCCGAAACACTTCCGCCACATGGGCGTGATCGGCGCTTGGCTCGGCAAGAATTTGAATCCCCGTTTCCTTCATGATATAAATTCCGGCGCGATCGCTCTCGGGGAGATGCCTCAGGAAACGCAGAACCTCCTGACGCGCGTAGGATAAATCGTCCCATGCCAGGTTCTGGGAATCGATCAGAAGAACGGTAGCGGTTCCTTCTGTCTTGTTCGCGTCAGTCGCTCCAACGGACGCGCCAAGGCCATCGCGAAGAGTCTGATCCGGATTCGACGCGGCTTTCGCGTAATCCGGCGCCAAATCAATCACTGGCGGCTGGCCTGATGCGGAGAAGAACTTCAGTTGCTGTTGGCGGCCGTTGTCGAAGATTTGAAAGTCGTCGGGATTCAGATCAACGACCGGATGTCCCTTCTTGTCGTAAGCCACGACCCCTATATCGACCAGACGCGCAGTAGAGTGAAGGACGACTCCAGAGGCCAATAGGCGCTTTTCGCTGTTCTTTGCGGAAGACGCCGCACCCGAACTGGCGCTATCCGTTTTCTGAGCCTCGACGCCTGCTGGAGAGATTGTCTGCGCTGGTATGGATGCGTCAGCTTGCGGCTCGGCCACAGTCGGAATCGTTGTGAAAATCAGTGCGGCAAGAAAGACAAGTCTCCGCATGGTTCAACCCTCCATTGCGAACAGATTGGCGAAGATTATCTTGCCGCAGGTGATGCTGCGCCTAAGAGCCTTTGCAGCCAGCCAGGCTTTCTTTCGCAGCGCGGAGGTCTGGGATGCCTGGCATACAAATGAAATTCCCGGCAGGCAATACAATCGCCATGCCGCGGACAATCCTGTTTGGGGCATGGGCATACGATGGGTTGTTCAGTCATCTCGTATACCTGCCTCCCTATAACCTAAGACGCAGCGGGTGCCCAGGTCTTAACAACTATAAATTTGGATGGCCCAGGCCTCGCTCCGAGACTTGGGATGCCACTGGCCATTCCGCCTCACCGCTCCAGGACGGTCTCCTCCATCTTGCCGAAGATCATCTTGCAGCTGGCGGTTTGCAGCACGCTGGTGACGGCGATCTCGACGGACTTGCCGATCACCTTGCGGGCGTGATCGACCACCACCATGGTGCCGTCGTCCAGGTAGCCGACTCCCTGATTGAACTCCTTGCCTTCTTTGAGGATCAGCACGGACATCTTTTCGCCGGGCAGCACCACCGGCCGCAGGGCATTGGCCAGGTCGTTGATATTCAGCACCTCGACGTGGTGCAGGTGGGCGACCTTGTTCAGGTTGAAGTCGTTGGTGACCACCTTGGCCTCCCACTTCTTGGCCAGTTCGAGCAGCTTCAGGTCCACCTCGCGGATGGAGGGGAAGTCGTCGGAGACAATCTGCACCTGGATGCCCACGTTGGATTGCATGCGCTGGAGCATGTCCAGGCCGCGGCGGCCTCTTTGCCGCTTTGACGCGTCGGTGGAGTCGGCCACCGTCTGCAACTCGCGCAGCACGAACTCCGGCACCACCATCATGCCGTCGATGAAGCCGGCCTCGGCGATGTCGGCAATGCGGCCATCGATGATGACGCTGGTGTCCAGCACCTTGGCGCTGCGGCGAGTCAGCTTTTCGCCCGCGAAGACGGTGCCCAGCGCCGCCGGGTTCAGTAGATCGCCCTTGCTGGCGCCCACCAACAGGCCCACATAGGTCATCAGCAGCAGGTCGAAGATCTGGATGACGGACGATGTGGTCCCAGGAGCCAGAGCGCCGCGCAGCACCATGCAAAACAGCGCCGCGCCCAGGATGCCGAGGATGCTGCCCACGACAGCACCGATCAGCCGCTTCAGGCTGAGCGCCCTCACCCGCATCTCAAAGACAATCACCGCGCCGGCCGCGCCGGCACCCACAACTGTACTCACCCATCCTGTCATGCCGAATGGATGAAGGAAAAAACAGACCCCGGCAAGAAGAGCCACAAAAAGAAGACGAAGCACAATCAGATCCATAACAAGCCAATCCCCCGCTAGCAGGCAAAAGAATTCCTGGAGAAGGGTACAGTTGGCGAGTATTCCACCTGCTTGCGCTGTAGTCAAGTGCAGGGGTCAGTTTTCAGTAGTCAGTTGCCAGTAGTCAGCCAAGTCTGACAACTGATTCACGACGCCCGCGCCAGCTCCAGCATGGGAGCCAGCCGCTGCGAGCCCTTGCGGGGCCCGCGCTTGCGGGCGCTCATCACCTTGATGCGTTCCAGCAGCTCCTGGGGCGAGCAGCTCTTCTTGGCCAGCAGGGCATCGGCGGCGTGCATCTCGCCCGCCATCTTCTGCGGGTCGCCCAGCACGATCATGGGCACATGAGAGGCAATCTGCTTGAGCCGCTCCACCAACTGGCAGCCGTTCATCTGCGGCATGCCGTAGTCGGCCAGCACCAAATCCACAGGAGTCTCGGTAAAGATGCCGATGGCCTCTTGCCCGTTGCCGGCCGAAACCACCCGGTATCCATTCGTGGCCAGCATGAACTTAAGTACGGAAAGTTCTTGTTCGTTGTCGTCTACACAGAGAATGATTTTTTTGGGCCGCATAGTAGGGGGGAACTCCTTGGTGTAATCTGTTCGGGCGCATGGCAACATAAACTCTTTGCCCGGGTCCGCTCCAGCGGCGGGCTGGCGAATGTGTCTTCGAACCGGTGATCGGAAGCGAACCCGCTCTTCCTGGTGCATCTGGCTGCCTGCTTGCCCTGCGCGCCGCGCGTGAGCCCTGACGGGCATGGCGACTCTGCAATGCGGCAAACGGTTTTCGATGCTCAGGCGGCTTACTTCGCCCCGGTCAATGATGGACTGATGCCAAGGAAATAATCCGGCTCATGCGCCGGTCAAAATCCTTCAACGAGAGCCTAGACTACGGCGAATGGAGGTCGATGGGAAGGGGGAATTTTTAGCGAAAAGATTTTATTAAAAAATGAATGTAACGTGAGTAAACCGGCTAGATTTAACACATAACATCACTTGTAATGATGAATTCCTGTTGAAAGCGTGTGCAAACAGGCAGGAAAAGCCGTCCAGATGTTACAAGAACGGTGCTGCCCGCCACGCGCACATCGGCGATCTTCGCTGCTATCGATTGCCCGCGTCCATTTTGGAAATGCGCAGTCAGGTAGAGATCGCTGGGGCGGCCGATCTCGACTCCCTGGCGGACGTGGATACGCTCACCGGGCGCGACGGCGCCGCGCTGGACCAGGTAGCTGATGGCGCAGCCGGCAGCCGAGCCGGTAGCAGGGTCTTCGCCACCGTAAAACTGCATACGGGCGCGGTAGCGGGGTGCTTGGCTGTCCTCCTGTCCAAGTGTTGGAGCGAGTACGAAGAACCAACGCCCGCCACGCACCCGCAGCCAAGCCGTGGCCTCTGGATGGCTCACCTTGAGCCGCGCCAGAGCTTCTACGGAGCGGAGCGCCACAATCGCGAAGGCCGTTCCTGTGGAGACAATCTGGGGCGGCAGGCCGGGGTCCAGGTCATCGACCTCCAGCCCGGTGAGCCGAGCCACCTCGCGGGGGTCCAACTCCGCGCCAAACTCCGGATCGCGCTGCGTCATCTCGCCGTAAAGGCCCTCTCCGGTGAAGCGCACCGGCACCGCTCCCACGTTGAGGCAGAGGGTGACGGTGTCGCCCCGCACGGTCTCCGGCGCATGAAGCTTGAGCACACTGGCAGTGCCCAGCGTCGGATGGCCGGCAAAGTTCAGCTCCTCCTGGGTGGTGAAGATGCGCACCCGCACGCCTTCGGCCTGTTCCACAGCGGCCGGCCTCCGCTCGACAAAAGTGGTCTCCGAAAGATTGAATTCGCGCGCAATCTGCTGCATGCACTCGGTCGTCAGGCCACAAGCGTTCATCACCACGGCCAGCGGGTTGCCGGCCAGCGCGGTATCGGTGAACACATCGACAACAAAGTAATCCAGTTCCATTCAAACCGCTCCTTCCGAGACCGGCATAGCGGTATTATCAGGCCGCCAGCCTGTCGATCAGATCTGTGGAATTGGGATTGATTGTGGATATTTCACGGCCATCCGCCGCGATGGAACCCTTCGGCGCGGCTTTTCGTACACCCTCAGCAGATGGAAGAGCATTTCAGTTGGGCATGGGTTGAGGCGCAGGCTGCGCAGAGCATCGCGTCGTGGAAGGCCTGCGCGATGCGATCCCTGCCGGCGCTTCCGCTCCAGACGCGGAAAGAGCAGCGCGCGCACGAGAAGGCCTACGACCAGGGCCTGCGCGTCGTGGAACGCGAGGCGCGCCGGGCGCGGCACAACCCGGCCGAGCGGCATCGGGCGCAGCAGCGCATCGTCGCGCTCTTTCCCGGCTTTGCCGCCGCCGCGCTCGGCCTCGAAGCAGGGGCCATCGACCTGCTCTCCAACAGATTCTTCCCGGTGGGCACAGAGATGGCGCGCTGGACACGCGCCTTTGATCCGGGAATGAGCATGGAGGACACAATTCAGGCCGCCCGCAATGCCTGGATCGCCTGCGGCATGCAGGCGCTGCTTGGCCGGCGTATGGAACTGACTCCGTCGATCCTGGCTTACAGCCTGCTCTACCCCTATAGCGACAACCATCTCGACGATCCATTGATCTCCACAGCGGAGAAGCGCGGCTTCAACGAGCGCTTCCGCCTGCGCCTGCGCGGCCAGCGAATGGCCGTCGGCGATCCTCGTGAAGCGGCTGTGTGGGCGATGGTGCGGATGATTGAAGAGCAATATCCGCGGCAACTCTACCCGCAGGTCTACGAGAGCCTGCTGGCGATCCATCGCGCCCAGGGGCAGAGTCTCGCGCAACTCAACCACGGCGGACTCATCGATCGCTCTTGCGAGGCCGATGAGGTGTTGCGGATCAGCTGCGCCAAAGGCGGCAGCTCCGTCCTCGCCGATGCTTGTCTGGCCCAGCCCTGGCTTACTCAGGAGGAATGCCAATTCTCCTTCGAGTGGGGCGTGCTGCTGCAACTGGGAGACGACTTGCAGGATGTGCGCGAGGATCTGGAGCGCGGATCGCTCACGCTCTTCACCCGCGCCGCCGCGCAGAGCGAGCCGCTGGACGGCCTGGTCGCGCAACTGCTCCACTTCAGCCAGCACGTGGCCAGCCGCATGGACAAGCTGGAGAATGGCACGTCTGTTCTCAAGGATTTGCTGCGCATGAGCTGGCGCACGCTGATCGTGATGGCCGTGGCGGAGAATCACACCTTCTTCTCTCCCGAATTTCTGGCCGAGCTGGAGCCTTGCTCGAACTTCCGCTTCGGCTTTCTGCGCTCCCGCAATCAGAAGCTGGCCGTCCGGCAAGCTCTCTATGCCACCCTCTTCGATGCCTTCCTCGAGGCCGAAGAGGCCGATCCAGGTGGAATCCCCCTGCCGGCAGTGAACCGTGAACCGTGGCCAGTGAACAGCCGAAGGCAGACGGAAGACTCCAACAGTTGCGCAGCCGGAGTCATCGGTCTCATCTATCCACGAACCGAAATCTACTCGGGTCAAATTTGAGCTGCAAACTGACCGCTGATCACAGTTTTGGATGCAGAAAGGGCCGCGCTTTATATAAGTGGCGCGGCCCTTGCCGTTCTATGTAATTTTTAATACAACGCGAGGCGTTAGAGCGCGATCATCGACTGGGGCAGGCGGTCTTCGCGCGGTCGAGGATGAGCCTCATGCGTAGTGCTTCGGCCCTCTGGATGGCTACCAGCCGCATCTGCCTGCGGATGTGGTCGCCGTCCTCCAGCTGGGCAACCTGCGCTTCGTCGAACTCGGCATCCTTCTCCAGGCGCGCAATCTGTTCTTCGACAGTGTGGCGAAACCGGGAGCTGATCTCAAAATCTTCACCGGCCTCACAATTGGTCATCAGGCGTGCTCCTTGGTGAGATATTCAGCCGTGAAGAAAATTCCTTAGAATGGCTAAAGTTTTTTCGACCTGTGCCGATCTTAAAGAGGAATTCTGAGCGACGCCAGATTACGTGTAACGAATCAAAAGTAATTAGCCAGTCCGAAAACAATACACTACCGGTTAGTATCGTGCTCCCTTCTGCACCGCCCGGCCAGCTCGCAGGAAGGCGCTGCGCTCCATCTACCGTTCTGGAATTGCTTACGGTACCACTACCAGCAGGCAATCCCTTCGCCGGCTTAAATGCGATTGTCCGGGGATGCCAAAGGCCGCCAGTGCTTTGTTAGAATTGAGGCCATTATGCTATCTGGATATTCACTTCTCAACGGCGAGCCGCAGCAGGGAACCGGGAGTGCGTTCGCGGGCTTCAACCCGGTAACGGGAGTCCGTCTCGATCCGGTTTATCATTGCGCTTCCACGGAAGATGTCGATCGCGCGGCGAATCTGGCGGAAGAGGCCTTCGGAATTTACGCCAGGCTGCCCGGCGTGGAAAAAGGGCGATTCCTTCGCCGGATCGCCGCGGGAATCGAATCGATTGCAACGGAGTTGGTGGAACGAGCCCATCAGGAGACCGCTCTGCCGGAAAAGCGTTTGCAGGGAGAGCTGGCGCGGACTGTCAATCAGCTTCGGCTTTTTGCCCAGGTGGTCGAAGAAGGCTCGTGGGCCATGGCGCGCATCGATCCCGCGGAGCCGCGGCGCGTGCCGTTGCCCAGAGTTGATATCCGCTCCGTGTTGCGCCCGCTGGGCCCGGTTGCGGTCTTTGCCGCCAGCAATTTTCCGCTGGCTTTTTCCGTAGCTGGCGGAGATACGGCCTCCGCGCTCGCGGCGGGCAATCCGGTGATCGTCAAAGCTCATTCGGCGCATCCGGGAACCAGCGAGATGGTAGGGCAAGTCATCTGCCGCAGCCTGCGAGAGTGCGGCCTGCCGGCGGGCGTCTTCGCGCTGATCTTCGGCTCCGGAGCATTGGTGGGGTCGGCGCTGGTGCAGCATCCGGCCATCAAGGCGGTGGGCTTCACGGGATCGCTCTCCGGCGGCAAGGCCTTGATGGAATTGGCGGCGACGCGTCCCGAACCCATCCCCTGCTTTATGGAGATGAGCAGCAGCAATCCCCTTTTCGTGCTCCCGGAGGCTTTACGCACACGGGGAGCTGAGATTGCAAAGGGGCTCTTTGCATCCTTCACGCTGGGTGTGGGGCAATTCTGCACCAAGCCCGGACTGATTTACTTGCCTCGGAATGAATCCGCGGACGCGCTGGTGGCCGAGCTTGCGGCTCTGGTGCGGCAAGCAGCGCCGTCTCCCATGCTGACCGATGGAATCTGCAAGAGTTACATATCCGGAGTGGCGCGGCGGCATGGGCATGGCGGCGTGGAAATCCTTGCCCAGCCCTCGCCGGAGAAGACCGGCGCCGCCGATGTTTCTCCTGTTCTCTTTCAAATTGAGGGGGGCGAACTGCTCCGCGACCCCGAGTTGATGAAGGAGATCTTTGGCCCAAGCACGCTCATCGTCCGTTATGCGGACCGCCAGGAGTTGATCGAGCTTGCCTATGCGCTCGAAGGGCAGCTCACGGCGACCTTGCACGGAACTGATGCCGACCTGGCCGATTTCGCCGATCTGGCTGGAATTCTGGAGTGCAAGGCGGGAAGGCTTGTCGTCAATGGATATCCCACCGGCGTCGAGGTCTGCCACGCCATGGTGCATGGAGGACCCTATCCTGCCACCAGCGACAGCCGCCACACCTCTGTCGGAACGCAAGCCATCTATCGCTTCGCGCGGCCGGTGTGCTACCAGGATTTTCCCCAGGCTGCATTGCCGGATGAATTGAAAGACGAGAATCCGCTGGGCATTTGGCGGCTGGTCAACGGCGGATTTACGCGCGATCCGCTCTGAGACGAGCCGCGTTCTCTCTCATGAATTGCTCGCCGGCTTCGCGTCCTTCAGCCTGAAGATGATTCCTCCCGCCAGCATGAGCAGCATCGACATCAGGAAATATCCGGCGCGCGAGTTGCCGGTAAGCGCCTGAAGGAGGCCGACCAGCCATGTACCGGCGAAGCCGCCCAGCGCCCCGCAGCTATTGACCAGGGCCATCACCTCGCCGGCCACATTCTTGGGCAGCATCTCCGGCACAATCGAGAAGAAGGGTCCGTAGGGCGCGAACATGGCGCCGCCGGCAACAATCAGGAAGGCATACGCCAGCCAGAAGCTGTACCCGGCGGTCATCGAAGAGATGAACAGCGCAACTCCGGCGAGCACCAGAAACGGGCCGATGAAGCGCTTGCGGTTGAGCGTCCGATCGGAGATATACGCGACTCCCATCATGAGAACGATGGCCGGCAGAAAAGGAACGGCGCTGAGCAGGCCAACCATCTCGATCCTGCGCGCCGACCCAGCTCCGATCATGGTGGGTAGCCACAGCACAAAGCCGTAGATTCCGGCGCTCCAGCAGAAGTATTGCAGGCACAGCAGCAGCACGCCGGGCACGCGCAGTGTCGCCCGGAAGTTCGCCATCGGCGGAAGCGTCTTCTGCTCCAACTCCAACTCGCTCTCCAGATGGCCGCAGCACTCCCTGCTCATCCATTGCGCCTGATGGGGATGGTCGCGCACAATGAGAATCCAGATAAACGCCCACAGAATCGCTGGAATTCCTTCGAGAACGAAGGTCATCTGCCAGCCGACGGCCTTGATCAGGAATCCGGTCGCCGCGGACATCCATAAAATTGTCACCGGGTTCCCCAGCATGAGAACCGCGTTAGCCCGCGAGCGCTCCGCGCGCGTAAACCAGTGGGTCAGCAGAATCAGAATTGCCGGAAAGATCGCGCTCTCCGCCACGCCCAGCAAAAACCGGTCCAGAGCCAGCAGCCAGAACTCCCGAATGACGCCCGTCAAAGCTGCCGCCGCGCCCCAGCTTATCAGCGCAAAAAAGATGAGCCGCGCGGCGCTCTTACGCCTCGCATAGGCTGCGCCGGGAATCTGAAATAGGAAGTAGCCGAAGAAGAAGAGCGAACTTAGAAAGGCTGATCGGGAGTTGTTGATGTGGAGGGTTTCCGCCATCCCAGCCGCTGCGCCGAAGCCGTAATTTGCCCGATCGAGATAAGCAAGGCTGTAGGTAACGAAGACCGCCGGCATCAGGAATAACCAGCGACGCCGCAAACCCGGCTGGCGGGGCGCCGAGTTGGGCGGTAGTTGATCGACCACACAAGTTTTATACCACCTCAAGGGCGGAGTGGCATCCTGGGAGCAACTACCCCAATGGGCGCGCGGTCTCTATACTTGAGAGCGAAAGGAAACTCCCATCGCCACTATTTCGCTCACTTCGGTGCTGGAGACGGCGGACCCGAGCCTTCTCGGTGTCGCCACGCACGCGCCAGGACCCGCAGGGCTTCTGCCGCTCACTGCGGAGATGCTGCTGACACAGCCCTCCGGAAATCTCTTCGGCCTGACGCAAAATGCCGGAATGGGCTGGAACCCGGAGAGTCTGCTCGACCCCGAGTTCCTGATCCTGAGCACGCACGGCGGCCTGCGCGCCGAAAATGGTGAACCCATTGCTCTCGGCTTCCATACCGGACACTGGGAGGTCGGCCTGCTGGTGGCGGAGGCGGCACGTGAATTGAAGGCACTGCACGCCATTCCCTTTGCCGGGGCATGCACCGATCCCTGCGATGGCCGCACGCAGGGCACGGCCGGAATGTTGGACTCCCTTCCCTATCGCAACGACGCCGCAATCGTTCTGCGCCGCCTGATGCGCTCGCTGCCCACCGGCAAGGGAGTAATCGGCATCGCCACCTGCGACAAGGGTTTGCCGGCGATGATGATGGCGCTGGCATCCGCGGGAAAACAGCCCGCCGTACTTGTTCCCGGAGGCGTCACGCTACTGCCCGAGTCGGGAGAGGATGCCGGAAAAGTTCAGACCATCGGCGCGCGCTTTGCTCAGAATCAGATCACGCTGGAGTACGCCGCCGAGGTGGGTTGCCGCGCCTGCGCCTCTCCCGGCGGCGGCTGCCAGTTCCTGGGCACCGCGGCAACCAGTCAGGTAGTGGGAGAGGCGCTGGGACTGGCTCTGCCTCACACCGCGCTCGCGCCCTCCGGTCAGCCCATTTGGCTCGATGCGGCGCGGCGCTCGGCCCGCGCGATTCTGCGCCTGCACCAACTGGGAATCGGAGTTGCGGACGTGCTGACGCCGGCGGCAATCCGGAACGCTATGGTACTTCACGCCGCGTTCGGCGGTTCAACGAACCTTCTGTTGCACATTCCCGCCATCGCCCATGCCGCCCGGCTGCACCGGCCAACGTCCAGCGATTGGGCCGAGGTAAATCGCCAGACGCCGCGGCTCGTCGATGCTCTGCCCAATGGGCCGCGCAACTTCGCGACCGTGCAGGTCTTTCTTGCCGGCGGCGTGCCTGAGGTGATGCTGCACCTGCGTGAGGCGGGGCTTCTCGACACCAGCGTTATGACAGTCTCCGGAGAGCCGCTCGGCACGTCTCTCGATTGGTGGCGCGAAAGCCGGCGGCGCTACGAATTGCGCCGCAACCTGACAGAGCGGGACGGTATCGATCCCGATGATGTAATCATGTCGCCCGATCGCGCCCGCTCCAAAGGACTGACTTCTACCATCTGTTTGCCGGTCGGCAATCTCGCGCCGGAGGGCTCGGTCATCAAAAGCACCGCAATCGATCCCTCACTGGTCGATGAGAAAAACATCTATCGCCATCTTGGTCCAGCCAGAGTATTCGTAACGGAAGAAGCAGCCATCCAGGCAATCAAGAGCGGTCACGTTGCGCAGGGGGATGTGATTGTTCTCATCTGCGGCGGGCCCGCGGGCGCCGGTATGCAGGAGATCTATCAGATCACATCGGCGCTCAAGCAGCTTCCCGACTGCAAGCACGTGGCCGTTCTGACCGATGCGCGCTTCAGCGGCGTCTCCACCGGGGCCTGCATCGGCCACATCTCTCCCGAGGCGCTGGCCGGCGGGCCGATCGGCAAGATTCAGGATGGCGACCGGATTGAAATTGTCATCGATCGCGAATCGCTGAACGGCTCTCTCCATCTCGTGGGAGACGCGGAGGAGATCTTCGGCGCCGAGGAAGGCTCGCGTCGTCTGGCGCAGCGCAAGCCCCGCGCGGATCTGCGTCCTCATCCTCAACTGCCAGACGATACCCGTCTCTGGGCCGCTCTGGTTCATGCCAGCGGGGGTGTCTGGGGAGGCTGTGTTTATGACGTGGACAAGATCGTCTCGCAACTGAAGGAGCAACCGTGAAACTTTACCGCACCAGTAACGGACCCTATGTGGAAGAAGCCGGAAGTTACTTTCATCTTCCCGAGCCCTCCTGGGATGCGCTCGTGGCGCACGACGATCTGCATGGGTATATGCTCTCCATCGTTAATAAGGGCGAGCCCGCGAAGGATTTTCCCTCGGCTAAGATCGAAGCGCCCATCGGCAGCCAGGAAGTGTGGGCCGCGGGCGTCACCTACTACCGCAGCCGCAGTGCGCGCATGGATGAGTCGAAAACCGCGGGTGGAGGCGACTTTTACGATCGCGTCTATTCAGCGGAGCGCCCCGAGCTCTTCTTCAAATCGACGCCACATCGCGTCGCCGGCCCCGGAGGCTATGTGCGCATTCGCAAGGATGCAACGTGGTCGGTTCCAGAGCCGGAACTCACGCTGCTCGTCAACCATCGCGGCCAGATCATAGGCTATACCGCCGGAAATGACATGAGCTCGCGCGACATTGAAGGAGAAAACCCGCTCTATCTTCCCCAGGCAAAGGTCTACGACGGAAGTTGCGCCTTGGGACCCTGCGTACTCGTTAGCAATGAGCCGCTGCCAGCCCCCACACCTATCAGCCTGGAGATCATGCGCTATGGCCGCACGGAATTTTCCGGCGCCACTACGCTTGCCGAGTTGAAGCGCGCGCCAGCCACTCTCGTTGAATATCTCTTCCGCGATAACAGCTTTCCCTTCGGCGCATTCCTGATGACGGGAACCGGAATCGTCCCGCCGAATTCCTTCACACTTGCAAGCGGAGATAGAATTCGCATCACCATCGACCCGATCGGAACGCTTGAAAATGAAGTTGTACGCGGAAGCTGAACGGAGCACACAGTGGCCTGTGCGCCTTACATCAGATTGGTGGAGGCGGCGGGAGTCGAACCCAAACGCACTCAATGGAATCTGTAACTTACAGATTCGACAATGCTCACGATGCTCGCAAAGATCAGCATGTCCGTATCCGTAGCACAAATTAGCACAATCTTGGACCCGGCTTGTGTGGAGGGTGGGAAACCCGCCCACGGCCTTTGAGCTACGCAAAGAGACACTGTTGCCGCTCCACCCGCACCGCGCCGTCAATGGCGTCAAGTATCGGCTGTGCGGGAATCTGTGCCAGTTCCTTCGGCTCTACCTTGTGCAACCCGCCGCCGTAGACGCGGCCCTCAGACAAGAGCTGTGCGGGCGTGATGCCTTGCAACGCCTCAAACACCCGCCCGGCAAGCGCCGGGTCCGCTGTGAGCGCGTCCAGCAACGGCCCCTTGGGATAGAGCATGAGATAGACGTTGTGCGCCGTGGCTTGGGACCGATTCCAGATGAAGCGGAATGGGTGCTTGCCGTTCCTGGAGCGGCCCATGTAGGTGCATAGAAACGGCGCGGGTGGGCGTTGCTCTTGCGAGTACCACCGGGCGCGGTGCGTAGCGAGATACGCGGTGTCCACCTTCTCCGCTTTCCCGCGCTGCAAATACTCGTAGAGGCGGGGCCACGCGGCCTTCACGCGGTCCTCTGATTCGTGACAGTCCAGCAAGTAGAGGCGCGGGGACACATCGGGTCCACCGCTCGGGAGTGCCTCCACAACATCCCCGGTCAAGTGACGCGGGCCGGGTAGTATCGGCCTCAAACACTCTTGCGGAATTTCCCACTCCCTCACCCGGCCCTCATCCATGATGAAGAAGCCGTTGTCCCCGGTAGCAAGGCCCCGCTTGATGGCAAAGAGGTCCCCGAGATTGAGCACGTCCCGGTCCCTAACGGCGGTAGTGGCGGGAAACTGTGTCCACTTCCGTGAGTCCCGCACCACGTCCAACGGGACCAAGGCTTCATGCTCGGGGCTGTCAATGGGTCCGGCGAAAGAGAATCTGACGGTGTGGCCTCCAGGCGGCGCGGCCTTGCGGAATATCACCACGGCGGAGGACACAAGCGCATCCGTGAATTGCACATCCGTTGGGCAAAAGCGGTGAATCTGTAGCAGCGTCACCCGCTCACTCAGATAGCGCCGGAGAGTGGCCCCATAGTTCACGTCCATGAACTCTGAGGGGATGAGCCACACGGCAAGGCCGCCGTCCTCCATCCAATCGTGGGCGTGCAACAGAAAGTAGCAATACAACCCGGCCAAGCCGCTGATTGTCATTTGCAGTGACCGGGCGAGTTGCACCTTGAGGCGGTTTTTGTCCTCACCGCTGAGGTGGTGATGGCGGACATAGGGCGGGTTGGTGAGCACGAGGTTAAACCGTCCGGCGGGCGGCTCCAGCTCTGTAAAATCCCCATGCACGATATTGAGGCCGTGGCCCTCCCACAAGCCACGGGCCGCGCCCACGAAGAGCGGGTCCAGCTCCACGCCGGACGCCTCCGCAATCTCCCCCGGCTTGCAAACATCCAAGAGCGCGGAAAAGAATGACCCCGTGCCAATGGCCGGGTCCAGGAAGCGCACCCGCGTATTCCCCATGAGGGCGCGGGCATGGCGGGCAAGACTCACAGCAAGCGGTGAGGGCGTGGCAAACTGTCCCCACTTATTCCGCTCCGCCGCGCTCTTGAGGCCGTCAAGCCGGACTTGCTCAACCAAGCGCCTTTCTTCGACAATGTGTGCGGCGGTTGTCATAGCTCAAAAGCCTAGTTGGTCTAGATCTTCCATGCGGTGCTCCCATATCCAGTCAATGCCTTCGGCGGCCTCATAGCCTAGATACGCCGCATCGAAATAGCCGCATAGAAACAGGACAAAGATAACTTGCTCACCATAAGCGCCCTTGAGCTGACTTATCTTGACGGCCTCTTCCTTGCGGCGCTTGTTGACGTTCGTAAAGTCACCGGCTGACTTGGCTTCAATGAGGACGGGCAAGTGTGGGAGTGTGGCCGTCATCGGCTGGATTACCGCGTCAACGGGGATGTTGACGGCCTTGTCATTCGTCTGAGAGTTTCTAACCTTGACGTTGAGCCGGAACTTGAATGTGCCGGGGTCCATCCGGTCAAGAGGTTGACCCGCCGGGTGCGCCTTGAGTTTGTAGCCGCGCTCCGTGAGGTACTTCTCAATCAAGGCGAGTTGGCGCTTCTCTTGCGCGTTTCTGACTATAGGGTCAGCCACGGCCCCGCACAGCCGGTCAGCCACGATGGTAGAGGACCGATACCGCTCTTCCTCTGTTGGGCGGCGTTTCTCAGCAAGCCACGGGAAAATGTCCACGTCAAGCATCCTGGAGATAATGCCCGCAATTCTCCCCAAGTGTTCGTTGAGTAGCTCGGTGGAGAGTTGCGGCGGTAGCTTGCCCTCTTCAAGACACCCCACAAGGTTCTTGCTGGAATAGGCAAGCCCTATGAGCCGGTCACGGGCAAGCGGCGGGCATGTGGACATGCGAAGGGTGGGCAGGATGGCCGGGGACTCTCGGATGATTTCAGTGGTAATCCGGGTGAGGTCCTCAGTCGCAACCAAGCCGCGTGCTACGTGCTCAACCGTCTTGCCCCGCGTGTCCCGGTACGCTTTCGGAGCGTAGGCCATAAACCACTCGTTGAATTGGTCCACGGACGCCCGCGTATCGGCTTTCCAAAGGTGCGGCTTGTCTGCATTGATCGGCATGGGGCGGGCTTCCTGCAAAGGGCGTTGCAGTCGATTCTAAATGGCTACACCGCACGCCCGCACGCAACCACTGAGGTGTACCCGCGTGGGCACTCTCCGTCAGCGCGTCCCGGCCTTCCGCTGTTTCTTGACCGGCTTCTTTGCCTCTTCCTCCCGCCGCTTTGCCCTCCAACGGAATCGGGCCACGCGGTGCGCTTCACGGCACGCCGGGGTACAGTAGTCTACGTTACCGGCTGACGGGACAAAAACCGTACTGCATTTCGGGCACACGCGGACGCGCCCCATAAACAGCACAACGAACGCGGCGGTCCTCCAATCAGGACAATACAGAGCGGGCAAGAATCGGCCATCCTTCTCTGAAAACCACATCACAAACCGGGCGCTCTGAAAAATCGCGGTCATAAGGCCGGAATACGCATCACGGGCGGTGCTTAGATTTTGTCCGCCCTTTCGGAGAGCGATCTTCATCCCATTTTTGGTGGTCCCT
This sequence comes from Occallatibacter sp., assembly GCA_052147235.1. Lineage (GTDB taxonomy): Bacteria > Acidobacteriota > Terriglobia > Terriglobales > Acidobacteriaceae > Telmatobacter. Next base: position 24,630 of record JBKQLG010000271.1, read on the forward strand.
AATTTGACCTCAATTGGTTCGGGTGACGGGATACCGCGCACGTAGGGTTGCAACTTCTCGTAAGCCTGTCGAAGCACGTATTCATCCCTTGCGTCATACGCGCCCTTGAGCTGACTAGCGCCGATATAGAGGGCCGTGTCCTCACGGCCCGCGTTGCTCCGAAGCCAATTCTTAGCAGCATCCGGCGTGACCACTCGGATAAACCAACTCTCTTCAAATTCGGCGGGGAGGAATGTACCCCACCCATCGGCTTCCTTCGCGCTATCCGCCTTAACGAGCACCGGCAATGTAACGGTTTGTACGCTGTCACGTTTCATGTTTCCAGTATAGCAGTAAGGTTGTGAAAGTGGTGAAGCGGAGAGGGGCGGAATGAGAGCTATTGACGCGGTAGAGCGGTTGGTTTCGGAAAGCGAAGTCAGCGTTGCGGTGCTTGGGGCGGGCCGGGACTTCATGCTCATTCGCCTGGACGGGGACGGGGAGCTAGACCCAATCGAATTGGCGGAGGCGCGGAGCCGGGGCTACACCTATGCGGGCGTGCTTTCGATCAACAGGGACGGGCAGCCGGGCGCGGAGTGCGAGTCAACGCCGGACGCCGCCGTCACGATGATGCACGCGGCTCTTGCTTTCGCACAACGGGAATCTGTGCGGCTGAGGCCGCCCGATGACTCCGCCGCGTGGATTGAACGCCTCCACGCCATTGAGGACCCGCGCAACGGATGACACAAGCCCCGTGTGCGCGTGAGGGCGGTGACTCATCCCCGCCGCCCAAGAGTTTTGCTGTCCAGGTGAAAGGGCTTGGACCAACGCCGATAGCGCCCACAGTACGTGCGGTGGAGACGGCGCGGTAAGGCTCTACAGCGGTGGAGCTAGGGCCGTAGATGTAAACCGCACTCGGATGAAAGGGTCCGGGGCCGCACGCGGGGACTGCCTCAGCACGGGGTTAGTGGACGCGCCTTGCATTGTGTGGGGAGACACGATGCCCAACCGCAAGAAGGAGACAACACCATGAATTTTTTTGAAATGCGGAAAGCACACACACACGCGCTCAACAAGGCAGATACGATTATCACTCTTGCCGAAAGCGCAAAGCGCGAATTGACGCCCGCAGAGCAAGCGGATGTGGAGCAATGCCTCCTCACCACGAAGGTGCTTGGCCCTCAAATCGAGGCAATCCAGGCGAAGAACACCCTCTCCACCGCCTTTAACCGCGTCGGGGGAGCGGCGTTGCTCTCGGGAGGTGTCCCCGGAGGCCCTCTGTCCATGCAAGCGCCCAAGCATGTACTCAATGCGGACTACATGGAGGGCTTCTTCTCCTACGTTGCCTCCGGCGGCAAGGAAATCAGCGCCGCGCTTTATGAGGGCGCGGGGTCATCGGGCGGCTACGTTGTGCCCATCGTGGTTGATAACCAGATTGTCCCGCTGGCACCCAACGAAATGGCGGTGCGCCAGTTGGCAACCGTCATCCCAACCACCTCTGACGTGAAGGTCCCAACGCAATTGACCTTCGCAACGGCGGCGCTGAAGGCGGAGTCCGGCGCGACAACCACCACGTTTTCAGAATCGGACCCCACCTTGGGCCAATTCACACTGTCCGCGTACATGGCGGGCGTGGTGAATACTATTTCATGGGAACTGGCCCAAGATGTGCCCACCTTCAGCGCCTTTGCTGTCACGGACATGATTCTCGCTCAGCAGTTGTTTGAAGAGAATCTCTACGTCAACGGCACGGGCACCAGCCAAGCACAGGGACTCATTGGGAACGTGGGCACCGGCACAACTGAAGAGCCGGACGCCAGCGGCAACCTTGTGAGCATCACGGGGATTCTGGACCTCATCGGAAGCCTCAAAACCACATACCACCAGGGCGCGGCTTTCTTGATGTCACGCGGAACGGGCATCATTATCCGAAAGGCACAGGTCCAGGCCAACCTCTTCAACCCCGCATGGACCCGTGAGGGCGGCCAAGACTTCTTGTTTGGTTACCCGGTGTCCTTCTCCGCAAGTATGCCCACCGCCGCACGGGGAGCCGCTCCGGTCCTCTTTGGCAATTTCAAACTCGGGTACGTCATTGGTGATCGTGGCGGCTCGGGGATCAACGTCAAGATTCTGGACCAGCCCCTTGCAACACAGGGACAGCTCCAGCTCTTGACCTACCGCCGGACGGACGGACGTGTCCGCCGCTCGGAAGCAATTCAGCAGTACAACGTAGCAGCAAGCTAACCAACTTTGGCGCGGGTCTCTTTTGCCCATCTAGCCGGGTCCCGCACGGCCCGCGCCAAATCTTTCAG